>DASUDI010000018.1:0-17407 GCA_036275695.1 Minisyncoccota bacterium | reverse complement strand
TGTTCCTAGATAGATACTTTTCGATGTCCATTTTGGTATAAGCAGCATTGAGTGATTCATAGAAAAGTCTAGAGACTAATTCCCCCGCATTTTTCTTATTTCGGTATGCTACGTATTTCATGAGGCGGTATGATTTTAATCTTTTAAAATCAATGATACACAATGCGCCCCCATGTTTGAGTACTCGCCGGAGTGACATAGATGCACTCTCTAATTGTTGTATATCGTGGAGATGGTGTAATGCAAATCGAGAGATAACTCCATCAAATGATTGGTCATTGAGATTACTTAATGTCGTGAGGTTACTTTGTATAAGTGTGACATTTGATATACCTTCTTCAAGAATTTTCTTTTGTCCTTCATGAATCGCGATATCACTTTGATCCACCCCCACAAAAGTTATGTGTGGATTTGCTTTTGCGACAAGCATAAGCAAATCAGCTGAGCCACAGCCGATATCCAGTACGTGTGTGCACCTCTGAATAGATTGGCTCATGAAATATGCGGTATATATTATATATGGCCAAGCAGCCCCACCTTCTCTCATAGATCTGTTATATGAGAGAAGTTCCGATTCAGTTTCTACAATCATCTCTGATTCTGGAACTCTTTGAATATAGTCTTTTTTAAAAACTTGCTCAAAAATACCAACTATAAAATCCATATATATATATGTGTGTTAGGTGGTTTATTTCAAAATAGTATCAACTAATCCGTATTTTTTAGATTCCTCAGCGCTCATGAAGAAGTCTCGGTCGGTGTCTTTTTCTACCTGCGCAAGAGGTTTTCCAGATGCTTTTGCTAGCATTTTGTTTAGGGTTTCTCGAGTTTTAAGGATGTGTCGCGCAGTGATTTCTATATCGGATGCCTGACCTTGGGCGCCTCCCCATGGCTGGTGAATCATGACTTCAGCATTAGGTAAGATTGAACGTTTGCCCTTGGCACCCTGTGAAAGGATAATTGATCCCATGGATGCAGCCATGCCGACACATACGGTCGCTACATCGGGCTTAACGTGATTCATGGTATCGACAATACCGAGTCCCGCACTCACTGATCCTCCAGGAGAATTGATGTACATGTGAATATCTTTCTTTGAGTCTTCTGCTTCGAGAAAGAGAAGTTGTGCTACTACGAGGTTTGCCATGTGGTCTTCGATGGGGCCGGTGACAAAAATAATTCGCTCTTTGAGAAGGCGTGAAAAAATATCAAAGGCACGTTCTCCTCCTTGAGATTTTTCGATTACCATGGGTACGAGATAATTTTGTATGTGTGATTCTTTTGATTGCATATACACGATATAGTAGCAAAAAAAGTCCCAGATGTTAAATGTCTTACAGGTAGCAGTGACGCGAGGAATAAAACCTCCGCGCGCCCTTTGGGCGCGCGGAGGTTTTACATTACCGGCACATATGCAGAATTACGCCATCTCCTCTAATTTTTTCAGTGTTTCTTCATTAGTAAGTATCGATGAGACATATACGCGAACTCGTGATTCATCCGCATCCTTGTATTGCTCCATGAGATGCTTCACCTGCGAATCAAGTATTTCCTTATGTGGCTCAATATGTTCTTTTTTTGCTATCTCATTGAGAATTAATTGAAGCTTTGCACGCTTTTCCGCGGCAGGCGTCCATTCTTTTGTGAGATCATCTCGTGTTTTTTTGATATGTTCAAGATAGTCACTCATGCTTAGTTGCGCGCGCGTGAGGTCGTCCTCCATTTGGGCAAACATCTGATTTATTTCAGAATCGATCATAATCTTTGGGAGCTCAATGGTTGTGTGCTCTATGATCGCGTCCGTTATCTTTGCGCGATGCGCTGAATTAACTTCGCGTATTTTTTCAATGGATAGGTGCTCACGAATTTTTGCCTTAAAATCAGCGACATCTGTAAATTGACCTTTTTGCCCGAGTGTCTGCACTAATTCATCGGTCAGTTCAGGGGTGGGGGTTTTAGCGTCCTCCTCGGTTACATGTTCTGATGCCTCATCATGTTCGTGCGCACACTCTGGCCCATGCACATGTTCAGTATCGTTCTTTTGAGCCTTTGATTGAAGACGTTCATACGCTACTTTTTGACGCAGAATATCAGCAATTTGTTTTTCGACATCGTCATCTGTAACCTCCTCTGATTCTTTGTGTTTATTTATATCTTTTGCGATCTTCGTGTAGTCGGGAAGAGTTATGGTGGGCATGACAGCAACGGTCATTGAAAAGCCGAGTGGATTATCTTTCGCTATTTTGGTAATTGAAATACTCGGGTAACCCACCACATCAAGTGCGTGATGTTTAACAATTTCTGGATACGCGCGCGCAATCGCGCGTTCTGCCATCTCCGAAATAATCGCCATGTCACCGACTTTTTGAATGAGGATGTGCTCAGGTATGTGCCCTTCACGAAATCCGTCAATTTTAAGGTTTTTTGAAACAGCACCCACTGCCACTGATCGATGTTTTTCAAGTTCACTCCACGGGAGCTCTCCCGCAATCGTCACCATTGAATGTTCATTTTTTGTGACAGTTATGTGCTCTAAAATTTCACGCTCCATTGTATTGAATATATCTTGATTATTGTTAATGGTGCGCCGTTCAGTGTCCGATTGCGCACTTTCGAATGTGAGACAGTGTACACGAGGATTGTGTATTTGCAACAAAACAGGCGCACCCTCGGTGCGCCTGTTGCATCTCAAATGTACTACCACTACATTCCAAGAGAATTTTGGAACTCTATGTCCATGGCCTGTATATCAGCATCAATAGAGTCAAGGTTTGTATTCACAATATCTGTTTCAATTGCGTCAATTTCGTCCGATGAGCTTAGTGTTCGTGAAATCTCGATATCCGCTTCTGCGCGCGGTGTTTCCGGTTCATTATTGATGACTTGTGGCGCCACTGGTTCTTGCGTATTTAGTATGCTTCCCCAAAGGTATAATCCGCCAAGAATAACGACAAGGATGATAACGAGTAGACCAAGCACTGGTCCGTGGTGTGTGGGGGAGGTGGTATTTTGATTGTTATTTTGATGAGTATCCATATGTATCTATTATTTTTTTTAACTATTCTGTCACGGGTGCGTCAGGCGCTTCTCCGTTGTCTTGTGATACTGCATCGCTGACGCTATGTGTGGTATCTGATATTCTTGCGGCTTCCTTCAGTTGTGCTACGGTATCGAGCAATATCTGATGGGTGTTACGGAGAATCTCACGTATTTCTAGCAGGTCAGCGCGCATGTTTGCGAAGGCTTCCCGTGGATTTTCAGCACGAACGATTTGTGCACTTTCTCCGAGTGCATTTATTTGTTGAATTGCGCGCGCGTTATTTTCCTGAGCTTCAGTAAGACGTTCTCGTGCCAGTGTAGTGTCAGCGCCATTTAGTGCTAATTTTTCTGTTCGTTCGTGTAGGCGGACAATGATGTTGGTTTGGCGAACGGTAATCGCAGCGAGTCTCTCTATAACATTTTCTGTGAGGTTTGTGATGCGGTTTTGCATATTTTCAGAAAGTCGTTGCTGTCTTTCTTCTGCTCGCTCACTTCTAACCTCCGCGTTTTGTGTCTCTTTTTTTTCGGGTAATTCTTGTGCCATTGCGTAGGGTACAACACAGAGTATTATCGCAATAATCGCGATAAGTGAAGGTGTGTGTTTTTGAATGAATCCAATTTTCATAAATTTTTTAATAAAATAATTATGGTAATAAAGTTTTGATATAAACACTGCCACACCACATGAGGTAGTATGGTATTAAGTATAAAGCATCAGTGAGGTATAGGTGGCGAATTATCTACAGGGGTGATGAAATGCGTATGCACACAAAAAAGCGGACATAGGTGTCCGCTTTTTTGTGTATCAAATACCAATTAACTATTTGGTATGCGCGCTCCGATACATCTGAACACTTTTTTCGAAAGCAACTTTCGCTGCGTCTTTTCCACTCCACACACCAACAGATACTTCTTTTTTTTGAATCATTTTGTATGTTTCAAAGAAGTGCGTCATCTCTTTTACAAAGTGCTTATTGAGGTCGCTAAGATCGTGAATCTCATCAAAGCGGGGGTCAGAGACAGGTACTGCCACAATTTTATCATCACGATCACCGTTGTCTGTCATTTCCATGATAGCAACGGGACGTGCTTTTACGAGAATACCCGGAAGAAGTGGGTATGTGGTGAGTAGCACTACGTCGAGCGCGTCGCCGTCATCAAAGAGTGTTTGTGGCACGAAACCATAATCAAACGGATAGTCTTGCGCGGTATGCATAGCCCTATCAAGGGCGATTATTCCCGTCTCCTTATCGATCTCATATTTATTTTTTGAGAACTTAGGAATTTCGATAATGACATTCATCGCGTCAGCGGTTCCCGAAGGGATGTCATGTAATAGATTCATAGTGTATGTGTTAGTACGTAATGATAATGCCTCTACACGATATCGTCCAATGCCCTCTCCCCCGCATCGTCAGTACTCCCACCCTGCTTTCCCGCGGATACGATATCAATCTTCCAACCCGTTAATTTTGCCGCGAGGCGTACATTTTGCCCGCCGCGCCCGATTGCGAGTGATTGTTGGTCGGGGGAGACTGTCACCAACGCGTGCCCACGACCTTCCTCGCCATTAATTTCTTTGTTTTCATCTCTCAATATTTCAACTTTGAGTATTTGAGCAGGTGAAAGCGAGTCCTCAATAAAATCGGCAGATTCAGGTGACCATTCAATGATGTCAATTTTCTCACCCCCAAGCTCACTCATAACCGTAGAGACACGTACGCCACGCTGACCCACCATAGAGCCAACAGGATCGATGTGGTCTTCGCGCGCGAATACAGCGATTTTTGATCGTGAACCCGCTTCGCGCGCGATTGATTTTACCTCAACCGCTCCACTTTGGAGTTCGGGCACCTCAATTTCAAATAATTTAGCAAGAAAATCAGGGTGTGATCGAGAAAGTTTGAGGAAAATACCGCGTGCCGTTTCATCCACAGATACCAAGAGCGCGCGTACGCGTTCTCCTGGTTTGAATCGCTCACCAGGTATTTGTTCATCATAAGGCATTACACCGGTTACTCGACCAAGGTCGATATAGAGATTTCCACGCTCAAATCGCTGTACGTGTCCCATGACGATGTCACCTGCCTTTTGGCCAAATTCTTTGAGTGCGGATTCTTTTTCCGCCTCACGGATTTTTTGAATGATGACCTGTTTTGCGGTCTGTGCCGCGATGCGCCCGAAATCATCTTTAGGTTCAAGAGGGAATACCATTTCATCACCGACACCCACATCTCGGCGAATGAGGCGCGCATTTTCAATGAGGATGTGTTTTTCTGGGTCAAAGCGCACGCGAGGATCATCCTCATCAACAATCTCATCACGTTCATCTTGCTCCATAACTCCTTCATCTTCTTCAACCATTCTCACGGTTGTGTCATCAGCGACAATTTTAATCTGCTCAAAGTTAGTTGCACCTGTGGTGATGTCAAATTTTGCGCGGATAATTTGCCCTCGTTTTCCGAATTCTTTCTTATATGCGGTCGCAAGTGCTTGCTCGATAGCTTCGATCATTTTTTCACGTGGTATGCCACGCTCTTCTTCCATCTGGTCGAGTACCGAATTGATTACTTTTAAATCAAACATATGTAATTAGTGCAGTACGACAAAATTTTTATGTGCGTACGGTGATGCTATGTAATGGTAATTCACGTAACAAAAATGTCGGCCACAAGCCGACGTTACGTTCATCCATATAGTACTATGTAACGCATGAAAGTCAATGTGTCGCAAAAGGGCTACACACGTAACACTATCACTTACTTACTATAAACAGAAATATCCGTGAAATACAATGTCGTGATGGTATACTGAAAGAATAGAATGGGTCTCTGTGTGAGGCGGAGGCAAATGTACTATGAGAATTAAAGACACACAACTCAAACGTTTTATTTTAGATTCAGGTTTAGTTCCTCGAAAAGATATTGATGCCGCGGAGCGTGTTGCAGATGAGGAACATCGTTCACTCGCCGAGGCGCTCGTTTCATCAGGATCAATTTCCGAAGATGATTTGCGACGCATTGAATCGTATGTGCTCGGTGTCCCCTTTGTTTCGCTTAAAGAAATGAAAATACCCTTTGAAGTGCTTTCACTCATACCCGAGCCCGTGGCACGAAACCACAACATCATCGCTTTTAAGAAATCAAATGACGCGCTCGAAGTGGCAATGCTCGATACGGTAGATCTTCCCGCAATAGATTTTGTAAAAAAGAAAGTGGGGTTACGAATCTTCCCACGACTCACTGATACCGAGTCAATGAAGAACGCACTCCAACAGTATCAAAAAACACTCAAAGACGAATTCGGTGACCTTATTGCTAAGGAATCCTCAGCACTCAAATTGGTAGCGGAAGATGGGGGAGAAAATGTTTCAGAAGAAGATCTTAAAAAAATGGCAGAAGATCTACCTGTTGTTCGTATTGTGGATACGCTTTTACGCCACGCAATTATACAAAATGCCTCTGATATCCATATTGAGCCCATGGAAAATGAACTGCTCGTCCGGTACCGTATCGATGGTATTTTGCATGATGCGATGTCGCTTCCTAAGCACGCATCCTCTACCATCGCCGCTCGTATCAAGGTGCTCTCAAATTTGAAACTTGACGAAAAACGACTTCCACAAGACGGTCGCTTTAAGATGGAAATGGAAGGACAGAAGGTTTCATTTCGCGTGTCGATACTCCCCATATTCTTTGGCGAAAAGATTGTCATGCGTCTTTTGCGTGAAGGACGCTCTGGTTTCACTCTGGAAGGGCTCGGTTTTCACGGGCAGGCACTCGATAGGGTCCATGATGCCACAAAAGCAACGACGGGTATTATTTTGGTAACGGGACCAACAGGCTCAGGCAAGACTACCACACTCTATACCGTACTCGATATTTTAAATACGCCGATGGTAAATATCTCAACCATTGAGGACCCTATTGAATATCAAATGCCACGCGTCAATCAAACGCAGGTGAAGCCTGAAATTGGTTTTAGTTTTGCAAATGGATTGCGATCGCTCATGCGACAGGACCCTGACATCATTATGGTGGGAGAGATACGTGATCAAGAAACCGCGTCACTTGCGATAAATGCGGCACTCACGGGACATCTTGTGCTCGCGACCGTACACACCAACTCCGCGTCAGCTACCGTAGCGCGCCTTCTAGACATGGGTGTGGAAAAATTTCTCCTCGTATCGACACTTCGCGTGGCGGTGGGTCAGCGATTGGTGCGAAGGTTTGCAGAAGTGGGTAGTGCCACGAATACATTTCGCGAGGAGTACACACTCTCATCGCACGAGCGCTCAGAATTGGAAAAGCACGTTGATTTAGAGCGAATGCTCTCTGTGTTAAAAAAGGAAAAAGTAGTAAGTGGTACCGCAACATGGAATAGCATTCCTTTTTATCGGGTAAAGAGTGGTGCCGAAGAAGAAGGTTATAAGGGACGTATCGGTATCCATGAGGTACTCCATGTATCGTCAGCAATAAAAGGGCTGGTGCTCGCCGATGGAACTGCGGACGATATTGAAGCACAGGCACGCAAAGAAGGTATGCTCACCATGCTTGAAGATGGTATTTATAAAGCGGTGCTTGGACAGACTAGCATCGAAGAGGTGTTGCGTGTTATTTCAGAGTAAACATCATGGCAAAGTTTATTTATACAGGAACAACAAAGCAAGGTGAGAAAGTTTCCGAGGTAGTGAATGCTCCTGATAAATACGCTGTGTACGCTATTGCTCGAGAAAATGGACACATTGTCACAAAGGTAAGCGCGGCTTCAGGTTTTTCGGTTGCTCGACTCGTTAATTTAGAGAAAATTAACTACTATCTCAGTCGCGTCAAGCAAGATGAATTAGTCATGATGACGCGCAATCTTTCTGCGATGTTGAAGGCTGGTCTTCCACTTTCGCGCGCGCTCTCGGTCATCGAACGACAGAGTAAAAACCCCCGCCTTAAAGGTATTATGCAGTCTCTCCGTGAGGCAATTAATCGTGGAGACCAGTTTAATGTTGGACTCAAAGCATTTCCTAAAACGTTCTCTCCTCTGTATGTCTCCATGGTGCGTGCGGGAGAAGAAAGTGGCGGTATGGTTGACGCGCTGCAGACTATTTCAATGCAACTCGAACGTTCGTCCGCGCTTAAAAAAAAGGTAAAGGGCGCGATGATGTACCCCCTTATTGTTGTCTCGGTGATGCTCATTATCGGAGTACTCATGATGATTTTTGTGGTTCCGACTCTCGTGTCTACGTTTATAAAACTTGAAATTGAGTTACCACTCGCGACTCGTATAATTATCGCAACAAGTGATTTTTTAAGTAACAATGGACTTATTGCTCTTTTGGGATTTGTCCTTGTGGTTGTTACTCTTGTCACCTTTGCACGTACCAGGGTGGGTAAGCGAACGATACACTTTATACTCGTACATCTACCTGTTATTGGAAATCTTGTGAAACAAACAAACGCCGCCTATACCGCGCGCACACTTTCTTCACTTCTGTCCGCGGGAGTCGATGTTATTGGGGCAATTAATATCACCGAGGATGTTATTCAAAATTTGTACTTCAAAGATGTGCTTCATGAGGCTGCGGAAAAGGTTGAGAAAGGAGGTCAGCTATCTGAGACATTTATTCAGCATGAGAAATTGTACCCCATACTTGTGGGAGAGATGATTCTCGTGGGAGAAGAGACGGGGCAGATATCCCAAATGCTTAGTGAGCTCGCAAAGTTTTATGAAAATGAAGTTGAACAAAAAACGAAAGACCTCTCCACAATTATTGAGCCGATACTCATGGTCACGATAGGTGTCGGAGTAGGATTTTTTGCCCTCGCGATGATTGCGCCCATTTATTCAATATCAGATAGTATTAAGTAATGTGCCCCAAGAGTAGACAGCAGGGTTTTACATATATCGAAATTTTAGTTGTGTTAGCAGTACTGATGATTGTCGCCACACTATCATCAGTGTCGTTTCAACATATGCAGTCAAAAGCCGCGAGAGAGGCGGGAGCGAATGAACTTTTCAATGCACTCAATGACGCGCGTACCAAAACATTGGCACATGAGCAAAGTTCCGTGTACGGTGTGCATGTGAGCAGCACGACCATAACCAGATTTATGGGCAGTACATTCATACCAGGAGCAAGTGGAAATAAAGTGTATGTATTTGAGCACACCATGAGGGCGACTAGTACGCTCTTTGACGCAAGTGGCACCACGACGGTGTTTACACGACTTACGGGAGTGCCGTCTGTGAGTGGTACAATATATGTGTATGATGAAAACGGTACAGGTACGAGTACTATTGTCCTACACAAATCAGGGCTTGTAGAGTATGAATAAGTTTTCCAACCTTAAAAAAAGAGGAGTAACCGCGGTTGAGGTACTTGTAGGCGCGAGTATTGCGGGAGTAATACTGGTAATGGCGTCATATGCAATAAGTCAGTTTATAAATGCGTCATCTGCGCTTTCTGAAAAAACACAGGCAGTGTATCTTGCCGAGGATGGGATTGAGTTGTTGCGGTATATACGTGACAACGACTGGGCGAATATTGGCAACCTTACCGCGGGTACCACATATTATCTCGCACCCACAGCGACAGGGGTACATGTGAGTGGTACCCCTGAATCAATCGGATCGTTTAATCGTAGTTTTGTGGTGGAACAGGTGCGCCGAGATAACTCATCCGATGATATTGTTCCAAGTGGCGCGGGAGGTAGTTCGGTGGATACTGATACGCGATTTATTACCGTGACTATTGCGTGGGGCAATCCCGCGCAAAGCATCTCACTTACGAGCCTACTTGCTAATCAAAACCCATAATTGCGTATGCGTATGAAAAGACAACAACGTGGCTTTACTCTCATCGAAATGCTTGTGTATATCGCGGTCTTCGTGCTCATATCATCGGCACTCGTGGTGACATTTCTTTCGTTCAATACTACATTTGTGCGCAATCAAACAGAACGCGCGCTTACCCAAGAAGCACGTGTTGCGCTTGATACAGTCATCGCTGCGGTAAAACATGCGGATACGGTCGATGGCGCGCAAAGTCTGCTCAATGTTTCACCCGGAATACTTGAACTTGAATCAGGTGCGACCACCACACGATTTTATATATCGAGTGGCGCGCTTGTGTACGCGATAAACGGAACTGAGATAGGACCACTCACGAGCAATGCGATTGTAGTTGAAAGTGTTGTGTTTCAAAGGTATGTAGGGACGACTACTGATATGATACGCATGGCACTCACGCTTCACGCGGAAAGTAAGGTGGCGTCTTCGACGAGGACATTTTATACGAGTGCGATAATGCGTGGCACCTATGAATAAATATATACACACGCACTCGTCACGTGGCGCAGCGCTCCTCATCTTTGTGGTGTTGTTCCTCGCGACGAGTCTCTCGTTCATTCTCGCAATTGGTCGTGGAGTATATGATGACTACGTAACATTTAAGACATTTTTTGAGGGGAAGCGTAGTTTTTACGCAGCAGAGGCAGGCATAGAAGATGCGGTACATCGGCATCGTGATGGTGATGAATATTCAAACAGTGAGACGTTTGCGATCGGTGACATGACGGTGTCTACCACACGTACATCTGATGGCGCGTCGTTCACTATTGTGTCTGAAGGGCACGCGGGAGACGCACATAGAGAAAGCGAGGTGGTGCTTGAAATAGGTGATGGCGCGTCTTTTAATTTTGGCTTGCAGAGTGGTAATGGAGGTATTACGCTTTCAAACAATTCTAGTATCCAGGGGAATGTTTTTTCAAATGGTGCCGTGGTAGGACAGGGAAGCGCGACGGTCTATGGTGATGTTATCTCCGCGGGCGCCTCTGGGCTCGTTGACCATGTGCACGCCACCGGAACAGTGCGTGCGCATACGATTACCGATGCTGATATAGAAGGACATGCGTACTGCGATAGCATTGATAATTCAGATGTCGGCGGTTATATTTATTGTAATTCCGTAACCGCAACCACCAATCCCGCGCCTGCTCCCGATTTCCCAGGTACTCCTGATGAATCAGTTCAGCCCATGCCTATTCCTGACACGCAGATAGAGGAGTGGAAGACAAATATCACCACTACGGGTACGGTGATACCAAGTACTGATGCGCGGTGCGCAGGAGGTACCTATGTTATCAATACCAATACGACACTCGGCAATGTAAAGATTGAATGTAATGTAGAGATACGCAAGCAGGGGGCAGGCACTACGGTGATTATCGATAACCCAGTTTGGATTATGGGCAATTTAACCTTCTCCCAAGGTCCTACCATTGTCGCCTCGTCTTCACTTGGCACGCGAAGTGTTCAGATTATTGTCGATAATGAAAGTAATCGTCTTACAAGTAGCAAAATATCGGTAAATCAATCTACGCAATTCAATTCAGGAAGTCCCTCATCGTACATTTTGCTCTTGTCTATGAATAATAGCGCGGAAAATGGCGGAACAGAAAAAGCGATTAACCTCGCTCAGTCGGCAAATGGTAAGGTGCTGGTGTACGCATCGCACGGACTTGTTGATATGGGTAACAGTATTTCATTGAAGGAAGTGACCGCGCATCAAATTAGCATATCAAATGGAGCATCGGTTATCTATGAAAGTGGACTCATTAACCTTCTCTTTACCTCAGGACCAGGTGGTGGGTTTACGATTACGTCATGGAAGGAGGTATGATACATGCGGGGCATCGCGAAGCGATGCCCCGCATGATAAAATAAGTGTAATGAAAAAAGCAAAAAACCCACTCGTCGTAGGAAATTGGAAGATGAATCCGCTATCGGTTTCTCTTTCATTCAAACTAGCAAAAGAAATTAAGTCGTTACTCTCTAAAAAAAATCCTGTTACGGTGGTGATAGCACCTCCCGCGCTTTATCTCGAAACCGTTAAAAAAGTCGCCAATGGATCTCATCTATTTACACTTGGCGCCCAGAATGCATATTATGAAAAACTTGGCGCTCATACTGGCGAGATATCAATTCCGATGCTCAAGGACATTGGCGTGTCGCATGTGATCGTTGGTCACTCAGAAAGACGTGAAAAAGGAGAGACTGACGTTGCGGTGAATCAAAAGGTATTAGCAGTCATAAAGGAGGGGCTTATTGCGGTGCTCTGTATCGGAGAGCGTGCGCGCGACAGTGCTGGTAATTATCTTACGTTTATCGAACAACAGATTCGGAGCTCACTTCGTGAAGTTGGTCGTACAAAACTTGAACAGGTTGTCATTGCGTATGAACCTGTATGGGCAATTGGTGCTGGGGTAAGCGCAACACCAGAAGACGTGCGTGAGATGCGTATTTTTATTGAAAAAGTACTCTCAGATATTTTTGGAAGAAATTACGCGTCTAAGGTGCGAATACTGTACGGGGGGTCGGTTTCAGAAAAGAATGCAAAGGAAATTTTTGTACAAGGTACCGTGGACGGATTTCTTGTGGGTGGAGCCAGTCTTCATCCGAGGGAATTTGTTCACATTATTAAAAATGTAAGTAGCATATAGTATGAGAACCCGATCGGTAACTGAACTCGTTGATCTTTATGGAATGAGGGTTTTTGTGCGTACGTGTCTTGATATCCCTATTGAAGATGGGGTTGCGCAGGATCATTTTCGAGTACAGCGCGCGCTCCCGACTATTCAATATCTTATTGAACGCGGTGCCCGTGTCATTCTCGCAACCCATCTTGGACGAAAGCCAGAAACCACAACAAGTGTTTTAGTCCCGCTACTTCAAAAGTATGTTCCTGTAACACACTGTCCAAGCGTTGTTGGCGAGGTTGCGTTTGGGGCGGTTGCGCATATGAAAGAGGGTTCAGTACTCTTGCTTGAAAACCTTCGCTCGCATGAGGGTGAGATAGCGTGCGATGAGATGTTTGCAAAAACACTCGCGTCGTATGCTGATTTTTATGTTAATGACGCGTTTGCGGTATCACATCGAGCGCACGCATCAATAGTAGGAGTACCGAAATATCTTCCTCGCTTTGCGGGAATTACATTTTTAGAAGAATATGACGCGCTCTCAAAATCGTTTACCCCTGAACACCCTTCGCTCTTTATTATTGGAGGAGCAAAGTTTGAAACCAAAGAGCCTCTCATTGAGGATTTTAGTAATTTGTTTTCTAATACATTTATTGGTGGCGCGCTCGCAAATGATTTTTTGCGTGCGCGCGGTTTAGAGGTTGGAAAGTCACTGCTTTGTGGTTGTGATATTTCACCAACACTCGCGAAACATGAACGCCTTATCCTTCCTGAGGAGGTCGTGGTAACAACCGATGGGGTGTGGCGAGAAGCGCGCGCACATGAAGTACTCGCGCACGAGGCCATTGTTGACGTGGGTATGCAATCTATAGAGAGACTCGCTCCATACATCAAAAGGGCAAAGTTTATTGTCTGGAATGGGCCACTCGGAAATTATGAAGCAGGATATGATATTGCTACAAAAGCATGTGGGCGCCTCGTTGCGGAGAGTGACGCGTTCTCAGTTGTGGGAGGTGGTGATACTGTGGCAAGCATTGAGTCGTTGAAGCTTCAAGATTCGTTTGGTTTTCTGTCTACCGCAGGTGGTGCCATGCTTGATTTTTTGGAACATCGAACCCTTCCAGGTATTGAGGCACTCGTTAAAGCGTAATGATTACAGAAGAAGAAAAACGCAATCGCTACGCGATTGCGTTTTTTATCGCCTCAGCAAGTGTCGTAGCTTCATCTTGTATATAGGTGGTATGTTGTGGCGCAGAGAACACACCATCATGTGCCATGCGCGGTATTACATGAAGGTGTGCATGAAAGACCTCTTGTCCCGCATCTGCTCCATTATTCATGACGAGATTAACTCCTGATGCACCCGTGGCCTTAACAAGCGCGTGAGATATTTTTTTTGCAATACGCATCATATGACCTATGACCTCGTCATCGGCGTCAAAGATGTTTACGAAGCACTCTTTCGGTACAATGAGCGTATGTCCTTTACTGTTAGGACGTATATCCAAAAATGCAAGTACGCAATCATCTTCGTATACAATATCTGCAGGAACCTCTCGTTGAATGATTTTTTCAAAAATAGTACTCATAGGGAAAAGTATAGCATGACTACCATGAGCGTGGGCGTATCGTGGTACAATGCTCTTTTATGGAGAGTCGAGAACGTTTCTACGCACCACCACCTCCTGATGAGGTAATAAATGCGCTCAGTAAATATCATACGCTCGTGCGAGATATTCTCTTTAGTCGTGGCGTGAGCACTGAGTCTGATGCAGATGCGTTTTTGAACCCAGATTTTAATACTCAGGTACACGATCCTTTCCTTCTTACTGATATGCGTGTCGCGGTAGAGCGCATATTACAGGCAATTATCAAACAAGAGCATATTGTCATATATACTGACTATGACTGTGATGGTATTCCAGGAGGTGTGTTACTCCATGATTTTTTTACGGAGATTGGTTATGCTCAGTTTGAAAATTATATCCCTCATCGGCATGAAGAGGGGTATGGATTCAATGCTGAAAGTGTTGCGCTATTCCAAGCACGTAATGCAACACTTATTATTACGGTCGATTGTGGTATTACGGATCATGAAGCGGTGAATCGCGCCAAGGAAGCGGGTATTGATGTTATCGTCACTGATCATCATGAGGTGGGAGGTGGAGGAGTTCCCTCCGCATACGCGGTTATCAATCCTAAGCGTGATAATGCGTATCCGTTTTCGGGTATTTGTGGAACCGCGGTCGCGTTTAAACTTGTTCAGGCACTCATTTCGGTCGGACGCGACCGCGGTCTTATACATCTCAAAGAAGGGTGCGAAAAATGGTGGCTTGATCTTGTAGGTATCGCAACGATTGCAGACATGGTTCCACTTGTTGATGAAAATCGTGTCTTTGCGCACTATGGGTTGCTGGTGTTGCGTAAGACAAGACGATTGGGATTGCATCATCTCCTCAGAAAAGCAGGTACGCTATCAAAGCATATTACTGAAGACGATATTGGTTTCACCATAGCACCACGCATTAACGCTGCTTCCCGAATGGATGACCCTGAGGACGCGTTTCATATGCTTCGCGCGCGCTCAGATGAAGATGCGGGAATGTATGTCGCGCATCTTGAGAAACTTAACAATGAACGTAAGGGTGTGGTGGCGCACATGACCAAAGAAGCTAAGGCGCGTCTTGCCTCACTTGAAAGCATCCCTCCTGTGGTGGTGTTAGGTAATCCACAGTGGCGACCATCCCTTGTGGGTCTGGTGGCGAACGCACTTGCCGAGGAGTATGAGCGACCTGTCTTTGTGTGGGGACGTGATGGTAAGGGAGTTATTAAAGGATCGTGTCGGAGTGGTGGTGGTGCGAGTGTGGTACGACTTATGGAGATATCTTCTGATGCGTTCCTTGGATTCGGTGGTCACCATGCCTCGGGTGGTTTTTCGGTAGATCATGAGCAGATCCATACACTTGCGGATATTCTCTGTGAAAACTTTTTGAAGTATATGGATGACACTGATGATAGTTCGTCGCGTCAATTACACATTGATGCCCGCATCACACTTGAGGATATTACGGATACATACGTTAACGCGCTCAATCAACTCGCGCCTTTTGGTGTAGGGAATCCACGTCCGCTTTTTGAAATTACCAACGCGACACCTTACGCTGTCGAGATTTTTGGCAAGGCAAAAAATCATACAAAGTTACGATTTCGTTTTGGGGGAAGTTTTATGGATGGTATTGCGTTTTTTACGATGCCAGATGACTTTTCAGTGATGCCACAAACAGGTGTGCCACTCACACTTATTGCGCACATTGAAGATTCATATTTCATGGGAAGGAAAGAAATACGTCTGCGGATTGTAGATGTTGTAATATAAAAACTCGAAGCCATGAGGCTTCGAGTTTTGAAGTTAGTGTCATGTTCTGTGGAGCGTGATTGCAAATTTCCCTTGCGCAAGCTTGTATAACTCAGGAAACTCCCGCGCGCGTGAACACAATTCAATTGTTTGGATGAATGTCAAATCTTCCTTTAAGAGGTGCTCAATCAACATTGCGCGCATACCGTCATCCTTGATTTTATCTAAATGACCGATGCACTCACGAGTATCTGAAAACAAAAATCCAGATTCCATTTGCCGAAAAAATAAGACGTTGATTGCGAAATTGGCAAGGTCATCATATCCATTTCTTTGAGCAATGAGAATTATTTTATTTATCTCAGTCACATCAGTTGTTCTGCATACAATAAATGTCAGCGCCAAAATTGTGGTGCTATCTTCTGTTGCGCATTCGCACACCGCCCATGCAGTTTCAATGCGCGAATCTAGAATGAGTATTCTGTTGAGAATCAGTTCTTGGTGCAAGACGTCACGTGTTTTTTGAAAATGGTTCCATAATTCATCTGTGTCAGACTCATTAAGTACCACTGTGTGCCACGCATGGTGAGACATGAGGCTACCTCATTTGTTTGTAAGAACAAAGCCATGTGTAGTATGCCGTGATGAGCCAAAAAATACAAGAAAAACGTGTGGTATACTCCATGCTATGGAACACATACTGGTTTTTACAGATGGCGCGGCAAAGGGAAATCCTGGACCAGGTGGCTACGGTGCCATTATTGTGCGGCAGGGAAAGGTGTCGGAACTTGGTGGCAGAGCAAAACATACTACCAATAATGAAATGGAATTGCGCGCTGTTGTCGTAGCGCTTACGCATATTGGCAACACGAGCAATGTGGTAATGCTATATACAGATTCAAAGTATGTTGTAGAAGGTGCACAGAAGTGGGTATACGGATGGATGAAGAATGGGTGGAGAACAAAAGGTGATACTGATGTGTTGCATAAGGCGTTATGGCAGGAACTTACGGTACTTTTAAAAAACACGCGCGTAGAGTGGCATAAGATTCCAGGGCATTCAGGCGTGGTAGGGAACACGCGCGCCGATGCGATTGCGTCTTCTTTTGGGAAGGGTGAGTCACCTATACTGTATTCGGGACGCATTACGCAATATCCATACGACATTACGAGTCTTGCATATGAAGAAGCGGTTGCGCAGTCGAGAAGTGAAGCGCGCAAACGACAAGTACAGAAAGCATATTCATACGTAAGTGAGGTGGATGGTGTTGTGCAGGTGCATGCCACATGGTTAGAGTGTGAAGCCCGCGTGCGTGGAAAAAGGGCACGTTTTAAAAAAGCACTCAATGCGGAGGAGGAGCGCGAGATTGCACGTACATTTAGTGCGTAATTATGTCTGGTGTTGTATTTTATGCACTGGGTTTTGGATTTCTCGGTGGTATTGCCTACGCTTCGGTAGTAGACACGGAGATGGTGCATGTGTGGCTCATGTTTGTGATGAGTGGAGCATTGGCGATTGTGTGGCGACAAAAATCCGGAGGAT
>DASUDI010000017.1:0-14253 GCA_036275695.1 Minisyncoccota bacterium | reverse complement strand
GCTCCGCGGGTAGGATTCGAACCTACGACCAATCGGTTAACAGCCGACTGCTCTACCGCTGAGCTACCGCGGAATGTATATAGCTCTCTTGTAGGACGATATATGTTCACCCACAAGTCTGTGCATTGTACCCAAAATTTCACATTTCGCAAATGCTATACTGTGGGAGTGAGATATGCATTTTTGATGCTCGGCGCTATGACGCTCATAGTCACGGTCGGAGCATTTTTGGTATTTATGCAAAATACCACAGCACCTCACACCACATTACCAACTTCACATACAACAGTCGTGAATACACTTACCCTTACTTCACCCGCGTTTGCGCATAATGAAGCGATACCACCGATGTATACCTGTGATGGTGAGAACATCTCCATTCCGCTTACCATCCAACACGTACCCGAAGGTACACACTCGTTGGCACTTGTCATGGACGATCCAGACATTCCCGTGGCAGTAAAAGAAAAAATGGGCATATCTCACTTTGACCACTGGGTACTCTACAACATACCCCCAGATACTACTTCAATAGAAGATGGGGTAGGGGTTGGCAATCTTGGACTAAACTCCCTTGGGAAAATGGAATACATTGGTCCTTGTCCACCCGATGGTGAGCATCGCTACGTATTCCGATTATACGCGCTCTCACAACCACTTACCTTTATCAAGCAGCCCACATTATTCGAAGTAGAAGAAGCATCAAAAAGCATAGCGATTGCAAAAGCAGAACTTATTGGCACCTATAAACGTACTATATCACCTCAATAAAATATGATTACCTTATACTTAAAAACAGGATGCCCATTTTCGGCGCGTGTACTTGCGGTTGTTGATGCGTACCAAATACCTTTTATAGAAAAAAATATCGGTACCGAAGGTGTGTGGGATGAATTAGTAGCGCTTGGAGGGAAACACCAAGTTCCATTTATGGTTGATGGTGACATCATGATGTACAACGCGAGCGCGATAAATGAATACCTAGAACAGAAATTTTCGAGCAGTACTCAAAAAAGCGTCAATCCTACTACCGTGGATAGCAAAACTTGTTCTGCGTAATTAACTCAGTATGTATGTACGCGTCCATGCGGTCCCACACGCTCGAAAAGAGCGCGTATCGCATGAAAGTGAAAATGTTTATACTATTGCCGTAAAAGAACCAGCCGAGAGAAATATGGCAAACAAGCGCATACGCGAAATTATTGCCACTATATACACGGTGCCGATTACCTCAGTGCGCCTACTGACAGGACACCAATCTTCGACTAAAATGTATAGTGTAGAACAGTAGTTATTAGGGTAATTATAAAAATATGGCATTTCCCACAATATCCATTAAGACGACGAATTACACCGTAACACCAGGACTCGAATCAGTCGTACATCAAAAATTTGATGCATTAGGTAAATTTATTGGTGAGAAAGAAACAGCACACGCGGAAGTGATTTTTGAAAAAATCGGAGATCATCACTCAGGTAAAATTTTTAAGATGGACATGAATCTCACTGTTGGCGGAAAAGTATTCTACACAACGGCTACCGAAGATCAAATGGAACACGCGATAGACGAAGTACGAGATGAAATTAAGCGAAAACTTATCCATGACAGAACGCGAGAGCAGAGTATCATGAAACGCGGAGGACAAAGAATAAAACAGATGCTGCGATTACGGTAGCATCGCGTGAAAATATATATTTTGTACAGGCGCGCCCGAAGGGCGCGCCTTGTTATACTCCCTCACCACGAAGAAATGTCTCCCACGACATCTCTTTTTTCCCCTCAGGTACTACGCGCGTAAGTGTGAGCGCATTATCTTCTATATGGGCATCTATGATGTTTATACGTACACGCTTTCCATTTTTTTCATAAAAGAAATACGCGGTAGGCCATCCATCATAAGCTTTAATTTTTAGCAGATTTTGGTATGAGTCATCAGCAAGTGATATCTCTGCCATATCCTTAGTAATTTTTTTGGTGTATGTCGCGCGCGAGTGTTCTTGTTCTGTTGGAGCGATATCTCCTCGCACCCACAAAGGTATCGTTTCCGCCAAAAGCACGCCCCCCACGCGCGACAAGCGCTCATCGAGCACTCTACCTGAGATTGGCCACTCATGTGGTGAAATATCTACCGCGCGTTGCGCGAGAATCGGACCCTCATCCATACCTGCGGTAAGTAGCATGATACTCACGCCCGTATGATGCATATCATTGAGAATTGCCGATCGTATGGGGCTTGCGCCACGAAGTAAAGGGAGGAGGGATGGGTGTACATTTAGTGTTCCGTATTTGGGAATATCGAGTATGTGTTGCGGTATAATTTTCCCATATGCTGCCACAATGAATAACTCTCCCCCGCAGTCACGTAATTTCTCTATTACCTCATCAGATTTCAAAGTTGGTGGCTTGTACACTTCTATACCTCGCTCTTGTGCCCACACTGATACTGGTGAAGCTGTCATAATCATCTTTCTCCCTTGTGGCGTATCAGGTTTTGTCACAATGAGTGATGGCACAATGCCACACCATTCAAGTTCACTAAGTACCCACACCGCGATATCTGGCGTTCCAAAAAACACAATCTTTGGTAGTTCCTCTCGCATACTAAGTGTGTGACTCATCTGCCTCTTGGAGACGTTGCGCATGGAGATCGTCCTTGTGCCATACTTTTTCTGCTCTATCAGTAAAAAGTATACCGTCAAGATGATCAACTTCATGTTGAAATATTTGAGCAAGAATGCCTCCCGCCCCGCGCTCATAGAGCGTACCATGTTCATCATATGCTCTGAGTGTCGCGTTCTTGGCACGCTCTACCGCGCCATACTGCTCGCCCACCGAAAGACACCCTTCGCCAACTATGTGTTTTTGTTTTGAGACTTTGATAATGCGTGGATTGATAGCTACCAGGTCAGGGATAATATTTTTTTCATCGCGCTCAGTATTGGTATCATGCACAATAAAAATACGGAGGGGTATCCCTATTTGTGGCGCCGCAATAGCCACACCACTAAAACCCTCGACATTATAGTCATTCAACGCTTTCCGCATATCGCGAATAACTTTTTGTATCTTCGGTGAGGTAATTTCCTCTGGCAACACTTCATCTGCAATCGAGTGGAGCGCGGGGTGGTTTTGTGGTACTAACAATGCCATATAATGCACACTATACCTCACTCACGTACTTTTTGAAATCCCTAGACAATTCTGTCTGGATTTACCATAAGTCGCACCGATGGGTGTATAGCCCGTAACAGGTGCATGAGCTTTTCATCAGGCCACGAGCCACGGGGTACCCGAACCAAGGCGTGCATAATCATCTTATCCCTAGTTGTTACAGGATTTGGATAGGTCGTAACTTTATACGATGCAAGCGTCGTCTTGATCTCTTGTTCTATCGTACGCACCTGTTCCTCCGTACCTTGCCAGGTGGCGTGAATGAACGTAACAAACGGCGGGTAGTTGAAATTTGCGCGCACCTTCAACTCCTCAGTATAAAATTGCTCAACAACACCTTGCTTCACCCATGAAAGCAACTCAACGTCAGGAGAACGAGTCTGTATCACCATAGACGTACTTGTGCGCTCGCGTATCGTGAGCAAGAGCGCGAGATTTTCTTCCTCGACGCGCCACGTAGGTGTTGCGAGAAGTGCATCCATATTCACGACACATGAAAGCATAACTGGCTTGTTGAGGTAGGGAATCGCCATTTGTGTACCTAGTAATATTGCGCCACGTGTTTTGTAGAAATTATCACGCAAAAAAAGTGCTTTCTTATAGGTGCGCGCGGTAAGGTGATCAAAAAGTATAATAGGTGTTGTGGGGAAGAGCTTATGCAACTCATCATATACGTGCTGAATACCAATACCACGCTCACGTAGGCGCCATGATCCACACGATTCACACACATCAGCGGCACGTTTTCGTTCACCCGAAGCGGGGCATACAAACCACCGCTCTTCCACATCACCTTTGTGCACGCGCAAAAGTGAATAGGGAGCACCACTTTCTGGTGAACGAAAAATATATCCACAATCAACGCATGAGACAACGGGCGCAAGACCTCGGCGAGGAGAGAAAAGAAATATGTTCCCTTTACGCCTTCGCGCGTCCTTGATTGCGTCTACGGTTGTGGGCGCGATAAGCGCGAAATCCTTAACGTCATTCAGATTTCGTTGCATATCAGTAATAGTGACCGCGCACTGCATTTCAATTCGTTTTGGTGTCTCTCCATATGTTGCGTATATTTCATCTCTACGACACGCCTCCTCCTCAGTCCGTGGAAGAATATCAGCAAATATCAACCGTCTCCCTGAGTACCGAGCATGTATCCGGAGTACATCGCGATAATCGAGATAGGGACGCGTCATTTCGATATAATGTGGCGAGCGTACCTGCTCCATAATGACTAGGGTAATGTCATGTCGCTCAATAATCGCATGTGACGGTGTAGCGATTATGAGTTTTGTCTTTGAATAATCATCAAGCATCGTATAGGCTTTTTTGAGTTCCGACTTTGTTTTTGTGGCGGTCAATACGATGATGCGATCATCAATACCATTTTCCAATTCCTCACAAATCGTATCAGCATCAATTGATGTTGGCGCAACAAGCAACACTGATCCAGAACGAGCAAACGCTTCGCGCACAAGCGAACGATATGAGCGCATTCTATCCGTATAGGGTGCTTGAAATACCTCAGGAGACAGTGCTTCTGACACCGGAGCGTGACGCACGTGGGGAAATGGTATGTCACCATTACGGATTTCTGGTGGAAGTAGGTTGTAAAGAATTGCTCCGAGAGATGAGGGGTAGCGGCGCGTTAATTCATTCGCGGTTTGCATGTATGCCACACCGAGAATGGGGGCGTCTTTTTGAAAGGGTAATTTTTTTAATGAAAATGTTGCTGCTCTGAGTGCCGTTTTTGCAGCGCTCACGGTCTCAGACTGAATAACCAAACCAAGCGCCGTGGCATTACGCACAGGAATAGTGATAATGGTTCCCTCAGCATATGTCTCACCTGAATAGTACGAAAGTGTATCTGAAATAATCCCACGCTTTAAGGGAACGACCGTAATCACAAACATTTGAGTATTCTAGCAAAGGAATGGTAACACGCAAAAAAGAATACGGCCGTGGCACCTTCGGTGCCACGGCCGTATACCCCCCAACGCTAATACTCTTGCAAGTATCGCACCTCGGCACCAAGCGTACAAAGACGTTCTACAAGATTTTCATATCCTCGATTGATACTGTAAATATTTCGTAGTACTGAATGCCCCTTTGCGCCAAGCATAGCAATGAGGAGAATGGTCGCGGGTCGAAGTGCAGGAGGGCACACGAGTTCATTGGGGCGCAAAGGTGTAGGACCGTGAATAAAAATTCGGTGTGGATCAGCAAGCACCGTGTCGGCACCAAGCTTATCGAGTTCGGTAAAATATAACGCACGCTTCTCATACATCCAGTCATGAATAAGCGTTTGACCTTCTGCCTGAGTCGCGATAACCGCAAAAAAAGGTAGGTTGTCTGCATTTAGTCCAGGGTAGGGGCGTGAGTGAATCTTGTCTTCTGGCGCAGTGAGCAAACTCGGCTTTGTGGTAATATCCACGAGCCACGTGCGTCCGTTGTGCGCGCGATAGGGTTTTGATTTTGTGTATATAAAACCCATTTTCTCGAGCACGAGTAATTCAAGCTCTAAAAATTCAATTGGGCATCGGGTAATCGTAATTGACGCGCGGGTGACAATTGCCGCAGCGATAAAAAACATACTGTCGGTAGGATCCTCCGCGAGTGTGTATTCTATGTCAGCGTCAATAGATTCGATGCCATGTACGGTTAGGGTAGTCGTACCAACACCTTCGATTGTTACCCCACACACTTCAAGAAAAGCGCACAGTTCCTGAACCATATAATTTGCAGAGGCATACTTAATTATGGTAACTCCTGGCGTAAGAGCCGCTGCCGTGAGCGTATTTTCCGTAACAGTATCCCCCGACTCATATAAAATAACCTCGTGCGGCGATTTTTTATTTACTGATACTCGAAACTCATTGGTAGTAGTGTCAATATGCACACCAAAATTCTCGAGTGCGTAAAAATGCGGTCGTACCGTACGACTTCCGAGCTTACACCCTCCCGATTGGGGAAGCGCGAATGAATCGAGATGGTGCATAAGTGATCCAATGAACATCACGATACTCCGCGTCTTACGCGCGGCGTTCACGTCAATTTTTTTAAGGTTAAATTTTTTAGGTGGCGTCATGACAATATCACTATCACGCCACTCAACGCGCACGCCAATACTCTGTAAGACCTCCACGAGCCGGTGCACTTCCTCGATGCGGGGGACTTTTTTAAGCGTAGTCGTTCCTTTATTGAGGAGTGCCGCGCACAAAAGTCCAACCGCACCATTTTTTGAGGTACTTGTGGTGATTGTTCCTTTGAGTTTTTTACCCCCCTCAACACTCAGATTTAGTGTACCCGGGGTAAGCGCGACGAGATTTTTATTTAACGCGATACTGAATTTTTTAAGCATATCGGCACTCAGATTTTGCTTTCCCGTTTCAATACGTGCTACCGCGCTCTGCGTTGTCTTTAATATTTTTGCCAATTCTGACTGCGTCATGCCTCGTGCCTCACGAATATCCGCAATATGCGCTCCCATATGTTTTTCCATGAATACTAGTATAGCATATATGCTATACTTTCAAGTAGCACTGTGGACTATCCTGATGATTTCAAAAGATTGTAAAAAAATAATAAGTAAGTACTATTATCCCTATCCAACCCACTATGCGTCATCTTACCCCTAAAATTGGCATCGACCTTGGCACCACAAACATTCTTGTCTTTGTGCATGGGAAAGGCATTGTGCTCAATGAGCCGTCCGTAGTTGCGGTATCAAACACCAATGAAATACTTGCGGTCGGGAGCGAGGCAAAGCGAATGATAGGGCGCACCCCTGAGGAAATTCGAGCGTATCGTCCCATGCGCGATGGCGTTATTGCGGACTACCGCGTTACCGAAGCGATGCTTAAGTACTTTCTGCGCAAGGCACTTGGTGGCTTCAATATATTCAAGCCCGATGTCATTGTGTCAGTACCCGCTGGTGTCAGTTCCACCGAAAAGCGTGCGGTCATCGAGGCAACACTTAAAGCTGGCGCGCGAAATGTATACGTAGTGAAAGAGCCCATTCTCGCGGCAATTGGAGCGCAAGTACCTATTTATGAGCCACAAGGTCACATGATTGTAGACATTGGTGGTGGCACCATTGACGTTGCGGTGATTTCTCTTGGAGGTATTGTTGCCTCAAACTCCGTCAAGGTAGCGGGGAATAAAATTGATACCGCGATTATTGATTTTATAAAGAAGACACACAATTTATCCATTGGAGAAAAGACAGCTGAAGATATAAAGATAAACGTTGGCTCCGCATTACCCGTGGAAGAGGAACTTGCGGTGGATGTGAGTGGTCGCGACATTCTTACTGGTCTTCCTCGTACTGTAAATATTAAGACAAATGAAATTGTGCGCGCCATTTCTAAAGAACTTCGGGATATGGTAAAGGCCGTGAAAGATGTGTTTCAAAGTACACCTCCTGAACTTGCCTCTGATATTATTGAGCATGGCATCATCATGACTGGTGGGAGTTCGCAACTACGCAATCTTCCTGAACTCGTGCGTCGGCGCACTGGTGTAAAAGCACAACTCGCAGACAACGCGCTCTTCTGCGTTGCGCGCGGGACGGGCGAAGCCTTGGCGCATATTGATACGTACAAGCGCACCATACTTGCGAAGCGCTGATTTTCCCCCAGTCACACAACATGTCGCGCGCGAGTCACGATATGATAGACGTATGGAATTATATCCTGAGAGGAAATTCTCGAGTCCTGAGGAGGAGATTGCTTTTCTTCGTGAGGAAATTGCGCGCAGAGAACGCGATATCCTTTCTCGTACTCCTGAGATTGACGCGTCAGATAAAGAAACTATTGGTAAGCAAGTTTTGCGTGAATACAGTGAACACGACCAATCGCTCATTCTTGAAAAAAAACACGCACTCACACCACAATCGCTCTCAGAGTCATATCACGCAATAGACACCGCGACTCACAAGGTTGAGGAAATTGTCACGCTTGCGCACGAAAAAGGCATTCGTAACGCGCTGGCGGTACTTGAAAAATTACAAGATGCTTTTCTCACCGACGAAGTACACCGCGTCTTTATCGAAATGATTCAATCTGAAAAACAATTTGCTGACATCGAGAAAGACAAACCACTCTGGAATGTGCTTCATATGACACTCTTTGAGGTGTCACTTCCACGCCACCCCACGCGGGAAAAGGGTACCGAATTACCGGTAATTTTTGCGGCTATGGAACAATTTTTTGCAGGCATGCAAACATTGTCACAAGGCAAAGTTCCACATCATTACGCCATAGAAATTGGTGTGTCCGACAAGCGTGACGATATTATTTTCTATGTTGCTGTTCCCAATGAATTTGTAAATCTTTTTGAAAAACAGGCGCTCTCGCTATTTCCACACGCGGTACTCATTGAGCAACGGCACGACTACAACATTTTTGTCACACAAGGGGAGAGCCTTGTCTCAGTACTTCGTCAAAAGAAACACCCCATATATCCAATAAAGACCCATGACACCTTTCAGACTGATCCACTCGCGATACTACTCAACGCCTTTTCAAAAATCGAGCGCAATGGAGGGGGTGCTTCGCTACAAATACTCATCAAGGGAGGTGCGCGCGATAATAAGTCCTTGGTGCACGGCATCATAGAACGTGTTGAGAAAGGTGACACGGTTGATAGCGCCATTCGCAAAAGCACCATTGCCGGTGGACTTTTTGAAGGCATCAAAGATTTTGTAATCACCAAAGACAGTACTGCCGACAAAGCAAAAGAGTATCCGTCGGGACATCATGAAAAACTAGAACTTTTCAGAACAAAAGCAACATCGCCCATTGTCGATGTGAATATTCGTTTGGTTGTATCGGCGGAGACGAAAGCGCGCGCGGAGCAAATTCTCACCGAACTCGAATCAAGTTTTCATCAGTTTGAACATGCGGGTGGAAACACACTCACACCCGCGCGCGCTTCAGGAACCACGCGCACCTCACTCCTCAAAGCCTATTCATTTCGAGAATTCACACCACAAAGTGCGCTCAAACTCTCATTTCGGGAACTCTCCACTATCATCCACTTTCCCTCAGAAGGAATTGAGTCGTCACCACAATTTAAGCAGTCTCGCGCAAAATATGCGCCTGCGCCCGTCGATATGCCACATCATGGCACACTCATAGGTATCAATACTTTTAGAAACGTTGAGCGAAACATATACATAACACCCGAGGATCGTCTGCGCCACTTCTACGTTATCGGACAGACAGGCACAGGTAAAACCACACTTCTCAAAAATATGATTGTGCAAGACATCCAACAAGGTGCTGGTGTGTGCATGATTGACCCTCACGGTACTGATATTGTCGATATACTTTCAGCAATACCACCCGAGCGTCTTGACGATGTTATTTATTTTGATCCCTCAAACACCGCGCGAAGTATTGGACTTAATATGCTTGAGTTTGATCCACGCTATCCTGAACAAAAGACCTTCGTGGTCAATGAATTATTTTCAATGTTTAAGAAATTATATGGCGCCAATCCAGAATCAATGGGTCCTATGTTTGAGCAGTATTTTAGAAACGCCGCACTCCTCGTCCTGGAAGATCCTGCATCGGGAAGCACACTCCTTGATATCAGTCGCGTGATGTCTGACGCGCAATTCAGGATGTTGAAGTTACACAAAGCAACGAACCCCGTAGTAATTCAATTTTGGCAAAAGATTGCCACAAAGGCGGGTGGGGAAGCGTCACTTGAAAACATTGTCCCTTATATCGTCTCTAAAATTGACCCCCTTACAGCCAATGACTACATGCGACCCATCATCGGACAGCAACAGTCCACCTTCAATTTCCGCGACATTATGGACAGCAAGAAAATTCTTCTCGTCAATCTCTCAAAAGGGCGTCTCGGTGAAATAAACGCAAACCTCATCGGTATGATTGTCGTAGGCAAAATCCTCATGGCAGCACTTTCTCGTGTCGATGACACCTCAAAAAGTTTTCCACCATTTTACCTCTACATTGATGAGTTTCAGAATGTGACCACTGACTCAATATCAGCAATACTTTCTGAGGCACGCAAATACAAACTCGGGCTCACCATAGCGCATCAATTTATAGCACAGCTCGAGCAGGGGATTCGTGATTCAGTATTTGGAAACGTCGGTTCACTCGCATCGTTCCGTGTGGGCACCGAGGATGCGGAATTTCTCGAAAAACAATTTAAGCCCATCTTTGAAGCATCTGATCTTATGAATATAGAAAACCGCAACGCATACGCGCGCATACTTGCAGATGGTACACCCACAACACCATTTAGCTTCAAAACACTAAAACCTCATGACACCAATTCGGAATACGCAAAGCAAATAATGGAGTATTCTGCACTGAGATACGGAAGATCGCGCAATGAAGTTGATGCTGAAATTCGCGCGCGCTATATAGATGCGTAATTGCACTCGCAGTTATCAACGCACATACATGCATTGTGATTACACATCAGTGATATACTACGAGAAATATGGGAGGTTCAAGTACTTCACACAGTGCTGTTTTAGGAAATGGAAATCCAGCAACAGGATCGCTCGATTTGCGTAGCTGGCAAGGACTTACCGAAGTACTCCGTGTAGGGAAACAACACTTACGCGATCCATATGCGTACGCAGAGTTTCGCAATTTAGTACTTGAATACGCGCAAAAAGGAGGAGACGAGGAAATGCGGAAAAAAATAGACGCAATGATCACTTCTTTCAGTGCCCCCATGCAACAACCCGAAGGTCAGCACGCATCGAGCGCCGATGCTCCCATTCACACTCCCACAACCACCTCACAACACACAGAAGTAGACGTCCAAAAAAACGCTATGGAAGCGGCCACACTCCAAGACGCCATAGTTTTGCCACCAACGTCACCACTTTCGCCAGTAATTGGGCGTACCCGTGTCGTGCCACAATTTTTACCCCAATCACTCCAAGCGCAGACGCGTGAAAATGAGATTGCTTCGTCTATTGTTGACACACCTACTCCTCCCACACCTACACCATCAATCATAACTCCACCCACAGACATTCAAACACCTCCTCCACCTCCCACGACGCAACCGCCCGCATACGCAACACTCGAAGAATACAAAGCGCGTATTGCTGAAATTAAACGCTCAGTGCACGATCGTATTGGAAACCCCGCCACACTTATTGATACCCATAACGACATTGGAAAAAAATACATGGGCGCGCTCCTTACCGCGCTGAAAGCAACCTCCCCTGGGAGCGATGTGGGTATACAGACCGCAATGACCGCGCTTGAAGAAGCCTACCAAAGACTCATCACACACCCCACAGACACACAAACACCGAGCGTGGAAGCACACCATGAAGCAGAAAATTTTGATGCAACAGTAGCAGCAACGCCTTCACCATTAGTGCGTGATGTACCGCGTGAGACAACGTCGGTCGATGAGACTGCTGGTGAAGATAACAGAATTGATCAACCTGACGTAATTGAGCCTATTCCTCCCGTACCTTCTCCCGCATCTATACTCAAAGCGTTTGAGACAGGTACAGATGAACTTGATGCCATTACCGACGTTCCTCCTGAGTATCGAGATGAAATATCAAACACACATCACGTAGAGCAAGCACTCCATGACGCCATGGAAAAGACTTCTCTCAGCACTCCCCACACCATTGGTTCTGAGATTCACGATATTTTTGACTCATTGGAAGAAACCGCGACAGCAATGACGCACGGCCCAAGCACAAGTCGTACCCCACAAGATATTATCAACACCCTCAACAATGCGTCACCTGAGAAAATATTGCCACAGGTCGAGCCGAAAGCATACGCACAGCCACTTTCAACACCACCGTTAGAGTCTTCACCCTCACAACCCGCCTATGTTGTACCCATTAATACCACCATACCCCTACCACAGAAGAATATAACGGGCGTATCACAAGCAGAACTCGCAAGTCCCGAAGTTACATCAGCACTTCATGGACTACTTCAAGAGTGGCCATTGTTTAGCGGAAGTGGCATATTTGGCATTGGGCCAAATGGTCACGAACATCCACTCTTCAAAAAACTTTCTTCACTTAGCATGGGAGAAGTGCTCTCTGGGCGATGGGAAAAAGCAGACGCAAAAACACTTAAAACACTTAAAGAATACGTAGACGCGTGGCGACACGAACAAGCAATTGCCTACACCGTAAACGAAACCTTTGAACACTATTTACGTCGTGTCGTACAGCGCATTCTCAAACGAAAACAACAGATGTAGTTTTTGCGTACTCATTCGTTTTGCGATATTGTTACACTATGCATCACGCGCAACTCATGATAGGGAAGAGGGACTGGTGTTTTTCTTGTCTTCCTGAGGACGTACAAACAGAAGATATTGACGTGCGACATCTCACCTTCACCCGAATGAGTATTGCTGACGTGCGCGCACTCATTCAAGACGCGTCGTTGCGACCCATTACGCGTACTCTACGCACCTTTGTTATCTATGCAGAAGCACTTCCAACCGAAACACAAAACGCGCTCCTTAAACTTTTTGAAGACCCAAATGAAACCACCATCTTTTTTCTTATCATTCCCCGCGAAGATATACTTCTCCCCACACTTCGCTCCCGCCTTCACCTTATACACAATGAAAAAGAAAGGGGAGGGGAGTCACCTGATACTGAGATACTTTCCACGTTTCTTGCTTATCCATACGCACAGAGGCTTGACGTTATCACAAAAAAACTCAATGAGGAGGATGTTGCGTGGGTAGAATCATTGGTGACACAATGCGCTCTCTTTGCCGCCACGCAAAAATCCCCACACCTCATTCGAGATGTACTACTTGTTGAATCACATATACGAGCACATGGCAGTTCCAAAAAAATACTTCTCGAACATCTCGCCCTCTCGCTACCACTTCATACAGGCACACATCGCACATCAACAGTCTTTGCATAAGGAAATAAATATATAAAAAAGAGGTGCCCTAATGGACACCTCCCTAGAACGAGACAGGATCAGAAGAAGATGCTCAAACCGAGTACCATGTCACTTAATCACCGTGTGGCTTAAGGTTCGGTAAAGGTTCACTGTTCTTTAGAAATCTATTGAACCATCCTAGTGATTGTTTGAAATACTCAATCTTATACTCTGTAATACCATGATCTGCTCCTTCAAAGAGTATAAATCGATGCGGTATCATATTCTTGTACATTTCCTGACTCATCTCTATTGAATCAAGCGGTGAGACACGCCAATCGGCTGATCCATGCATTAAGAGTACTGGTACCTTTTTGGGAAAATCAACAACCCATCGTAAAGGTGATCGGCGTATAAGTTCTTCTTTGCCCTTACCCCACAGACTCACTTGATGCTCACGCCATTTGGGACGTTCTTTGCCATGTCGCACTTGATCTGCTGGCGCAGCCGCAATGACAGCCGCTTTAATCCATTTTACTTCCCGGAGGAGCATGTAGGCCATAAGTCCGCCTCGAGAGTGACCTTTAATGCCAATTTTATCAGTATCTGCAATTGGAATACCTTTAAGGATATCTTTGAGTTTTATAATGCTTGCAATGTCGTCAACACCTCCAAATGTGTCTTGTCCATCGCCACCCTCAACGCCAGGGTATTGTGTTGATATTACGACATAGTCTTCAAGTGCATATTTCACGAGTTGACCATATATAGCTCTCGGTGTTAAGGCAGCAAAATCTTTACTACCACCACGCAAATGTATGATACAGGGTACTTTTTCTTTTTGATTTTTTGGTATAGCAACGTAACCTACCACTTTTAATTTGCCAACTTTGTATAGAAAACGATAGGTTTCAACTGAATTTAAATCATTTTGTGCAGATTTTATTTTCTCAACATCAGATAAAAAATCCAACTTATCTGCAAGGCTATAAAAATCAACCGAAACGACTGATTTGTTGGAAGAAATATTATCAATAAATTGTTGTGACATATGAGTATTTTACCTTATTGACCTAATTATAAAAAGTTTGACCCCGCCGCAGTAGCAGGGTCCGAGTTATAGCAGTTTGGCCATCGTGTACTTGTCAACTAGCTGTCCGTTTACTCTGGCAGCGTTTCGAAGGGTCCCTTCGACTT
>DASUDI010000016.1:0-15060 GCA_036275695.1 Minisyncoccota bacterium | reverse complement strand
CGCCACCACCCCACCATCGAAAAAAATATCAATCTAAATAACATTGCGCCCACGCGCGCCCGCGTATACGGGGGTGACCTTTTTACATGTCTTACCGATACCTACGATTTCATACTTACCAATCCCCCATACATAGACCCCGCGCATGACCGCACTGAACTCAGCGTTCGAGTACACGAACCTCATAATGCACTCTATGGAGGAATGGGTGGGATGGAAATAATTACTCGCATTATTGCACACTCACCACGCTATCTTACTCCACACGGCACACTCATTGTAGAGCACGAGCCAGAACAAACCATCGCTATACAACTTATTGGCACGCATCATGGTTTTTCAGGCATGACATACAGAGACCAATATCACACTGAACGATTCACCACACTTACTCGCGCAGTTGCGTAATATATGTAAAAATAGAGTCATGCAACCGCCGATTATGGATATAAACATTGTTTGGTTATTTCAGATGTTGTTCTATGTCCTTGTGGTCATATTTTCTCTTCATGTGCTTTCACTCGCGTACCACTGGTTTACATATGGAAGCAGTCGAAAACTCGCAACAACCGCACTTACTCTTTATCTAGGCGGGGGCATACTCCTATTCCTCGTACTCGGCACAAGCATTCATCTTCTCACGCCATGAAATCAAAAAAATTATTCGAACTCGAACATGAAGAACATATTATTTTTCAAGTACGACGCCACTGGTTTATACTCGCGGTCGAAGTGAGCGTTATTTGCGCGTCCGCGCTTTTGCCCCTCGTCGTCGTTCTTACGCTCAATCTCGGACAGTATGCGGAAGCATTTCATCTCTATCTCATTACCTGCTACGCACTCTGGCTTCTCATACTCTGGATGACACTTTTCAATATTTGGACTAATTATTGGCTTGATGTGTGGACACTTACAAACAAACGCTTTGTTGCCGTAGATCAACATGGTCTTTTTAAACGAACTACCGCCAGCTTCCAGTTAGCGCGTCTACAAGACATTACCGTAAAGGTGCACGGCATTATTCCTACGATGCTCAATTTTGGTTCACTTGAAATACAGACCGCGGGAGAAATGCGCGTATTCAAAACAAAAGAATTACCTGATCCTGAAAATCTTAAAAGTGTGATTTTTGATGCATCATATAAGGAAAGTGCTCCTCTATCACAAGATAAAACAGGTGGTATGTAATGTCTTGAATTAACCACTTTTTTCCCATACAATCATGTCATGAAACATTTAAGTACTGACCCCTATAAAGGCACGCGCGATTTTTTTCCCGAGGACATGGCGGTGCAGCGGTATATCTTTGATACCTGGACAAAAACTGTTGAATCATTTGGTTTTGAACGCTACGATGCGTCCGTACTTGAACCCTCAGACCTTTACCGAAGTAAAGGTGCGCAAAATGAGGAGATGGTGAATGATCAAACCTATACCTTTACCGACCGCGGTGGCCGCGAAGTGACTCTGCGCCCAGAAATGACCCCAACCGTTGCGCGTATGATTGCTTCAAAACACAAAGCACTTTCTTTCCCAGTGCGCTGGTACGCGATACCCAATCTATTCCGTTATGAAAAAATGCAACGTGGGCGCCTGCGAGAGTTTTGGCAATTAAATTGTGATATTTTTGGATCGTCACACATTGCTTCAGATGTTGAAATTATCGCACTCGCACACCGCCTCTTCATAGATTTTGGAGCGAATGAGAAAATGTTTTCAATACACATTAATTCACGTTCCCTCATGCACGCTCAAATTTCAAAGGTGCTCATGTCTGATGACCTCTTCCCCACCTTCCTCAATCTCATGGACAAAAAATCAAAAATTGATGAGGCAACTTTCACGTCTGAAATGAAGAAGATATGCAAAAATGGAGTCATTCCCACCATTAGCTCCGACACCTACATAGAAAACATACTTCAATCACTCATGCACATGGGTATCACCAACGTGCACTTTGATCCCACCATTACGCGTGGGTTCAACTACTACACCGGTCTCGTCTTTGAGGTTTTTGACACATCATCTGAAAACAATCGATCTATGTGCGGTGGTGGTCGCTTTGACAACCTCACAACACTTTTTAGTGATGATGCTATTTCTGGCGTTGGATTTGGCGTGGGTGACGTCATCATGCGCGACTTCTTACAAACACACAAACTTCTTCCCGCTCGATATACTGAAACCGCGCCATCAATCGCAATTCTACCAATGCATGACGGACTCTCCCTTGATGCTGAGCGCATCGCGCATCATTTCCGTTCCCACCACATTTCTTCCATTGTTGATTTGAGTGGGCGAAAACTTCCAAAAATGATAGGCGCGGCACAAGATCGTGGTATTACCCACATACTTATCCTTGGCGATGATGAGCATGCATCTCAGCAATATACTGTAAAGAATATGGTCACAAAATCAGAACAATCGGGAACACTCAGTGAATTGATAACGCACCTTACATAACTATGCGCTACGTTGTATTTGACCTCGAAACTCAAAATACGTTTCATGACGTGGGAAGCAATGACCCACGCGACCTCTCAATATCAGTTGGCTCAGCCTACGACTCTGAGACAAAAAAATACACGACCGTAACCGTTGATGAGATACATCTTTTATGGCCCATCATAGAGCAGGCAGATGTGCTCGTTGGCTTCAACAGCAATCATTTCGATATTCCCCTTCTCAACAAGTACTACCCTGGTGACCTTTCAACCATCAAAAGTATCGATATTCTCACGTCTATCAGAGATTCACTTGGAAGACGCATCCGCCTCGATAACATCGCACAAGCAACAGTCGGCGCAAAAAAAACTGCCAATGGACTTATGGCAATCAGATGGTGGCGCGAAGGAGACATTGCATCAATTAAAAAATATTGTGAGCAGGACGTAAAGGTAACGAAAGATGTTTTCGAGTACGCGCGCGAACACAAGAAAGTGTACTATAAGGATGGTACTCGGAAACAAGAAATACCCCTCAACACGAGCGACTGGACCTCGCCTGAAACACACATCATGACTACATCTCTACCATTCTAGTCATTATGTGTGTGATATAGTTACCCTATTATGTTTATTCAAATACTTGCCTTCTTTTCAGCATTCTGCATGGTAATAGCGAGCGCAATGTACGCCAACAAATACGCAACGAACCTTGCGCGTAGTTTTAATATACCTTCTTATACTATTGGTTTTATCATTATTGCTATTATTTCCATACTTCCTGAAACATTCATTGCCCTAAACTCTGCCATAAATAAGGTGCCCGAATTTGGATTTGGCATGCTCATTGGCTCAAATGTCATTGACCTTACCATCATAGTCGCGCTTATCACGTTTATTTCTCGTCGGCCTATAAAAATAGAGAGTAAGATTCTCAAAAGTCAGATATTCTACCCACTCATCCTCATCATTCCCATTGTACTTGGTCTAGATGGGGCACTCTCACGTCCCGAAGGGGGCGCGCTCGTGATTGTGGGTATGGTTTTCTACTACTTTGCACTGAGACAAGACGGTGAACACATTCAGCGCGACCGTACCCAAAATCACATAAAGCCATTTTTACAACTTCTCGGTAGCATGCTCTTGCTTCTTGTCTTCTCAAATTTTGTGGTAACCTCCGCAACCAATATTGCGGAAGGGTTCAATCTTAGTCCCGTACTCATCGGCGTGCTCATTATCGGTATTGGTACCGCGCTTCCCGAACTCATTTTCTCACTCAAAGCAATGAAAGAGCGCAACGATGAACTTGCCATTGGCGACATACTCGGCACAGTGCTTGCTGACGCAACCGTGGTAGTAGGTCTACTTGCGCTTATTATGCCCTTTTCCTTTCCGCAAACCATCATCTATGTCGCTGGCGTATTCATGGTTACCGCCGCTTTTATACTCTTTAGTTTTATGTACTCAGGAAAAGAAATAACTCCACGAGAAGGGTTTGCGCTCATGATACTCTGGGTCGCGTTTGTGCTTATCGAAGTCATTATTGCGAGTACGCCGTAATTCTGCAATATAGTGTTGCATTTTCTACGATCGCTCATAAGTGGTATTACCCAAACACCGTCACAAACACCACAAAACATGCGAGGATAATTCGATACCACGCAAAGGGCATGAGGGTGTGTTTACGCACAAATGAAATCATAAAATGTATAGCGAGTATGCCCACCCCAAACGCCATTACGGCACCTGCAACGAGGGGTGTCCATGCCACTGACCCATCACTCAACATAAGTTCAATAAGTTTCTTTCCACCACTCCCGAGAATAATGGGTATCGCGAGGAGAAATGAAAATCGCGCCGCCTCTGAACGATGCATACCGAGGAGCATGCCTCCAGCGATGGTAGCGCCCGACCTCGAAAATCCCGGCACGAGCGCAAGTATTTGAAACAGTCCAACCTTCAAGCCTGTATGTACATCAACCTCAGTTGTGTGAAAACTATTTTGATATCGATATTCAGCAAACATAAAAAATACGGAACCCGCGACAAGAACGCCTGCAACAAGGAGTGGACTACGAAAGAGTGTCTCCATGAGTGGCTCAAGGAATATACCAACAATCACCGCGGGAATAGTACCTATAAGTAATCCCTGCACAAGTGCAAAATTACGAGGATTGACGGGGAGTCGTGATAATTTTCGAAGAACAGTCTGGATAAGTACCTGTATCTCATTCCAGAAATACACAACCACAGCAAGCGCGGTCGCAAGTTGAAGTACCGCGTCAAATGCTAAGGATGTGCTATCCTCTGCTTCAAGAAACGCGTGCATAAGTATGAGATGACCCGACGAGGACACGGGCAAAAACTCAGTTACACCCTGCACAACACCTAATATGATTCCAGAAATACTATCCATATATACCAAAGTATACCACGCACGTGTTTGTGTGTGTTATACTTGCGCTATATAAGTATAATCGTTGTTGAATAAACATGTCAGAAGACCAAAAACCAATCCCACAGCGTCAGCAGTCATCACTTGGTATACCTATTGCCATTGTCATTGCCGCTGCACTCATTGCGGGAGCAATTATGTTTAGTAGCACACAAAAGAACGCCCCCGCGCCCACAGATACTGAAAAAAATCTACCCGAGCAACAAACCCCCGAGGTTGAGGTCGCTCCCGTTACTGAACGTGACCACATACAGGGCAATCCAAACGCACCCATTGTTATTGTAGAATACTCAGATTATGATTGCCCATTCTGTAAAAACTTCCACGAAACGATGAACAAAATAATGGCAGAATATGGATCCAATGGTAAGGTGGCGTGGGTATATCGACATTTCCCACTACAACAACTACATCCAAACGCACCTAAAATTGCAGAAGCATCTGAGTGTGTGGCAAACCTTGCCGGCAACGATGCATTCTGGAAATTCTCAGATCTCATCTTTGGTGAACGTAGTACCAATGAACAAACGAATATCCTTAACCTTCCAAAGTTTGCGGAACAAGCTGGCGTAGACAAGGGCGCATTCACCACCTGTCTTGACTCAGGTACATACACTCAACAAATCGCCGACGCGACCGAAGAAGCACTCAAAACAGGCGCGCGAGGTACTCCCTACTCATTCATTATTGCAGGCGGACAACAGGCAGTCATTAACGGCGCGCAACCATATCAAAATGTAAAACAAACCCTAGACGCAATTGTCATGCAACTTGAAGGAGGGTCAGGATCTAATCAATAAAGCGAGATTGCAATTCCTTCACAAGGGGCGCGTACGCGCATACTTCTGGGTCACACGGCGCGTTCAAGAACGCGCCGTTTATAATTTCACGAACCACGCGAATGATATCTCCTTTTAAGAGTTCGATTTCTTCGTCAGACACAATGAACTGCTCTTCATGAATCACGTCCCGACTATCAGACTCAATGAATGAAATAAGTCCTTCTCGCGATGTGTATTGTTCATGATTGTACAGTGAGAGCATGAGCGCGTAAAACACCAACTGTCGCTTATAATCACCACGTGATGTTTTAGTAGTTCCCTCAATCTCACCCCGTGTTTTGGGTTTGCCAGTCTTATAATCAACTACGCGTATGAGATTACCGTCTCCATCAAAATCAAGGCGATCGAGTTTTCCCGTAAGAGTAATCTCAGGAAAATCAGGAATACCCGTAGGAAGCACTACGCGAATTGCAAATTCCTCCTTGGTACTCGGGGGGAGCGCGCCTTGTACATGATCAAGATAGCGCGTAAGCGCGACAAGTGCGTGCTCGTGAAAGCGCGTGTACGCATCTACGCTTATGGGAAGTTTTGCTAGTTCACGTTCAATAAAAGTTTTTAATGTTGTAGTATGAGGAAGTGTACCCTCTGTACGACGATACGCAAAAACATGTTGCAATGTCTCATGGAGTACTGTTCCAAATTGCGCGGGCTCTGCCTGCACTTCAGGAACGCGTAATACATTACGATAAAAATAATTCCACGGCTCCGTGAGGTAATTATTCAATGCGGTCACAGAAAGTCCTCGCTCACGTAGCACGAGGCGCAAAATCTCAGGATCAAATGGCGATACAGGCTCACTGACGTTGAGTGTGCTGATAGGATTAAATTGCGCTTCTTCTGAGGTGGTATCACATTCAGAAATAAACGTTCCCCCTACTCCTTCCAAAAGGCGCGTGGGGAGTAGTGTTCTACCCTCAGTGCTTGATTCTGACACACTCATGTAGAGTCCATGCTTCGCGCGCGTCATAGCAACGTAGAGTAACTTACGCACATCGTCAGTCTCACTAAACGCATGCTCATCTATGTGACGGTTTATGGGAAGATGAAAAAGTGACGAACGTTGCTTTTTCCCCCATCCATTATCATGAAGGTGCGGTATGCATACATACTCAAATTCAAGCCCCTTCGACTTATGCGCGGTCATTACCTGAACAGCCTTCCGTCCAACACGAATGTACGGCGCGGTAAGCGAAAGTCCGTGTTCTGTATGGAGCAATAACACTCGATCAACGTCTAAAAGTGTGACAGCTCGATTTCGTTTCACCATCTCTTCTACCTCATCATATATTCGACGAAAAACACGCGTACCCTCAAGCGGGTCACGTGAGAGCAGATACTCAAATAAGCCAGTTTCCTTTACCACATACGCGATCACGTGATGTGGTGCTTCGGTGAGCATACGTGCGCGAGCATCCATAAATGTTGCACTAAGATGCAAGACCTTAGACACATCCGTCACACCCAGCTCACGAAGCATGCTTTCATCCGAAATAATTCTTGAAAGAGGTGTGACATATGAGCGAGCACGGAGAATCAAAACCATATCAGAGATTGGTAATCCAATATATGAACTCTGCAAAATCTCAAAAAGTGGACGATCATCATGCGGGTGGGTAATGACACGCACCAGTGAGCGCACCACACTCATAAGCGGGTGGGTAAGAATATCACTATCAGCGGTTGCTTCCGTAATAATGCCCCGCCCACGCAACAACGTGGCAACATCTTCAACTTCACGATTGGTGCGCGTGATAACAGCGATTTCCTCATGCGAAATGCCCCGAGAAATCATATCTTCAATCGTATCCGCTAACCACGCATGTTCGACAGCTTCGTGCGAAAATGTTCGTCTTTCAATATGCGCGATTCCCTCATGGTGTGCTATCAAAGGAATGCGTAATTCCATCGCGGGGCTTGGTTCGGTCACAATGAGTTCATGTGCGAGGTCAAGAATTTTTTGATATGAACGATAATTTTGAGTCAATGCGATAGTCTTGGTGTGTGGGAATTTCTCCTCAAAATAGAGAAAATTTTCAAGTGACGCTCCCTGGAAACGATAGATTGATTGTTTTTCATCTCCTACCACAAAGAGATTTGGTCGGTCATGAAACGACGCAATGAGTTCAAGTATCTTATTCTGACTCCCATTGACATCCTGGTGCTCATCCGCAAGTACGTACTGATACGTCTCCTGTACTGCACGGAGCATGTCCTCGTGCTGCTCAAGAGCAGTGACCGTTTCAAAAATCATATCATCAAAATCAAATTGTCGCGCTGAGGTAAGTCCTGCTTCATACGCACGATATACAAAAAGTAATTCACGATTCTTAGCGAGTCGCGACTCAGCGTCAAGATACTCCCCGCGAACCTTTCCCTTGTGCGCGCCCTTTTCATGCACTTTTTGCATTACCAACAACGCACGTTCCTGTGCTTCAATGTGTGTCAAAAACGTGTCAGGCGTAATATACTCACGCTTCATTTCCGAAATGGCGCTGAGTATCGGACGTATGTAATAGGATGGATTTCCTGATGGGCGTAGTTGTTTTATGGAAGGAGTCTCAAGTATGTGAGTGAGGAGTGTTATTTTTTCGAGGTCGTCTATGGGGCGCCCGCCTACCGCGCGCGCGTACGCGTATGGATATTGCTGAATTAACTTCCCCGCAAACTCATGAAAGGTATATATAGGTACGCGGTAGGCGGGCGCCCCAATATACGTCGCCAATCGCTCACGCATCGCGCGTGCTCCTGATTCTGTAAACGTCAGCGCGAGAATATTTTCTGGCCGCGCGTCTGTCACCCTCAAAATCTGTGCTATACGGAGTGTGAGGATTTGCGTCTTTCCCGTCCCAGGTCCCGCGATAACCATGACCGGCCCCTCAACCGTATCTACCGCCTCTTTTTGCGCGCCATTGAGCCGTTCATATGCCTCTAAGAATGATTTTTCATGCATACGTAACAGTGTACCACACCCTGTTTACATCTTTGTTTTTAGGAGTATCATGAACGTATGGAGATGCGCAATCTTGCAAAAGAGGCAGTACTCATTGAGGAAAACGCGACATTTCGCGAAGCACTTTCTCTCATGATGCACCGTGATACCAATTCACTATTTGTGGTTAATACCGATGGTGTACTCATTGGAGAAGTAAACGTATCTGACCTTCTTGACGCGATTGTACCCATGGATGTAGCGGGTGACACTATCGAGTCACAACTTGGTTCAGAAGACGCATTCGGAAATGCCGTTCTCTCAGCTTCTGATTTACCGGTATCAGCGTTTTTAAATCCAGAAATTCACCCTGTCCGTGCGGATGACTCACTTATCGCTATTGCGGGGGTTGCCATCGCGCACCAAACCGCGCACCTTCCTATTGTTGATCATGACGACCGGCCTGTGGGCGTCATATCGCGTCGAGCTCTTAAACACATTCTAGCCTCTTTCCTTGATATTCAGAAGACCTTAGACTAATATACCTGTACCACGAACATAGGCATGTTTGAGGTATTTTTTATTTTTTGTAGTTTTTATATACATAATTTCAGATCATTCCATGCTTACCACCGGAAGCGCACTCGCGCTATTCTCAATGCTCGCGATATCAAGCATTTCACTCTTCCTTGCGCAACGAGCACGTATCCCCCATACGGTATTTCTTGTTGCAATTGGCATCATTATTGCGGTACTCGCTAAGTTTCCACTATTAAGTTTTTTCAATGAGTTTACGCTGACACCAGAACTCCTCTTCTTTCTCTTCCTCCCCACCCTACTCTTTGAATCTGCGTACAACATTAATATGAAGCATCTCACAAAAGATGCGGTCATTATCAGCATTCTCTCTATAATCAGTTTAGTGGTGTCCGCATTTGCTATTGCGCTTGGACTCGATATGGTATTTTCATGGCTTGACCTCACCATACCATTTATACTTCTCCTCGTCTTTGGCGCCATCATTTCAGCGACCGATCCTGTTGCCGTACTCGCGCTTTTCAAAGAATACGGCGCGCCGAAACGACTTTCACTCATATTTGAAGGTGAAAGTATTTTCAATGACGGTACTGCGGTAGCGCTGTTTCTTGTCATACTCACTATCGCGGAATCAGGAATTGTTTCAACGGGTGAAGTTGCTCACGGTATACTTTCTTTCATCATAATGGTTATTGGAGGAGCGCTCTTCGGACTACTCTTTGGTGGCATCTTCGCAAAAATCATTGGATGGTGTCGTTCCAACGAATTTGCCGCAATCACTCTCACCATGGTACTCGCGCACACTACATTTATTTGCGCGGAATTATTCTCACATAATGTCACCATTGGCGGAACGCACGTATACCTCTCATCCATTATCGCTACCGCAGTCGCATCATTACTTATGGGTAACTACGGGCGACTCAAAATGCCCGCGCACGCAAGTGAATTTGTAGAAAAATATTGGAGTCAATTTGCGTTTATGGCAAACTCGCTCGTGTTTATCATGATTGGTATGCTTGTCATTAAGTTACCGGAATCAACACCGGGATTACTTATTCCGATACTTGCTACCATCATCATAGTAGCGACCGCGCGCGCGCTTTCCATTTACCCCATTGTCTATGCCTTTAATGCATTTACAAAAAAAGATAGACGTGTTCCAAAATCATGGCAACACGTACTCGCGTGGGGTAGTCTCCGTGGCGCGCTCGCGGTCACCATGGTACTCATGATACCCGACGACCTTACCTTTGCTTCATGGTCACTTCCCTATTCACCAAAAGAGTTTGTGCTCGCAATTACCGTCGGATGTGTGTTTGCGACACTCTTTATAAAAGCAACAACCATTGGCGCGCTCATGGGAAAGCTCAAGCTCAACACCTTTACACAGATGGAAGAAGTGAACTTTCGAGAAATGTTGCTGTATATTCATCGCACCTCACTTACACGTCTTGCTGAGGCGTATGAAAAAAGTCACATCAGCGGTGACACGTACACCGTTATCAAAAAAGAGCAGGAAGCACGCATAGAGGCAACACAGCGTGAACTCGCCACATTTACCGACACGAACACACTCAAAAAAGTAATGCATCTCTATGCTATGGGCATTGAACGCAAGCATGTACGGTCATTGTATGAATTTGGTGAAATCCCAGAATCAGTGACACGTAAAATTATTAACAAACTCGAATACCAACAACATGCTATCGAGCATGACACATTCGACTCGGTAGCGTATGAACACGGCCAAGAGCGTGATATATTTGAGATAATCGCAAACGCACTCCATAGATACACCACGCGTACACAAAAAGACGAGACGACTATCGTGCACACCTACCTTTACTATCGCGCCCTCGCCATAATTTCACGAAAAGTTATTAAGGAACTTGAGCAGTTTTCAAAATCGTTTGACACATCATGCGTAGCAATTCAAACAACACTTACCGAAATCATTGAGATATACGCATCCTACCGCGAAGGTTCGACACGTAAATTACAAGAAATTCGTGTGTCACACGCGCACATACTTTCTCCAATAGATATGTCGCTTGCGCGGAAGTCATTGCAGAAACGTGAAATGGATGCACTTGAAAAACTTAAAGAGCGTGAAATGGTAACACCAAAAGTTGCTATAGAAATTCATGAACGAATTGCGCGAGAGAGTGCGATATAATTGAGAGCGTTACATGCACACGTAAAAGCGCCCCCGAAGGGTGGCGCTTTTATCAACATCTATTATATTCAGTCAAAAACTCCCTAGTAACTTTTTAGTCGGCGCGCGTGATCATGCTGACGAATCTTTTCGAGTGCCTTCGCTTCAATCTGACGAATACGTTCGCGCGTAACGCCGAACTCCTTTCCAACTTCCTCGAGTGTGTGGTACGTTCCATCGAGCAGACCATGTCGCATTTCAAGAATCTTCCGTTCTTTCTCAGAAAGTGTTTCGAGTATTTCCTGCATCTGGTCAGCGAGAATGCGATGCGCAACTTCCTGATCAGGAGATATGATTTTATCATCAGCGATAAAATCTGCGAGTCGCGAACGCTCATCCTCATCGCCGATAGGAAGTTCTAGGGAAATGGTATCCTGACTTATCTTTTCAATCTGATACACCTTATCCACTTCTACACCCATTTCTGTAGCAATTTCCTCAGCAACAGGATCACGTCCAAGATCTTGCGCGAGACGTCGTGAGACTTGTTTGTACTTTGCCATGGTCTCTACCATGTGCACGGGGATACGAATCGTACGCGACTGATCCGCGAGCGCGCGCGTAATTGCTTGTCGAATCCACCACGTCGCGTACGTTGAAAACTTAAATCCTTTCGTGAAATCAAACTTATCGACAGCCTTGAAAAGACCTAGATTTCCCTCTTGGATAAGGTCGAGAAGTGTAAGATCGGGACTACGCCCCACATACTTCTTTGCAATAGATACCACGAGTCTGAGGTTGGCGCGCGCAAGGAGATTACGCGCCTCGGTATCACCCTCCACAATACGCTTCGCAAGCACGCGTTCCTCTTGCGCGGAGAGTAGTGGGTATTGCCCAATTTCCCTCAGATACATCTGAATAGAGTCATAGGCGCTGTCGCTTCGCTTATAGACGTTCTTTCTATCAAGTAGACTACCACTTCCCAAATCATCACCGAGCATACCTCCACTCGCAATCACATCAACACTTGCGGTTGCAAGACGTTCATACAAATCCTCCAAGAATGAGACATCCTTCTCAACCGCGGGAAATGCCTTTAAAATTTCATCATAGGTAACATACCCGCGCTCACGCCCGAGCACCATAAGCGCGTCCGCTCTTTGTGCTTGCTCCTTCTCGGACTTTGTCTTCGGTGGTGGATTACTTTGAGCGCGTGATGGAGAAGTCTTTTTCAAAACTTTTTTTTCTGGCGTCCGTTTTTGCGGTAATTTTTGTGGTTTCTTAGAAACTACTTTCTTTTTTGTTTTTTCTATGTGTTTTTGCTTCTGCGTATCCCGCTTCACTACTTTTTGCTTAGAAGAAGCAGTTTTTGAAGTCACTTTTTTAGATAACACCCTTTTAACAGGCGCCTTTTTTACGCTTTTTGATTTTTTGGCTACCGGTTTTGCCATGTATTTATATTATACCTCAAAACCTCAAAAAAATCCAGTGATTCGTGTATAAATCGAATTGACAAACCGATGTATCTACGTAAAGAGTATATGTTATGTGGATTCTTGTGTGAGCGTGAGCGACGACTGCAATAGTCGTTCGGCATGTTTTGCTTGCGCCAAAATATCGATTACACGATCCATGTCTCCTTTTTCCTCGGCATTTTTTAGTTCAGCTTTGAGTGTGCGGAGTTTCTCCCGCGCGACCGTGTGCGCGTAATGTGTGACAACATGCTCGACTTCCGCGATAATGTCCTTTTCTCTCATTGACTCAATATGATGTTCAAACTCAAAAACACGCGCCTGTTCGAGTCGTGAGCTATTTCGCCAAAACGCATCTGCTTCATTATCACCAACAATCCCTACTACCATATACTCCATCTCCTTAGGTATCCATGGATGCGTATGCGAGAGTACTTCATACATTGCGCGCAGATGTGCTTCGAGTGATGTGCGTTTTCCCTGATGTTCGGCTGTGGTGCCCACAGCGACAGCAGGAGTTGCGTGTAGTGGCTCAGCAAGTCGTTCCGCAGTGCGCTCCACCTCATAGTGCACGCCATCTTTGGTAGCACCAATTGTCTCCGCGACCACTCCTTCAAAATGCTCCCGATCGATACGATTCTCAATAGCCACAAGTAATGGGAGCACTTCCTCGCGCACATGAAGTTTATACGCTCGATCGTCGTCATAATGCCTCTTTAATACCGTAAGTAAAAATTCCACAACATGGACTGACTGACCAACTATCTCCTTTAAGGCTTGAGGGTTGTCACGTACTACATCAGCGGGATCCTTACCTTCGGGAAGCTGCGCCACTTTTACATTCATACCGTGTTTGAGAAGCATTGGTGACGTGCGTTTTATTGCTGATACACCCGCCCTATCCGCGTCAAGCGCGAGTACCACATTTTGTGAAAGACGCGTGAGAAGCATTGCATGATGTGGCGTGAGTGCGGTTCCAGAAACAGCAACGGTATTGGTATATCCCGCCTGATGTGATAACACTACGTCAAACTGCCCCTCCACCACGAGTGAAAAATCGAGTGTACGAATACTTTGCTTTGCTTTGTCATACCCATAGAGTATTTCAGATTTTTGAAACAACTCAGTTTCAGGCGAGTTTACGTACTTAGGAATACCATCTTCCTTTTTCATCGTGCGCCCTGAAAACGCCACCACCCTACCTGACGGGTCACAAATGGGAAACATGATACGGTCACGAAAGACATCATACGACTCCTTCCCTGCGTCAGCATTTTTTATAAGTCCCGCGGAAAGCATGTTCGCTTCGGTGAACCCCTTTTTGGTAAGGTGATGCTTCAAATCACGCCACGCATCTGGAGCATAGCCAATACGCCATGCGTGAATAGTCGCAACCTTTACGCCACGCCCCATGATATATTCATTTATCTCCGGGTGTTTCTCTCGTGCTTCAAAGAAAAAACGAGTCGCTTCTTCAAGGAGTGCGTATTGCATGTCACGCGCGTCTCGTTTTTGGGGATTTTCAGCAGTAAGTTCAACTTGGGCCTTTTCCGCAAGGATTTTTAGCGCGCCCTTAAAATCAACTCCCTCCATCTCTTGCACAAAGGTAAACATGTCTCCTCCTTTTTGAGATGAGAAACAGTAATACATACCTCTATCAGGAGCGACGTAAAATGAAGGAGTCTTTTCGTTGGTAAAGGGAGATTTTGCTTTGAAGTTTTTACCCGCACGAATGAGTTCGACATACATGCCCACAACATCGACAATGGAGAGTCGTTCCTTAATCTGCTCAACCGCGCTACGAGTCATAACACCTCTCATTATACCCGAAATCAGAAAGCGTGAAACTCTGAATTACGCATCTATTCCATACACGACTACTACTTCAATAAACCACCCTCCTCATCACTATAAGCAGTACTCCAATTACCAAATGAACACTACCACCATCTACACGCGTAGCATCCCTACGTCTCATACCCCGTCGGGACAATATCCACGTATACAAATCCTGTGTAGCCACTAGTGCAGGAGAGTGTGTACTTGGTGCGGGCGCGAACAGTTACTGTTTCAGTACCATCATCGAGATCAGTTCCCGTGATATTGAGGGTTCCTCCGGTGAGGGTACAGGTAGAGGAATCATTTCCATTGAGATTCCAGGTGAGCGTGGTGTCCTTCCCTATCGGTACGATACGGGGAGTCGCGGTAATGGTGACAGGTCCT
>DASUDI010000015.1:0-18320 GCA_036275695.1 Minisyncoccota bacterium | reverse complement strand
CCCCCGCCACTACACACGATCCAGCGTCACCCACGTAAATGGTGGGATGTGTTCGAGATGGTCTTCTTTTTTTGTAATGTGTGGAAATTGCGTATCATAGGCAGGAAAAAATACATCCGCGTCAGGTTCGGTCTCATCAATGAGCGTGAGGTAGAGTCGGTCAGCTATGGGTAGTGATGCCTCATAAATACGTGCGCCACCAAACATAAATATTTCATCGCGCTCAATGGTGCGTGCGTATGCGAGTGCGTCCTCAAAGGTTGGCATAACGATACATCCTTCAATGTGCGTGTATGTTGTGGTTACGATAATGTTTGTACGATTTGGAAGTGGGCGACCAATAGACGTGTAGGTGTTGCGTCCCATGATGAGTGTGTGTCCCATAGTGAGTTCCTTTACTCGTTTCAGATCAGGAGAAATGCGCCAAATGAGGTCGTTGTGTTTACCAAGTTCTCTATTTTTCCCAAGAGCTGCGATGATACTGATGCGAGGCGTATGTGTGTGCTTTGTGTCTTTCATGGAGTAAGCGTATACTGGTATGCGTATGAACGCAACACACGGAGGCGCGCTCCCGTCACAGACAATCCGCGCGCTCATGGATTCAGGATGTATCATGGGCGCGGATTCGGTACATGTATCACCTGCGTCACTCGATCTCACGGTAAGTGATGAACTTTACGCAATTACGGGACTTATATTACCTCGTCAAGGAGAGGTGATACGTGACCTCTTTAGCGTAATGGGCGCCACGCGTGTTGATATACACGAACCACTCATGTGCGGGAAGTTGTACATAGCACGTCTCAACGAAACACTCGCGCTCCCAACACAGGTATATGGATACTGTAATCCAAAATCCTCCACAGGACGTCTCGATATGCACGTGCGCGTACTCGCGGATGGGGTGCCACGATACGATTCAATCACTCCAAGGGGGTATAAAGGAGAATTATGGGTCGCCATTTTTCCAAAGTCGTTTGGTGTCCGCATACATAAAGGTGTGGCGCTTACGCAATTGCGACTCTTTACGCGTGACACGCGTTTTACAGAACTTGATCTCGAAATTGCAATGCGGCAGGGGCTTGTGTGGCATCCTACGGAAGAGCGACAACTCTCGTATGGTGAGATACTCACCAATGATCAAGATGGTGCGGTGGTGCTCACCGCCCTCATTGAAGAGGGGTTGAGTGGCTACCACTGCGTCGCACCTAAGGAAGCGGTTATTGACATTGGGCGTGTAGGAGAATATCAGCCCCATGATTTTTTTGAATCAATTACTATTGAAAACGGGTCGCTGAGACTATTGCGTGATCATTTCTATATTCTCTCAGGAGCAGAGCGTGTACGTATTCCTCCAACACTTGCATCTGAAATGGTACCCATGGATGAGCGGAGTGGCGACTTTCGCTCGCACTATGCAGGTTTTCTTGATCCTGGATGGGGGTGGGGTAAAAATGGTGAGGGGCACGGCAGACCCTTTACGCTCGAAGTGCGTCCATTTGAAGATTTGGTGATACGAAAAGGACAGCCAATCGCTAAGATACGTTTTGAACGAATGAGTGAAGAGCCAGATATGCATTATGATGATAAAGGTGCGCAGGTATCACACTATCTTACGCAGACAGGGCCTCGGCTCGGAAAGCAGTTCGTAGTTTAAGTTTTGATATAAAAATCCGCAAGCCCGAAGGGCTTGCGGATTTTTTATGAGAATTGTACCTATACCGCCATGGTTGCTTTTATCGCTTCGTCAGAGGTGTAATGCTCAAGACGAATATCGTTCATAGTAAATCCGTCTATGGAAGTAACTTCAGGATTGAGCCAGAGTGTGGGAAGTGGGTGGGGTGTGCGTTTGAGTTGTTCATCAACCGCAGTGAAGTGATCGTGATAGATATGCGCGTCATTCAGGGTGAGGATACATTCGTGGGGAGTAAGTTGCGTCACATGGGCTACCATGGAGAGAAGAAGTGCGTACGAGGCGATATTGAAAGGAACACCGAGGAACATATCACAACTACGCTGAGTCATGTGGAGGGATAATTTTCCGTTAGCGACAAAAAATTGAAAAAACATATGACAGGGCGGAAGTGCCATCTGATCAAGCTCTCCGGGATTCCACGCGGTAACGATGAGTCTCCTATCGTTCGGGTCTTTCTTAATGCGCTCAATGACTTCACTGAGTTGGTCAATCTCGCCTCCGTTGGGTTTTTGCCAATGACGCCATTGCACACCATAGACACGACCGAGATCTCCCTCAAATTTTGCCTTTGGCTTCCAATAGTCAGATTCAGCATTTGCGGTCCAGATGGTACGGTCGGTACCGTTGAGCGCTTTGAGTCGATTGTCATCGCCTGAACCTTCAATAAACCAGAGTAATTCGCTGGTCACTGCTTTAAACGCAAGTTTTTTGGTGGTAACGGCGGGAAACCCCTCTTCAAGGTTAAAACGTAGTTGTTTTGCAAAAAGTTTACGCGTCATTCCATTACGCGTCTCAACATCGGTACCATGTTCATAAATATTTCTGAGCACATCTAGGTACTGTTTCATGCGAATGCTATAATTAATTGGTAATATTGTACGAAAAGTATAACATACTGAATGTGTATCTATGTGGACGCATACAACGTGATAGAATGTGTATATGAGTGGAAAAATTCTGGTTATAGACGGGGCAGATGGCTCGGGTAAAGCGACACAGGTCGCCTTGTTGTATGATAGATTGCGAGGAGAAGGAAGACGCGTAGAAAAACTTGATTTTCCACGATATGAGGAAAATTTTTTTGGAAAACTCATTCGTGAGTGTCTTGATGGGGAGCATGGTGATTTTATGAGTTTATCACCAAAAATCGCCTCCGCGCTCTATGCGGCAGATCGTTTTGAATCAAGTAGACGAATACAAACATGGATTGATGAAGGTGCGCTCGTACTCCTTGATAGGTATGTAAGTGCAAATATGATGCACCAAGGTGCAAAGATTAGCGATACAGAGGAACGTAACGCGTTTCTCGCGTGGCTTGATATCATGGAGCATGAGGTATTTAAGGTGCCGAGACCACAGGCGATTGTGTATCTTGAAGTGCCCCATGAGGTGCGGAAACAACTGGTTTCGAATGACGCATCGCGACATCAGGTAGATATTGCAGAACAGGACGATATACATCAAGCTGCATCAGACGCATGCGCAAAGCGCATTACAGAATCAAGTAGCACATGGCACACCATAGCATGTGTTACCAATGGCGTATTGCGTCCAAAAGAGGAGATACATGAAGATGTGTATGCTTTGGCACGCGCTATATTACAGGAATACTAATGTTAGTGTATGGATTTCAATACGTATCAAAAAAAAGTACAAGAGACCGCGATATATCAAAATGTAGGACATAATTTTGTATACCCCGCGCTCGGACTTGCGGGGGAAACGGGTGAGGTGGTGGAAAAAATAAAAAAACTGATTCGTGATAACGACACGTACGATGCGGCGGTGGTGGATGTGGAGAAGCGAGCCGAGATTCAAAAAGAAATGGGAGATGTGCTGTGGTATCTCGCGCAACTTTCGACCGAGTTTGGTATGTCATTTGAAGATGTGGCGCAAATGAATATTGAAAAACTCGCATCACGAAAGGAGCGGGGGGTACTTCACGGGAGTGGCGATAATCGATAGTATATTAGATATGATGAATGAATACGCGCACATACGGAAACAAGATGAGGAAGTGTTTAAGGTTCTTTTGGGTGAGGAATCACGGGAAGCGCGTGGACTAGAGCTCATACCAAGTGAAAATTATGTGTCACGCGCCGTCCGCGAAGCGAACGGTTCAATTTTTACAAATAAATACGCGGAAGGATATCCGCAGAAGCGATACTACGGCGGTCAAGAGTATACCGATATTATCGAAACAATTGCCATTGAGCGCGCTAAAAAACTTTTTGGGTGCGCGTATGCGAATGTGCAACCACTCTCAGGAGCGCCCGCGAATGTGGCAATGTATTTCGCACTCCTCGAACCAGGCGACACAGTCTTGGGGATGGATCTGGGTCATGGTGGACACCTCACGCACGGACACCCAACGACGTCCATCAACAAGGTATTCAATTTTGTGCGATACAAGATGAAGGACGTGGACACGGGTGAGATTGATTATGAGGGTCTTCGAGCCATGGCACGTGAACATCGCCCAAAAATCATCCTTGCAGGATTTTCAGCATATAGCCGTGAACTCGACTACGCGAAGTTTGTCGAGATTGCGCGAGAGGTGGGTGCGTATACCGTTGCGGATATGGCGCACATAGCAGGACTTATTGTCGCGGGCGTTGCGCGCAACCCATTTGATGATGGGTTTGATGTAATTACCACCACGACACATAAGACACTTCGTGGTCCGCGGGGAGGTATGATACTGACCCGAGAACGTGAAGATATTGCAAAGAAAATAAACAAAGCGGTATTTCCTGGATTGCAAGGGGGTCCCCACATGAACATTATTGCGGGGAAAGCCGTTGCGTTTGGCGAGGCAATGAGTCCAAAGTTTAAAGAATACGCGGCACAAATACTCAAAAACGCAAAAGCCATGGAATATGTTTTTCGTGACGCACGTATTCGTATGCTTGGTGGCGGAACCTCAAACCACCTCATTCTTGCTGACGTGTATGGTTCGTTGGGCATAAGTGGGCAAGAGGCAGAAACCGCGCTTGATGCTATTGGTATTACCCTTAATAAAAATATGATTGCGGATGAGACGCGAACCGCGCTCGATCCTTCGGGTATTCGCTTTGGTACCCCTGCCATGACGACACGTGGTATGGGCGAGAAGGAGGCAACGCGTGTCGCTGAAATTATGGTAGAACGTTTGACGCATGTACATGATGCTGTCCGCGCGGCCACACTCAAAAAAGAAATAGAGACGCTGTGTGAAGCGTTTCCAATTCCGGAAGTATTTGTGTAGGGGAGAGTAAAAAACCGCGGGCACGAAGTGCCCGCGGTTTTTTCTCTCACGCAAATACGCTACAATAGTTTTATGGAAGAAAAGACATCCTTTTTTAAGGAGTTAAAACGGCATGCGCGCGCTCATCTTATGACCGTTGCGTTTTTAGGCGGTTTTGTGATTGATAATCTGACACTCAATCGCGTGGATCAACTTTTTGATAATCTTATATTGCTTTGGTATATCGTACTTGCTATGTTTTCGATAGTGTTGCTCTATGCGGGGGTGGCTGATCATTTCGGAGAACGCACGAGCGCATGGTTGCGTACCTGGATGCCAGTGGTGATGCAGTATGCGTTTGGAGGATTACTTTCAGGAATGCTCATTTTTTATGGAAGGAGTGGTTCACTCTTTGAAAGTTGGCCCTTTCTTATTTTGATATTAGGCGTTATCTATGGTAATGAGACTATCAAAAGTAGACATACACATCTTGTCTATAACCTCACTATTTTTTTTGTAGGATTGTTTGCGTATGTGGTGCTTGTTATACCCGTATTGACGGGAAAGATGGGTGCTGTCGTTTTTGCTTTGAGTGGATTACTTGCACTCATAATAATGAGCATCTTTTTCAAGATGGTTGAATATGTAGTGCCTCATTTTGTACAAATACATAAACGCAATGTCATATTTATTATTGGATTAGTATATCTTGTACTTAACGGTCTTTATTTTGCTAACGTTATACCCCCCATACCGCTTTCTATGAAACATGTGGGCATATACCACAACGTCGTAAAGGTAAATGAATCATATAAACTCACGTATGAAAAACCAGTGTGGTGGGAGTGGTACCGTAAATCCGATAGTACAATACACGTAGATGCGGGTAATTCAGTGTACTGTTTTGCATCAGTCTTTGCGCCATCGCGTCTCAATACTAAGATTTACCACCGATGGGAATACTACGATGTCTCAAAAAAAGAATGGGTGCAACATGCGCGTATGGCGTATGACATTGCTGGCGGGAGAGGTGAAGGGTATCGAGGATATACGTCTATTGGTAATTTTCGCGAAGGGGAGTGGCGATGTGTTGTGGAGACAGAGCGGGGTCAGGTGATAGGGCAAGAATCTTTTTCTATCGTCCTCGGGACACCCGATGTCCTTGTGTCGCGTATTGAGTAGGTGAAGCATTGTGTGTGAAGTGAAGGTGGTGTAGTGTGTACGGTATATGCAAGAGGAGATACAAAAAGCAATTGCCCGCATGCTCGCATCAATGGACATGGATGGAGTAGATTTTGTTGTGGAGCACCCTACCGATAGTGCGCATGGTGATTATGCTTCCAATGTCGCGCTTGTGTGCGCAAAGCGAATGGGGAAGAATCCGCGCGAAATTGCGGAGCAATTTCGCGCGCTACTTGAGGGTGTCATTCCTCAGGTAGCGCGCATTGAAATCGCAGGTGCTGGTTTTATTAACTTTTTTCTTGTGCGCGATTTTTTCTCTGAAAAAATCGCGCACATTCGTTCCTACCCAGACACGTGGGGGTATCACGATACCCTCAAAGGCGAAGAAATACTTTTTGAATACACGAGTCCAAATCTCTTCAAGCCTCTTCATATTGGAAATCTTGTCGGAAATATTATTGGAGAATCACTCTCGCGACTTTTTGAAATGGCTGGCGCGACTGTGCGCCGCATCAACTATCCATCAGATATTGGACTTACGGTGGCAAAAGGGGTGTGGGGTCTTCAAAAGACATCGGGTGACGTGCGTGATATTAGCAAGATAGGAGAAGCGTACCGCGTGGGGAATGAGGCGTATGAGAATGACGCCACTGCCAAACAAGAAATTGAAGCCGTGAATCGCGCCCTCTACGCGGGCACTGATGAGGTACTGCAGACACTCCGCGCGCGTGGTATTGAAACGTCGCGCGCGCGATTTGCAGAATTGTGTGCGATACTCGACACATCATTTGATTTTGAACTTTTTGAGAGTGAGGTGAGCGACATAGGGAAGCGTGTAGTAATGGAACATATGGACCATGTTTTTGTTGCAAGTGATGGCGCGGTTATATTTGAGGGCGAACGGTACGGGTTACATACTCGCGTTTTTCTGAACGCGCAAGGTTTGCCAACGTATGAGGCAAAAGATCTTGGTAATTTTGTAGTAAAGACAGATAAATACCCCAACTGGACTCAGTATTTTGTGGTTACCGGAGGAGAACAGCGCGAGTATTTTAAAGTCCTTATATGCGCGCTACGACAGGTATTTCCTGAGACACGGGGGAAGGTTGTTGAGCACGTTCCTACCGGATTTTTAACACTTACGACGGGAAAAATGTCATCTCGAAAAGGTAATGTGCTTACTGGCGAATCAATTATTGCGGAAGTGATGGAGGAGGCGCGCGTGAAGGCGTCTGAGAGTAGGTCTGATGATGTGGAGATACTTGTCGAGATGGTTGCAATTGCTGCGATTAAATATCAAATTTTAAGACAGGCAATTGGTTCAGATATTGTGTTTGATAAGGCGCGCGCGCTTTCGCTTGAGGGAGACTCAGGTCCGTACCTACAATACACGCACGCACGCATTCTCTCTACCGAAGCAAAGGCGCGCGCGCTCGGTATCATTCCCTCGCATATTAATGCACCCGAAACTCCTTACGATGTTGAGCGGCTCCTGTATCAATTCGAAGAGGTTGTGGAGCGTGCGCGCCGCGAGCGCGCGCCGCATCATGTACTGACGTATCTCACTGAACTCACGGGTGCGTTTAATACGTTTTACGCGCATGAAAGAATTGCTGATAAAGATGATTCGTATGCTCCATACAAGGTAGCGCTCGCTGAAGCGGTACGGATAACGTTAAAAAATGGTTTGTGGGCGCTGGGTATACGGGCACCCGATGCGATGTAGAGGGTGTTTTTGTGGTGGATTGTGATATAGTGTAGACGCGCGTCTGATATACGCGCATTCTCATGCTCACGCGTGAGTATGTCTGATATACATAAGTAACAATCATATGAACACACACACAGACGCTACAAAAAGCGAAGTTGCGCTTCGTGAAGAAGAAATGCTCGCGTTTTGGCGCGCGCATAATGTATTTAAAAAAAGTATAGAAACACCTGCGGGTAGTACACCTGTTGGTGATTTTGTTTTTTATGATGGACCACCCTTTGCGACGGGTACGCCACACTACGGGCATATTCTTGCGGGTACCATTAAGGACGCAATACCACGCTTTTGGACTATGAATGGCAAGCGGGTGCTCAGACGGTGGGGTTGGGACTGCCACGGCCTACCACTGGAAAACCTTATTGAAAAACGTCTTGGACTCTCTACTAAACGAGATATCGAAGAGATGGGTGTTAAGCAGTTTAATGAAACGGCACGGGGGGCGGTGCTTGAGTACGCGGATTATTGGAAGGAGGTGGTACCCCGTCTCGGTCGTTTTGTTGATATGGACAACGACTACCGTACCATGGACCCTCATTATACAGAGTCTGTGTGGTGGGTATTTGGTGAACTTCACAAGAAGGGTATGGTGTTTGAGGGATTCAAATCGATGCATCTTTGTCCACGGTGTGGTACCACACTTTCTAATTTTGAGGTAAATCAGGGATATAAAGATATCAAAGATATTGCGGTGACGGTAAAAATGCCCTTTCTTGATGAGGAGGGAAATCCTACGAATACCTCAATACTTATTTGGACAACGACACCATGGACATTGCCCGGAAATATCGCGGTTGCGGTACATAAAGAAATTACGTATGTACAAGTAAAGGTGACCATCGATGAAAAAGATGAGCACGTTATTCTTGCTAAGGAGCGATTGTCGCAACTGGGTACTGACGCGTATACGATTGAAACAGAGATGACCGGTGCTTCATTACTGGGAAAAACATACCGTCCACCTTTTGCCACATGGCAGGGGCAAGAGTTTTCAGGAAAGGAAAACGCATGGAAGATATACCATGCCGAGTATGTTTCTACTGATGATGGAACGGGTGTGGTGCACATTGCGCCCGCCTACGGTGATGAAGATATGGAGCTCGCGAAACGCGAGGGGCTTCCTGTTATGCACCACGTAGACAGTGACGGGCGCTTTATGGCTATGGTGAAACCGTATGCAGGGCAACTGGTAAAGCCCAAAGATGATGAGAAATCTGAGGTGACCCACCTTGATGCGGATATTGAAATAGTAAAATCTCTTAAAGAGCAGGGTGTGCTTGTGCGTAAAGAAAATATAACCCACAGTTACCCGCACTGTTGGCGTTGTGATACGCCCTTACTCAATTACGCAACCACATCATGGTTTATTGATGTGCCGTCAATCAAAGATTTACTTGTTACGGAAAACGCGCGTGTTCGATGGGTTCCTGAACATGTGGGGACAAACCGTTTTGGGAAATGGCTTGAAGGTGCTCGTGACTGGGCGGTATCACGGCAACGCTACTGGGGCGCGCCACTTCCTATTTGGAAGAATACACAGACAGGCGCGTGTAAAGTTTTTGGTTCACTTTCTGAATTACAGTCGTGCGTGCCGAAATCAGGAAATACGTATCTCCTCATGCGCCATGGTGAAAGTGAGTACAATACAAAAGGTATGCTCAACGCATCGCCCGACATCGCGAATAGCCTTACGCATACAGGAACGGCGCAGGTTGAAGGTGCGATTGAAATGCTTAAAAAGCAGGGTGGTGTTGATATAATGTATTATTCACCACTCGCACGCACCGCAGAGACGGCGCAACAAGTCGCACGTGCGCTCGGTCTTTCTTCGGACGCGTGTATTGCGGATGAACGGCTACGCGAAATGGAGTTCGGCGTTTTTGAGTGTCAGCACGTCGATGCTTACCATGCGTTTTTTGGTGAGAGAGGAGTGAATCGTCTCCGCATGTCGCCTGAGGGCGGCGAGTCATGGACGGATGTTAAAAAGCGCATCGGATTATTTCTCTATGAGATTGAACGTGTGCATGCGGGGAAACGGATACTTATTATTTCACACAATGGTCCTCTGCAAACAATGCAAGCTGTTGCGAGTGGTATAGGTGCAGAAGCATTTGGAGAAATCATAGAGCATAATACGTACGATTTGCAAAACGCGGAGGTACGCGAAATGACCTTTGTGCCCATGCCTCACAATGATGCGTATGAACTTGATTTTCATCGTCCCTACATCGATGATGTTAAGCTCGTTGATACTGATGGCGAGGCCCTCTCGCGGATCCCTGATGTATTTGATTGTTGGTTTGAATCAGGCTCTATGCCATATGGACAGCATGCGTTTGTGGGAGATCCACTGTCTCAATTTGATCCCGCGCGTGGGGTGGGCTACCCCGCGCATTTCATCGCTGAAGGACTCGACCAAACACGTGGGTGGTTTTACTCACTTATGGTGCTCGGTGTCGCGCTTTTTGGAAAGTCACCGTATGAACAGGTAATCGTGAACGGTCTTGTGCTTGCAGAGGATGGTAAGAAAATGAGTAAGTCACTACAAAATTATCCCGATCCCGTGGAGCTTGTGGATAGGGTTGGTGCTGATGCGATGCGCATGTACCTTCTCTCGTCTCCTGCGGTGCGCGGCGAAGATTTGCGCTTTTCTGAAAAAGAAGTACTTGAATTACAGCGAAAAAATATTGGTCGCCTTCATAATGTGTTGCATTTGTATGAAATGTACGCGGGTGGTGAGGAGGCGCGCGACGATTCGCCACATATCCTAGATGCATGGATCGTCGCGCGCCTTCGAGAACTTACTATGCGTGTAACACAGGGCTTCATTAAGTATGAACTCGATAGAGCAACACGACCCATTGAGGATTTTATTGACGACCTCTCAGTGTGGTATGTGAGGCGTTCCCGGGAGCGCCTTAAAGGAGACGATGCAGTTGATAAGGCCCACGCGCTCAGCACCCTTCGGTTTGTGTTGCGACAATGTGCGCTCGTTATGGCCCCCACTCTACCATTTTACGCGGAGTACCTCTTCCAGCACACGCGTATGAAACATGATGCGGAAAGTGTCCATCTTGCAGAGTGGCCGAAGGATGAGGAGATAGATGAGCAGGTGATAGCACAGATGGTACGTGTACGCGCATTGGTAACGCTCGCGCTTCAAGCGCGCACCAAGGCAAATATAAAAGTGCGCCAACCACTCGCGCGTCTTACCATTGCCAAAGACGCGTTACTAACAGGGCCGTATCTCGATATTATAAAAGATGAACTTAATGTAAAAGAGTGTGATTTCGCTGATGCGGTGCCGGCTGAGTATGTTGCGCTTGATACTATAATAACACCCGAGCTCAAACAGGAAGGTGTAGTACGAGAATTGATGCGTGCCACACAAGATACGCGTAAGCAATTAGGATTGGTTCCTCATGACAGTATCCATCTTATGCTCGATAGCGGTTTGCAGTCGTATGTGCAAGGATTTGAGCCAATACTCATGTCGGTCTGTGGTGTTTCCACTATAATGAAAGGAGAGGATTTAAGTGAGTCACTTGTTATTGATGATACTCGATACACGTTTAGTATTCGTAAAGTGTAATGAAGTGGTGGTGAGTGATGATGTGAAAGCGCGCGCCTTGTGGCGCGCGTTTTGCTATACTTATACCCATGGCGTATCAAACCTACATCACGGAAGCAATTGTGTGTGGTAGTTGGGAGAGGAATACCGCAGATAAATCAATACTTCTTTTCGCACGAGAAGCAGGGATGGTATATGTACAGGCAAAAAGCATTCGTAGGGAATATTCAAAGCAACGGTACGCGCTTCAAGATGCATCACATGCCCGTGTTACGTTAATACGAGGAAAAAGTGGATGGAAGGTTGCAAGCGCGGAGGCGTGTGCAAGTTTGTATGCGCGCGCCACGACGCGCGAGGCGCGCGCACTTGTGCGTGATACGCTTCTTCTTCTGAGGAGGGTAATGCGTGGTGAGGTGCCGCATGACGGCATTTTTGATGACGTGCTCACGGTGCTTTCAAATAATTTTGACATAGAGTACAAGACACTCACGGCGATTCTTTTTGTTCGTATTTTGCATACGCTCGGGTATGTCGCTCCCGTGCCCGCGTTTGCGCACCTTCTGAGCGACACCTTTCCTACTGCGGGCGTATGCATGCTCACCTCAGATGTGATGCATATTCTGGAAGAAGTTTTGCAAAACGCACTACGAGAAAGTCAGTTGTAAAACGTTCGTGGTATACTTGCAGCATGTCATTGGACGAAAAAAAGAACGCGGAGCAGGAGTCTGAAAAAAGGGTCCCTTCGCGGCCTCAATTTGACGCGAATCAAATTGATGAGTTACGCAAACGCCTCTATGCGCGCGGTCCCGTGGATACACCACGTGTAGTGCGCCATGCAATTCCGCCCCGTACCAATGTGTCATCAAATTACACTCAAAGTGTCTCCACCACCGCATCAGTATCTTCTGTGCCCGATATGCCAAGCACATACGGTATACCTGATGCGACACCACCTACCTCTATGCAGGAAGGTGCGAAGGGTGACCCTTTGTTTACAAAGGGTCACCCTTCGCAGGTTGTTGCATCTGATACGATAGAGGTAATGTCGCAAAAAGGTACACGCAGACGATTCCGTAAGATAGTTGCCATTGTGGGTGTCGTCTTTTTCTTGATTGCTACGGGCGTTGCGAGTTTTCTCATGTTTTGGGGGGGTAACACCATTTCAGGTGAAAATATATCAATTACGGCCACTGGCCCAATCGCTGTTGGTGGTGGCGAAGAGTATGAGTTTCAGGTTGCGGTGGCAAATCAAAATGTGGTTCCTATTCAGTCAGCAACGCTTATTGTAGAATATCCAAAAGGGACAAGAGATGCGTCGGGTTCAGAGAAAGAATTATCTATCGTTCGCCAGTCACTTGAAAGTATCGATACGGGTGAAATTGTAAATATACCCCTTAAAGCACGCATCTTCGGTGAGGAAAATGAAGACAAAGAAATTAAGGTGTGGATTGAATATCGTGTGGGTGGTTCAAACGCGACATTTGAACGCCATGCGGAGCCACTCATGCTCAAAGTGACTACATCACCGTTGGTGATGACTTTTGATACGGTACATGCGATTTCATCTGGGCAGGAAGCAGTCATCAATCTTATCGTGCAATCAAATTCACCTACGCCACTCGAAGACACACTCATTAAAGTGACTTATCCAGATGGATTTGATTTCACCTCATCAGAACCCGATACGGCTTCGGGTGAGGATATATGGATGATTTCCTCACTCGCACCTAATGAGAAAAAAACCATTACTATCAAAGGGACGATAACAGGTTATGAGGGTGACGTGAGAAAGTTTAGTGTACAGGCGGGCGTTGCGAAGGATGGGGACAGAAACTCACTCGGTTCGCAACTTGCAACCGCTAACACCGATATCGCAATCGAGCAGCCATTTCTTGATATAAGTGCGGATATCAATGGAAGCCCAAGTGACATCGTGGTGGTAAAAACAGGTGATATTGTCCAAGCACGCATTATCTATAAGAATACTTTAAATACGACTGTGTATGATGGTACGATGAAAGCAACACTGGGGGGCAACGCACTTGATGATTACTCCGTTCAAACTGATGGCTATTATGATTCAAATACAAAATCAATCCGCTGGGAAAGTGGCACATACGAAGACCTAAAAGAAATTGCGCCAGGAGCTTCGGTTACGCTCTCATTCACCCTTAAACCATCAAATATAATACAAAAATCACCAGAGGTGACTATTGGTGTTGATGTAACGGGAAATCGAGTCTACGACCGCGGTGCTTCACAAAAGATTGAAGGAACGATTAATCGTACGATTAAAGTAGAGGGTGTGCCAATGCTTACGTCTCGAACCGTGTATTCTGAAGGTCCATTTAAAAATGCCGGTCCAATACCACCAGTTGTCGGTAAAACGACACAGTACAATTATCTACTAACCGCACGCGCGGGTGTAAACAATATTTCTGGTGTTGAGGTAACGGCGGTATTGCCACAAGGTGTTGCGTGGCTTGATACGTTTATGCAGGGAAGTGACGTGACTTATAATCCCACGACACGCATCATTCGGTGGAATGTAGGTAATCTAGACGCGAATACTGAGGTGAGTATGTATATGCAGGTCGCATTTACCCCCGTAACCGGTGATGTTGGAAAATCTCCCACCATACTCGAAACTCAAAACCTTAAAGCAACTGATACTTTTACAGGTACGACGGTACGCACTACCGCGCCTGCGCTCACTACCAATTACACGGGAAATAGTTATGGCAATGATACAACGTCTCGTGTCGTTGCGGAGTAAGTGTGTGCTTGAAAAGCATTGAGTTTCGGGTATGCTATGAAATAATTATTGGCATAGCAACAAAACGTATGGAGCACAAAGACAAGACAATGGATAAAATAGTCGCGCTCACAAAGCGGCGCGGGTTTGTGTTTCAGGGATCTGAAATCTACGGAGGTCTTGCGGGTGCATGGGACCTCGGGCCACTTGGCGTAGCCCTCGCGAATAATCTCAAGAATGCGTGGTGGAAGATGTTTGTCGATGGGCGTGAGGACATGTATGGACTCGACGCATCCATTCTCATGAACGAAAAGGTGTGGGAAGCGAGTGGACACACGGGCGCGGGTTTTAGTGATCCACTCGTGGTATGTAACGCGTGTGGGAAGCGACAGCGGGCTGATCATGTGTTGAAAGACAATGGTACGCATGACACGGATGGACTTACACTCGAAGCATGCAACAAACGGTTTCAACGTGATGAGCACATCACGTGTCCTCTGTGTGGTAAGCGCGAATGGGGCGAAGTAAAAAATTTCAATCTTATGTTTGAGACAAAGGTTGGCGCGCAAGGTGACGTGCGCTCATACCTGCGGCCAGAGACCGCGCAAGGCATTTTTGTTAATTTTAAAAATGTTATCGATTCGATGTCGCCCAAAATACCCTTTGGTATCGCACAGATAGGAAAGGCGTTTCGTAATGAGATTGCACCGCGTGAATTTTTGTTCCGCGTGCGCGAGTTTGAGCAGATGGAGATTGAATATTTTATCAGAGAAGAAGATTGGAAGACGCTGTTTGAGGCGTGGCGAGAAGATATATGGAAATGGATTGATTATATTGGATTGAATCGGATACATGTGCGAGAGTATGAAGTTCCTGAGGATGATCTTGCGCACTATTCAAAGCGCACGATTGACTTTGAATATGATTTCCCTGGAAAGGGTTTTGATGAGTTGCTCGGTTTTGCATATCGCACTGACCATGATTTAAGGAGTCATATGAATGCAAGTGGTGTATCGCTCGAATACATAAACCCCGACGGTACTCGTTTTATTCCACACGTACTCGAACCATCCTTTGGAGTTGGCCGCGCTCTGGTAGCGGTGCTTACCGAAGCATATACGGAGGATGAAATGAATGGTGAAAAGCGTGTTGTATTAAAACTCCCTCCACATCTCGCACCCTACCGTGCCGCGGTGTCACCACTTCTTAAAAACAAACCTGAACTTGTCTCCAAGGCTCGTGACGTGTTCATGATGCTCAAAAAAGAATTTGGCAATGTAGCGTGGGATGATAATGGTAATGTGGGTAAGCGTTACCGCAGGCAGGACGAAATCGGTACTCCCGCGTGTGTGACGATTGACTTTGAGACATTGGGGCAGGAAGATGTATCACTCAAAGACACGGTCACGGTACGTGACCGTGATACAGGTGCCCAAGCACGAGTATCTATTGCGGAACTTTGCGCGTATCTTAAAAAGTAATCACTGAGACGTACATGGCAAAAAAATACATTACCACAACATTACCCTACGTAAACGCTGATCCTCACCTTGGTCATGCGACTGAGTTTGTGCGCGCAGATGCACTCGCGCGTTTTTACAAAAGTGTTGGTGATGAGGTATTTTTAAACACGGGTACCGATGAGCATGGTCAAAAAATATATGATAAAGCCCGCGAAGTAGGAGAGGACCCGCAAGCATACGTTGATCGATATGCGGAAGTGTTTAAGCGTATCCTCGCTCCTGAGGCACTTAATATAATGCCCGAAGTACATTTTATTCGCACTACTGATGCGCATCACAAGCATGCAGCACAAGAGATGTGGCGAAGATGCATGGCAAATGTAGATGAGAGTGGGCGTCCTGACATCTATAAAGCAGTGCAGTCGGTAAAGTATTGTGTCGGATGTGAATTGGAAAAAACAGATTCTGAGTTGGAGCAGGGTAAGTGCCCCATACACCCACGATATGATATTGAAATACGAGAAGAGGAAAATTATTTTTTCCGTTTTTCGCGGTATCAAGCTCAATTACTCACGCTGTACGACACACACCCTCATTTTGTTGTGCCCGATTTTCGCCTTGCTGAAATTCGTGCGTTTGTGGCAGGTGGATTGCAAGATTTTAGTGTTTCTCGACTCAAATCAAAAATGGCGTGGGGAGTTCCCGTTCCCGATGATGAAGAGCATATTATGTATGTGTGGTTTGACGCGCTTACAAACTACATTTCAACGACGGGGTGGCCTGAACAAGAAGATTGTGGTGGGTGGTGGCCAGGTATACAGCTTGCGGGGAAGGATAATCTCCGCCAACAGAGTGCTATTTGGCAAGCAATGCTACTTTCGGCAGGTATGCAACCATCTCTACAAATTTTTGTTGGAGGTTTCATTATCAGTGACGGGCAGAAAATGAGTAAGTCACTGGGGAACGTTATTAGCCCACTTGAACTTGTCGCGCGCTATGGTACCGACGCGACACGTTATCTACTTCTCCGTCATGTGCACCCCTTTGATGATACTGATATTACGTGGGAGCGACTTGATGAATGGTATACCGCGCATCTTGTTAATGGGCTCGGGAACCTTGTCGCGCGTGTCATGAAGATGGCTGAGGATAATCTCAGCGCGCCTGTTCTGGTCGCGTCGCAACCTTTTGAAACTGCGTTTTCTGACGCGCTCACGCGATTTCGTTTTGATGAAGCGATGAATATGATTTTTGCTCATATAGGGAAAGGGGATGAGTATATTCAAGAAACTCAGCCATTTAAAATGCTTAAATCTGGGGATGTAAGAGTAATGGCAGAAGGGAAGGAAATTATCACGCGTCTCGTAACCCACGTATATCGTATCGCGGAACATTTAGTGCCTGTAATGCCTGATACCGCGCGCATTATACAGAACGCGGTTCGTACGAACAAAAAACCTGATAATCTTTTTGCGCGTTTGGATTAGATATGAATATCCAGTACGTTGACGTGCATACACACATAAATCTCGCTGCATTTGATGACGATCGAAGCGTGGTGATGGAACGAACTGCTCATGAGGGTGTCGCGTATATCAATGTGGGTACTGAAATAAGTACTTCAAAGAAAGCCGTCGAACTTACGCGTACGCATAGCGGTGTGTACGCGACCGTGGGATTACATCCCGTACATACGAGTCGAAGTGTTCATGACACGCAAGAGATTCGGGATGCGAGCGCGCGAGAAGGGGAGGTATTTTCAGGGGAGGTATATCGCGCGCTCGCGCTTCATGAAGGGGTGGTTGCGATAGGTGAATGTGGGCTTGATTATTTCCGTGTCGAGAAGGACACTAAGTCATTACAAGAACGCGCTTTTATTGGACAAATTGAACTTGCAAATTCTCTCAATAAACCACTCATGCTCCATATTCGACCGAGTGTCGGTAGTATGGATGCGTATGAAGACGCGCTCAGTATCTTGAAAACTCACGCGAAAGTGCTCGGAAACGTACATTTTTTTGCGGGTACGTACGGTATCGCAAAGCAGTTTTGGGATATGGGTTACACCACCTCATTTACGGGGGTTATTACCTTTGCGTCACAGTATGACGAGGTTATACAGAACGCTCCACTTACCATGCTTCACGCGGAGACAGACGCGCCCTATGTCGCGCCAAAACCATTTCGCGGAAAGCGTAATGAACCACTGCATGTTCGTACTGTATACGAACGTATCGCGACGCTGAGAGGAGAGCGAGAGGAGGATGTGCGCCAGCAGTTACTGCAAAACGCGCGCCGAGTATTTAGTGTGGTGATATAGGAGTGTTTTAAAAAGATAGGCGCACCCTTCGGGTGCGCCTCAATCAATATCTGCATATTCTCACAGACATATTAAAAATCATGCTTTGAGTAAATGTGAATAAGTAAAATGTTATGGATGTGAGTACTATATACTATACGTAGCTCCTTAGAGATTCTTAATTATCAAACCTTATTTATACTATTCATGTACTCACTCCGTAATCTTATTGGCGCGCGTTTCTTCTCCCTTTTTCTATGCATGGTAGGTATATCTATACCTACCTACATGTTTGCCCAAACCCCATCCAACACCATCCCAGAAGGTACTGAATCAACATTTGAAGAAGCGGGAGTTGAG
>DASUDI010000014.1:0-20845 GCA_036275695.1 Minisyncoccota bacterium | reverse complement strand
ATGTTACTAGTTGGTGAAACCCATGCAGTTGGTGTATTGGTATACGCACCATTTGAGAATCCATCAATATCTGCACCCGTTGAAGAAAGAAGATTTTGACTTTGCTGAACGGTGACTACATAACCGTTTCGTGCGTTTGTGGCGACCGTGAGGTCTTGACCAAGCGTCTTTGATGTTCCAGCAGATAATGTTCCAAATGGAAGGGTTGTGCCCGTTGATGCTGCGGCGGTCGTAGTCGGACTACCGTTAACGGTTTGTCCTGACGCTACACCACTTACGGTGAACGTGAGTGTTGCATCAACAGCTGCTGTAACAAGCGTATCACCAAGGATAGCTACCATCGCAGTTCCGCTGTCAGCACCAGAACCTGCCGTGATGTCAATTTGGTATGATGACGTTGCGTTTGGATTTATAATACGATTTGTTCCTCCGTTTGCATTTGTTCCAATCTTGATAGTTGCAGTTGCATTTGCGGCAAGTGATTCGTTTGCAGCAGCGGTAAGTGTAATAGTGTTACCTCCCCATGCAAATCCCCACTGTCCCGCAGCGGGCGCACCTGACACGAGCACCTCATCAACACCATTTATCTCTAAATCAACATCACCGACCACTACCGATGACGTCCCTGTAAAACCTGTAGGGAAATTTACGGTGATGGTCTGGCTATTTCCTACACCCGTAGGTGAAAGAAATTGAATGGTGTGGTTTGAGGGTGACCCCAAATTAGAATTTGAAAGCGTATCCTTCACATACGTGAGGTTTGCCGCTTCAGCAGTATTGAACATATTTGCTCCCACTGCCCATAATACAAGTGCTATCGCAAGTAGGGTCGCGATCCCGCGTTGCGCAGATACTTGTCGTGTAAAAACGTACATGTACTTTTGTGTATTAAATTTTTAAATAACACGTTCATTATGTTCGACCATAATGATTTCAATCGAAGAAAGTCGTGGAGAAGCATGCGCGATAAGTCGTACCAAAAAATGATACAGCCGTTTTACTTAAGGTCATACTAGTGTGACTTTTTGTACCTCGATCGACCTTATATAGTATATCGTGTCTTTATACAGCGTGTCCTTCAATGCCTGTTGATAACTGCGCTCTTGGAGAGTTAGATTACACAATGATATTCTCACGTATGTAAATCTCAATTGTGTACTTTATATGGCTTTTACCGATGGTATTTCTGTCCATTTTGTCGTATATGCAGGCGACAATAATTCCCTTTTTTCACGCCATTTTTGACTACTTCCCGACATTATTGCAGGCATCACTTTTCCCTTGCCAAACCTAGTATTCAGTGTATCTGCAATATCATAAATATATCGTTGATTGTCTGCGTCTGAATTATCCGTAAACAGAGGTACCGTCACTGAGTCACTTGGTGATATATCCTGCACAACTATACCTGACTTTTTGTAGGGTATATTCGGATCGTAAGCACTATCAAGATTTTTCTGCACATGGCGTATTATTGCCAACGGATCATTTGTGGGGGTTGAGAGTTGTATTACTTTTTTCTTATCTCCTTTATCATGATTGGCATACAGACCATGTCGAGAGCCCTGCAATATAACAATAATACGGGACCCGACGCACGCATCATGACGCATGCGATCTGCGACACGCGTAGCGTGGAAAGTTAAGGATTGCATAAGTATGTGTTTATCTCGAACAATTTCTCCAAAAGACCGCGTAGACGTGTAACTTTCCAACATGGGGTGCGCATTGCCACACCCCACCTCGTACACGCGCACCCCAGAAAGTTCCATCAAAAGACGCTCACCCACAATACCGAACATACCGCGTATATATGCGCGATCGAGTGTCATAAAATCCTCTATGGTGCGTATACCACTTTTTGAAAGCTGCTCAGAAAACGTACGTCCAATTCCCCACACAACACCACAAGAATATGTCTTCATTTCATCCCAGATTGCAGGATTGATGCAACATACCCCACCTCGCGTTTTTGCATACTTACTTGCAAGTTTTGCGCGTGTTTTTGTTTCCGCAATGCCGATAGAAACTGGAATTCCCGTCTTTTTGATAATCTGTTTTTGTATAGCCATCATGTCTGCTTCAGTAACCTGCGCAGAAACGTTAAAAAACGCTTCATCAATAGAGTACTGTTCGCATTCCCCACACATGTCCTTAAGAGCACTCATGACTCTCCGAGAGATGTCTTGATATAACTGAAAATTTGATGAAAATAGCACAATATCGTGCTTTCTTACTATGTCCTTTATCTGAAAAAGGGGTACTCCCATCGGTATACCAATGTCCTTTACCTCCTGACTTCGTGCCACAACACACCCATCATTTGATGAAAGTACAATAACGGGTTTATGGACAATATCTGGTCGAAATAACCGTTCGCACGATACAAAAAAATTATTACAATCGAGTAATCCGATGTTGGACTTCATATCATCGCGCACCAATTAAACTACACAAACACCCGCACGCTACCCACCACCACACCCCAAATGTGACAATCATCTTGTTCAGAGACTACAATTGGAGCGTATCGTTCATTCTCTGAATGTAACTCAAAGGTTGTACTGCGCGCGCGCAATCGTTTTACAAGCAATTCACCAAGTACCGCCCCTACCACGATATGACCATCTTTTGGAGCGATTGCTTTATCCACCACGAGTACGTCACCTGAGTAAATACCCGCACCCTCCATGGAATCACCCTCCACACGCACAAAAAAAGTTGACGCAGGATGCTTTATCACCAAATCATTTATATCTAACACTCGTTCTATGTGTTCATCGCCCACAGACGCAAATCCCGCTTGTGGACGAGAGCCGTACATCGGTATATTTACCTGAGAATCACTCACTGAGCCAAGTACCGTTCCTGTTGTCTCCATATTACGTGGCATACTCATATTATAAAATAGTTACCCCACCTGTAAGATTTAGGTGGACATGATATAGGGTAAGCATGAGTAGTATGAGTCCACACGCATACGCAATTTGAATTGGGTTTTGTTTTCGCCACTCCACACATATAGAAACGAGCAGTGACCCCGTCACTATACTTGCAAGTATTAAGTAAATATATTGTAGAATAATACTTGATTGCGTGACACCGCGCTCAAAAAGGGCAGTACTTGGGCCGGTACTTCCCGCATGCGCCATAAGTGGCACACCCACACGAGATGTTGACGCAAAACTCATACGGTCACTCGATATGGTATGTTGCAGTACTGTGGAAGGAGAGGTTGTAGGGACGGTTTCCACTACGGAAGCCATTTCATTAGATTCAACTTCGGTATCGCTCGCCATCACACTTTCTGACGTGGTAGGCATGCGCGTAACTTGCTCTGAAAGTACCTGAGAGGTGTCTCCTGCCTCACGCACCTCGATCGGAACTTCGTCTTTTTGTGTATCTCTTCCATACGCAACTTCCTCCACAACTGGCATATCCGCGCGTCGTGTGCCAAATAATTGCACCACAAATACCGTAGGTGTCCCTTTGTATGTACCCTTTGCCGTACCAACACCTATTTCTACATAGGTGCCATTTAAGATATTGGCGCGGTGTGTCGGTGATTTCATCCACGCATCAACAACTTCACTAGAATCAGTGAAACGAACCGCGAGGTTTTCACCCGCATATACATAATTATAGCCGACTTCATCAAACCAGTGCCACGGGGTTATACCATCAGGACTTTCGTGAGCAAAATACCCATTCTTCGCCATATGTTGTGCTTTTAGAGTCGCTGCGTGATCGAGCAATTCATTACGGGTAAGCACCCCAAGGTTTCCATCGTCACGCTCTTCATTGGTAATATCAACAATGACCGCGGGAAGTATTGTTGAGACCAGCCAATTAGAGTTTATCCAAAGTAACGCCTGTATATTTGAGAGCGTAAAGGTGCATACCACCAGTAGAAGCATAATACCCATCGAAAATCGCTCAAGAAAATGAGGTTTGAACGTGTTTTCCTCGCAGGGGACAAAAAAATGTTTTATCCGTCTCCACATGTGTATAGTATACCCTATAATTCAGTATCTGTTTGTGCCACATGGTAGAGCGGGGAAATGGCTTCGCCATTTCCCCGCTTATCACCCCCTCTCCACAGTGCATATAACCCCCTACTCCTTCAATTTTGCGTACACAATAAGATTGTGTGAATATTTCAACGTACCCTTATTATACGTACCCGTACACGTCACAAGACGAAGCCCTGCGTGATTAAGTGGTCCATACACACGCTCTGTGGGAAAATCATCCTGAGACACACGTTCCTTATCGGTCACCATAAATGTAGCCGTAGTACCATCCGCCCTTTCTACAACAATCTCATCACCAACATCGAGAATACCAAGATGGTAAAATATCGCGGGACCCTGATATGAATCCACATGTCCCAAAATAACTGATGGACCCACTTCACCCGGAGAGACCCCTCCGTTATACCACCCAACTTTGTCATACACCTCAGGAACCTCTATCGTACGATCCGCATTCAGTGACAAGGATTTTACAAAAGTAGTATCGAGATTCATTTTTGGAATAATAAGGCGCGTGGGAAGTGATCGAGAAAATGTATGTGCTGCACTCGGTATCACTTGTGGCGCGGGAACTTCGGTAGTGACCGAAGTTCCCGCGCCACGCCACACCAACCACCCCACACACACAACCCCAACACCAACAACAAACGCCATTACATAACGGTAATGGCGTTTAATTATTTCAATAAACGTTGTGCGAAATATACTACGCATGAGTCACCTTTCTTGTGCGAATGTGTGTGACAGGGAAATTCACAATACATACTCGTGATGACTCAACAGGAGCACTTCCACCGGCACCTGTATTAGGAGCACCCACAGGGAGTGTGCTGGTTGCAGCACCAAGCACTTCTCCTTCCGAGTCATCATCGCCACGATTGACGCGTGTGCCAGTAGATCCACCACCGCCACCTCCTCCTCGTTGGTAATTTCCAAAGTCAAGATTATGTTCCTCATCTACAAGTCCAGCGTACGCGATAGGCACAAACATACGAAGCGCGGTCTCAAAAAAGTTCTCTGACTCTTCTTCTTGTGGGAAGGTGACCGTGTATGATGCTTCACCGGGATGCGTTCGAGACCATCCACTTCGCTCATCCTGAGTCACTGTCCAGGTACCACGCGGTACATTGAATGAATAGAATCCCTGCGCATCAGTCTCGGTCACGAGCGTAACTACGCCATCGGTGGCACGAACGGTCCAGCCTCCAAGAAACTCCTCTGTTTCATCGTGTGACCCATTACGATTGCGGTCATGCCACACATGTCCGTCAAGAATATATCGCTCTTGATCATTTGTGAACGTACAGGTAACAGTCTCACCATCATTTAAGATAAAACCTTTAGAACTATCAATACGTTCCTCAACATTTTGTGATGACGCGCAAGAAGTATCCACAAGAGACCAGCCCGAAGGAAGCGCGCCCTCGCTCACACGATATGTCTCATCAGCGGCGAGTTCCTCTGATGTATCTTGCATACCACCCGCCAACGAAAGTGGTGTACCTTCCCATGAAGCGTTGAAGGTAAACACCTGAGACGCGTCACTGCCACTCGTCACCTCCTTACGAACGATAATATACTCGTCGTTTCCCCCAGAATCTCGTGGTGTATAGGTATTCGTAAATGTACACACCACATCTTCAACATCTCCCTCTTGTTGATTGCCGGTAAGATTAACGGTAATTTTGTTACCTGTCTCATCAACAATAATCTCTTCCTCGTCGTTTGTGGTATCCCAACATGTCACACCCGTCATGTCCCAGCGTGACGAGGGAAGCAACTCCTCAATGGTGTATTGCCCTGCTGTAAGATTTCCGTAAGTCACTACCCCACCATTCTCAGAAACGGTACCATCAGCATCAGACCATGAGAGGTCAAAAGTAAATGCCTGATCCTTGTCCGCACCTTCACCCTCCACTATTTTTTTGATAGAAATTGAGCCACGTGGATCGGTTTCATCATCGTCATCATTGCTGCTACACCCAGGATCTTCGGGGTAATCCACAAGACCATCCTCCTCTTCATCATCATTAAGTCCATTTGAACACGCGGGGAGTTCTGTATTAGTAATCTCGCAGGTATAGGAATAGCCAAGTACCACATCCCACGCACAAGAATTATAGGTCGCCTTGTAGCGAGGATATTCTGACTCAGTAATCGTATATTGACCCGCGCTATTAACGGTAAGGAGGTTCTCACCACTCACCCCAAACCGCACTGGATTACCACCATTAACAGAGAATGCAAAATCATCAGGATTAGCATTTCCACCATCATTTGCGTCAGCATCATTTTTTACAATTTTCTTTACCGTAATGCGTGCCTCGGATGCGGGAATGTCATCGTTGGTAACGGTACATGTTTTATGATCACCAACTTCGACTATCCCTTGACAATCAGCACTATACGAAACATCGTAATTCTTTGAATCCTTTTCTTCAACCAAAAATTCTCCCACATCAAGGGTAACCTCAACACCCTTCTCATCTCCCACAAACGCATCGTCACTTACGTTAGCACCTGTTACGGTGAGGGTGAAATCACTTGCGTTAAGCACCACATCATTCTCCATCGAGTCATTGTTGATGACCTTTTTGATAACGGTAAGTTTTGGCTGAATGTCATGGTTGATTACCGTACACGTATATGATTTACCATAATTATTTGGTGTGATATCAAAATCTCCACCTGCACAAAATTCAGAGTAGGTCGCCTCATAGCCCTTTGGACCCTTCTCTGTAATGGTATAGGTACCTCCCACTAGTCCAATAGTCTCACCTGGCGTCACCGGGGTGACTGTGGTTCCATTCGACACCTCAAAGGTAAAGTCGGTGGACTCTGCCTTCCCGCCATACTTAGAATCCATAACTTTCTCAAAAGTTACCCATGCCTTAGTCGGCTCAATGTAGGTATTGGTAACGGTACACGTTATCTTTTGACCAAGTGTTGCCGTTCCTTTACATCCCTCACTGTATTTTACGGTATAATTACCCGGATTACTTTCAGCAACTTCATACGTCCCCGCATCAAATGTAGCCTGAGTACCAGCCTCACTTCCTGCAAATGTTTTCACATCATCCGCTTCATTGCCATTTATATCCTGAGCGGTAAGCGTGATTTGAAAATCTGATGCCTGCTTAGGAGTCTTTGAGGTGCCATTTTCCACCCTTTTAATAATAGTAATCTGTGGCGCGATAGCGGTATTGGTGATGGTACACGTTGCACTTTCCCCCTCACCAACAGTTACCGTACCCCCAACACAATCGCCACCCCACGTACTTTGTGTGTAGCCATTTGTATATACGCCCAAATCCTCTGAAACTGTATATGTCCCCGCGTCAAATGAAGTGGGTGTGTTGTGTTCTACTTTTGTTTTTACATTCGTCGCTGACGTTACGTAATACGTAAAACTTGCGGGAGTAGTACCTCCGTTAAAGACATCGTCAATGGTCTTGAATATGGTAATAGAGGCCTTTTTCGGTGGCACATAGGTATTCGTGATGGTACAGGTCACATCATCTCCACTACCAAGCACAAGTTGATCGCCCACAAGTCCCGTTCCTGTACACTCCCACGCGCTCGGTACATACCGATTTGAGTCTGTTACCGGTCCACCCGATTCCGAGAGCGTGTAGGTTCCCGCGTTCACCGTACCCGACACTGTACCAGCACCAGAAAGATCGGTAACACTACCGTCTGCCTTCACGGTCCAGTCAGTTGCTACCGCAGTTCCACCATCATCGTTATCAACCTTCTTAATAAGGGTAAGTTTTGGCGCAATATCATCATTAGTGATGGTACAGGTGACATTGTCACCTTTTGCGAGCGTGACTTCATTATTATTCTGAACGGTCTTACCGGTACATACCCATGCACTTGGAGCATAGCCATTTGGACCACCCGATTCCGAGAGCGTGTAGGTTCCCGCAGGTACTGACGCACTCGTTACCGCAGAAGCACCAGAAGTTCCGGATATGGTCATCGCTGCCCCAACGGCACTCAATGTCCAGTCAGTCACTTTTGCAACGCCACCATTATCATTTTTCACATCCTTCACCAAAGTAAGTTTCGGCGCTGGGTTGTAGGTATTGGTGACGGTACACACCTTTTGCTCAAGAGATGTGATAGTGCCATGGCACGCCTCAGAGTATGTGGGTGTGTAATCAGGGTCGATGGCCTCTGAAACTGCGTAGGGCACCTCAGTATTATTAGGCACTTCAATATCTACAATGGTACCGTTTTCATCTCCGGGAAACGTTGGGTCTGAAACTGTAGTACTCGCGTTTACCGTAATATTGAAATCAGACGCGGTCTTGGTACCGCCCACAACATTCTTGATGACGATAAGATTTCCGGGATACTCAACCGCGCCCGCACTTAGTGCTCGATCTTGATTCCCGCCACTTCCATTAAAACTTATGAGGCGTGTATGGTATGGAGACCCACTGATGGTAACCGCGGACTCTCCGGGGTAATCCCTACTTTCAGATATGTGCCCTCCCCATGAAATGACCGCATTTGGCGATGTTGCTGTAAACGTAATAGTCACCTGCGCTGAATCAACATTTGAAAGATTCGGACTTGTGGTATAAGCAACATTAGTGATATCACCATTCCATATCTTCATATACTGTGGTCCTTCTAGCGCGACAAGCGTATTGAAACTATCGAGCACATCCTGAGCGCCATATCCATTGACAGAGCCTGTGTAGTTTGGTGCTGGAATCAGATACGTTTCGGATGGGCTACCTGTACACCCGGTCACACCAACGCACGGATCCACAGTCTCACTGATGCGATTATTTGATGTAATATAGTCAATAGCAAATTTCTTTTTCTGTCCATTTGATTTTAATACATCAAGCTCAATCACTAGGGTATTGAGAGCGTTAGGGGTAAGACCATCAAGGACAACACGATATGGCATAGACTGACCTTCTTGGTAATGCCCTTTCGTTTCATTCACATCTCCATTTACCCACATTACGGGGCTAATAGGATTCTGTCCAACATTACCACCATTAGCCGCCTGATCAAGGTTTGCTGAAGGATTTGGGCTTCCAGAACCACCTCCGCTTTCTGGGTTATTTCCCCCTCCTCCGTTTCCATTATTCGCACTCGCATACGGGACAAACGCAAACGACGAAAGCACCATAGTAATAACGGTGATGGTTGAGCATAGTTTCTGTGCAACGCCAACAGAAATGTTCTTGATATTCATAATAATATAGTTAAATTACCCCCAAATAATGACTGAAAAACCTCAAACCATCACTCACTATAATACATACGGAGTATGGAAGCATTACGATATACTTCAATCGTAATGTGTCACGCCGTGACCGCCACCACACCAAGACGCAATGGAGAGACTCTCATGGAGAACTCATACTGTTTTTAACTATACCACAAACTCTCGATATGTGCAGTACTTGATAAAATTCTATCGTAACACGCGATCATGGAAGTGGTTAAAAACACCTAGGGTATCTTGCCAACTTCACACATTTATGTCACTCCACAGGTTTCTGTAATACTTCACGTCCATAATCGTATATACTATATAGAAGCAGCCGTTTCATTGGATGCTTTTATTGGTGTGTATTTATTGTAAGTATAATTACAAAATAACTATAAATAATATTATGAAGAAATTTATTGTTGGCGGTCTTGCGTCACTCGCGCTCGTAGCGGTGGTAGCAGTACCAAACGCAAAAGCCGAGTCGCAAACAGTCGCGGAGCAAATAGCGACACTCCTCGCGCAACTCAAAAGCCTTCAAGAACAACTTGCGCAACTTCAAGGTGAGGTTCGCACACTTCTTAAAGCAAATATAACCGAAGGAACAACTGATGAAGATGTTAAGAAAATCCAAGAGATTCTCGCTTCTGACCCAACTATTTACCCACAAGGTATCATTTCAGGCTACTACGGACCACTCACTCGTGAAGCACTTAAACGCTTCCAGAGCAAATTTGATCTCGAAGTAACTGGAACTATTACTGACGAAACACAAAAAGCACTCGAGACACTTCTCGAAGCACGCTTTGGAGAAGGTAAAGTTCCTCCAGGACTTCTTCATGCTCCAGGCATTCGAAAGAAGTTTGAGGAGCGCCTGAAAGATGATGGATGTGACAGCGAACATCGTGGCAAAGGTCCTTTCTGCAAGAAGATGAAGGATACAGAGGATGAGGATGAGGATGAGGATGAGGATGAAGATGAAGATGAAGATTTCGAGGTAGAGGTTGAGGTAGAAGATGAAGATGTAACCGTTTCATTCACCTTTGACGGTGATGACTATGATGTGGAGGTTTCTTCAACTGACCTTGATGACGTACTCGACGCGGTGGCAGATGCTATCAATGATGGCGACACCGCTGAGGATCTTGATGAAGACCTTGCTGAAAAAATTAAGTCAGAGCTCGAGGACGCACTTGATGTCTAATTAACACCATTGCACTAAAAAAACCGCGTAGTAATTTACGCGGTTTTTTAGTGCAATTTTCCTTATACTGCGCTATACTTGCAACATGAAGCACACACACACTATGATACATACATACGTAACGCTCATGATTGTGATTTTTGCAGGCATGTTTTTGCTTTTACCAACAAACACGCACGCGTACTTTACTACCAATCAAAAGGCGATCTCACTTAATTCGCACACAGGACTCTTTCTCATAGAGTACGCGTTTGGTACCAAGAAATATGATATTACCATGCCCGTGCAGGCAACAACATCGTCGATAAAAGACGACACCGTGCTCGGATACGAGATACGCGACACACACGGCGACGTAGTACATGGAAAAACGCAAGCAATCATACTCAGTAACGCGACACTTGGTCGTGACGGCATGTATCACATACAAAAAGGTACCGCGCAAAAAATGCTGCTTGCCGTATTTTTTACCCCAGATACGCCACAGCGTGATGCGTATAATTTGCAGGTTACACACCTTCCCTTTCAGTTTGATGAAACTCAAAAACTGCAACTAAATCCTTCAGAACTTATATATTATAAAACCCCAGCAACAGAACTCTAATACCTTAATCATGAAATCTGAGTTCCCAATGCGTTTAAATAAGTATCTCGCACGCGCCGGCTATGCCACACGTCGCAGTGCTGACACCCTCATTGACGAAGGTCGCGTCTTTATTAATGGTGCACGCGCGCAACTTGGACAAAAAGTTACTGAGTCTGACACGGTTGAAATAAAGGATTTCTCAAAGAAAACATACCGTTATATTCTCTACTACAAACCACGAGGTGTTGTCACACACTCTCCAAGTGAAAAAGAAACCGATATTGAAACACTAATCAAGCGTGACCACGGTATTACAGGTCTTTTTCCCATTGGACGGCTTGATAAAGAGTCAGAAGGCTTGATACTACTCACCGATGACGGGCGTATAACTGAGCGCATACTGAGCCCTGAACATGGCCACGAACGCACGTATGAAGTCGTGGTAGACAAGCGCGTTACCCAGACTTTTCTCAATGCGCTTTCTCGTGGTGTGAATATTGAGGGATACCGCACCAAACCAGCGCACACGGAAAAGAGACTTCACGATGACGTTACGTTCTCCATCACACTCACCGAAGGAAAGAAGCATCAGATACGAAGGATGTGTGCGCATTTTGGATACCAGGTAGTTGCACTTAAGCGCACAGAAATGCACACACTCTCACTCAGACGCCTCAAACCTGGAGGATTTTACGAATTAAAGCAAAAGGAAATTAAAGCATTTACGACTTCACTCGGACTGCCTTTTTAGTGGACGTTTTTGGTGTAGTATTCCTGCGCGAGGGAAGACTTGATTCAATAGGGGCGGTAACACGTTCTCTCGGTTTACAATGTTCCTCATAATCTTCGCTAATGTGTTTAATTGTTTTATAAAAAATTACGTAAATGCAGAGATTTAGAAATGCAAAAATAGCCAAAAGGATATTTATTTCCATAGAGTGTTGCTTGATATTAAAAATAATCTCAATCGTTGGCGCGATGATAGCAATCTCAATCATGAATTTGATGTTCATGTGACGCGTCTGCGCAAATGAAATAAGTATCTTGTATGCTTTTACGAGTACAAAGGTAAACGTAATCGTATGGAGCAGTTTCAATTCAAGCTCCGTGCGCTCAGGAGATGCAAGTATACCGCGCGTAGTATTTGAGATATCAAGTATTCCCGTAGCAACACCAAGGAGCCCCGTCACAAGTGAGGTGACCATGTACAACACGAGGAGAAATGCGACAAAATACACATATCCTGAGACTAGATAATTCATCATTTCTGCTAAAAAACTTTCTCGTTGCATACCTCAATAATCGCAAATAACTTCGTATATTAAAGCATACTAAAAATCATATTTTTGCGAGTTGTACACAAAAAAAGCCGTCGCGTACGCGACGGCTTTTTTGTGCTACGCACTTATGCGCGTGCTACATTCACCGCAGATGGTCCCTTGTCTCCCTGCTCAATTTCGAATGTTACTTCTTCACCCTCTTTGAGTGAATCGAACATAAGACCGTCCATAAGTGAACGAGCGTGGAAGAAAAGATCCTTTTCTCCTGAATCAGGAGTGATGAATCCAAATCCTCGGTCTGTGACACGAGCAATCTTTCCCTTCATTGAATCTTCTGTGCTTATTGAATAATCAAAACTCTGCGCAACTCATCCGACTATGTGAGGCCCTGTTTTGTTGCCCCTATTATAGCAAAACTTAAAATTTTGTCGATACCACATCGTGCCTCTACAAAGGACCTGATAGAAAATCTTTTTTGTTCAAAACATCCACGCCATTAACTTTTGCCCGCAAGCAAGGAGAGCTCGTGATATTTCTCAATGTAGAGCGAAACTGTCTCAACAAAGCACGCATGACTCCATACCAAAGGCGTTGCTGACAGTGGCTCACTATTCTGGGGATTGATTTGTTCGGGGAGCATACCCTCTTTGGTGCTGTGACGCGCTACCCATTCAAGTGTCGATTCTGGTACCTTCAGATCAGAAATCTTGCGCGCACGCATAATGTGACACTGTGCTAAAAAAAGTGTTGTGATAAACCACGGATTTGACACCCCCGTTTCATACAATTTAAAGTAGTTATCACCCTCATATCGCAAACACCCCACTGTATCAAGAGACACACACAAACGAGCTTGTACCGCTTGCATCATATGCTTCGCATATACCTCATCAATATCGATAACTCCAAAGTAAATGGGTCCATATAAACTACTGATGTCGATTACCTCGTCACGTGAAGGTTCGCTCTCCGCCTGAGGACGTATCTGCTTTATAAAAGTTTTAGTCTTCTTATCGTAGAGATATTCAAGAATTGCAGTACGCATCCTCTGGGCTATGGCGAGATACGTGCGCGCCTGATCATCTTTGCCAAGCATCCCCGCAAAGCGAGTCGCGGCCATCAATGCCCCATACACACATGACGCGGTGTAGGTAGAAATACCAAATTTTTCTTCCCACAAATCATAGGAACTCATAGGTAGTCCAAGTTCCGACTCAATAAATTCACACATAAAACGCGATGCGGGCTCAATGAACGTATTGTAGAGTGACTCAATAAACTCTAAGTCCTTTGTGTATTCATAGTGACGCCACAGCATAAAAATAATAATTGCTGTTTCATCCTCTTGAATAGGTAATTCGGGAACACCACGCCAAAGCCACGGATGCCATGAACTTCCCAACGTCCCATCTGAGCGATACTTGTGCATTAAGTACCCATCACGTTCTAGTCGCTTTGCTATAAATTGAAAAAAACGTTTTGAGACATCTCCATACCCTGCCATGTCAAAAGCGTGCGCCACAAAAGCGCCATCACGTGGCCACACATAACTATATGTATCGCGCCCATGATGCAACATGTCGGTATCACTCGATGCTATAACCGCACCGCTGTTATCGGTATGCACACGCATCATAACCAACGAGTGCGTAAACATTTTTTGAATCTCTTTTGAGAGTGGTGCGAGGTTGCGTTCTTCCTTATGCGCCCATGCGATCCAATAATTTTGAGTCGAGTGGATGAGTGATTCGGTTGTCTCATCAAGTACTTGAGCATGAAGATCATGTACCTCATCAATAGTCGCACCATAGCAAATCCAATACTCAATTTTTTCTTCTTCGTTTTCTTTTACATTGAGCGTTATACCAATGACAGAATCAACTGAACCATGCTCAATAGGATTTTTTTCAAGAATTCCATCATACGCATCAACATATGTGCCCTCCTTCCCTTCAATACCAAAAAGTCCAATATTATAATCTGAAAACACAATGCCATTGTGTCGTGCAGTTATGAGGAAAGTGTCTGTGCCTTTGTAGTGAATAATTGCCTTTACCCGAGGATCATAAAAGCCAGTGTCACCTCGGCGAGATTCGGCAATGCGAAACTGTTGCGAAAAAAATATTTTTACCTCACGTTCTTGCTGACGCGTACTTACAACAGAAAAAGTGCGTAAAAAAATATTTTTTTCATTGTGGACCGCGCACGTTCCCGACAAAATAATGCCCGATGTCTTATGTGTGGCATAAAAATCACCAACAAATGTCTCAGAATATCCACTCATACTCACGTCCCATGCAAGGTCGTCGAGCCATGAAAGCACACCATCAACAAACACGCCTATGCGATGGAGATAACTACCACTCGCGCCACTCACGTGATTACTATGTCCAACAAAAGGTGCGTAGAAATCACGCACCTGTCCACGTTGATCAAGTCCAACTAATATCGATCCGTTTCCTAAGATAGTCGCGCGCGCCATGCTTCAATTACACCTTATATAAACGTAAATACCGCACTACAACCGACTGTGCATCTTTGGGCGTGCGTGCGCCTCTCAGGTCATGCGCGCATTTTTCATCGCCAAGTACAAACTCGACCCAATTTGCAAAATCACTCTTATCCTCAGTAACGTGATACTGATATAGTGCGTCATCCATATGAAAAAGGGCGTTTTTTAATTCATCGAGATTTTGTAAAATCTGTCCATCACGTACCCAGAAACACTGTTCATTAGACACATGTACAAGCGGTCTTGGTGATTTTGAAGGTGCACGCTTTGCACTTTTTTTAGCAGAAACTGACGTCCGAGAAGGCTTTTTGGGTGAGACATTCTTTGTCTTTGATACGCTCTTTGGCGTGAGTACTTTTTTTGTTGTAGCCATAAAACTATGTTTACTTATTTAAAAATTTTAATAAAAAACAAGCGAATCCCTTCAAAGCAACGCCTCACCCATCGTACGCACCGCCTCCACACACTTCGCGGTTGCATTACAACCTCCGCAATTTCTTCTCGCTGCTCACGCTCGCATTCTTGCTGAGCATTAATACGCTGTACTCTTAATTGTAAATCATTTACGGCATTCATGAAAGCGACATACGCATCATATGGGGATTGGTAAGGACTGAAATACGCGTGCACATCTCCATCAGCCGACCACTTCGTGCACATGTAATAAAAATGATCACTCGTTTGCAACTTCCGCCACTGCTCTATAAGTGTGGCGTCACCAGTACGCAGGACCTGTGGTTCCATCTCATAGATAATGCGAATCGCATCTTTCTGTATATCATTTCCTGTCCACGCAGTGAGGTCACGGTCGGTATCAGCCCAGGTAAGTATGTGTGGAGAATCAACATACCCCACAGAGTCGTACGTCTCTATGGTTTCGGTAGGTGTTTTGAATGAAGTGTGTGGGTGACGCAACAACATTTCAGGGAGCACGCGCATAAAATCAAAGATTCCTGTATCTTCCCATTGATGTTCACCAAAAGTCTCATAGTCCATAAATAGGTTAATTGTCTGTCCATCACCGTGGTGCGCGTGAATCCAATTTGCGTACGTTTCCGCGTTGAGGGGCCAACTCTCCCATCCCTTATTTCCAAAACGAAATGCGATGTCGTCTGACAATTTATAGTTTTTAAGAAGTACCTTTATGCGAGCGCATCCTTCGGGGGTATAAACGAAATTGGGACTCCTCCAACCTAAAATCGTGTGCCACCCCTCAGCCATAATTCCCACATACCCATTGTCTTCACACCAGCGCGCAAGGTCATTTCGATAGGACAACTCTGTGTTTCGAAACACACGTGGAGCATACCCAAATAAATCTTTAATTTTTTTATCATGAAGCGTCACCTGACGTTCAAATTCTGGTACGGAATAGAAAAACGCGAGCGAGTGATGATACGTATCTGCCAAAACTTCAACGCGTCCTGTCGCGATTAGTTTTCTAAAACTTTCGAGCACATCTGGCGCATATGCTTCAAATTGATCAAGTACCGTACCTGAAAATGAGAGCGCGAATTTAAATTCAGGATATCGCTGCAACATCTCGGAAAGAAGCGTATTCATGGGTCGATACGACTTCTCTGCGACTTTCTCGATAATTTTTCGATTATTGAGATCACTTAACCCATCATCATTAAAATAATTAGGATCATTTCCAATATCAAATACACGATACTGCTTGATGCGGTATGGCTGATGTACATGAAAATAAGGACAGATAGTGAGCATATTACTGTTTACTGCGATTACGAATCATGCGCAAAAGATGCTGATAGAGTGCTCGGACCTTACTTGCAACTCCGTTCCATGAGAGGCGATTTATTTCATTTCTTCCTTCTTTTCGCAGTTGTTGGTGAAGCGCTGGATATCGCAACGCTGCTAAAATCTTGTTTGCCATCTGATCAACATCCCAAAAATCAACCTTCAACACGTGCGTGACTACTTCTGAAACTCCCGACTGCTTTGAAATGAGTGCTGGCGTACCGTGGCGCATTGCTTCAAGTGGCACCAACCCAAAGGGCTCGGAAACTGACGGCATAACCACAAGATCGACGCTCTGATACATCTGATCACGTTCATCGTACCACAACGCGCCCGCGAATATAACATGCTCTGAAAGCCCCATTTCTCCCACCTGTCTCATAATCTGCGCTTCCATATCACCCTTACCTGAAATAATGAAAATGACATGTGGGTCATACTCAACCACCTTTCGCGCTGCCTTAATAAAATAATCTACTCCTTTTTGAATTGTGATACGCCCATGGTACAACACCAATTTTTTGCCCTGTGCTTTCAGTTCAGTTAGTGTCGGCCTGTGCCGTACTGGCTCATCGGTGTCACAACCGTTATGTATCACAGTCACCTTATCTGGACTGATATGATATTTCCGCACAATGAGGTCTTTGGTAAAATTACTCACCGCGATAATCGCGTCAGCAGTCTCAAAGCCCTCCTTTTCAATTGCATAGACCTGAGGATCGGCATGGTCGCCACCCGCTTGGTCGTATGCGGTAGCATGAGTATGCACGATGAGTGGTTTATTTTTTATTTTTTTCGCCATAATACCAGCACAATATGACGTCCAATCATGCGCATGAATGATGTCAAAATCTTCTTCCTGCGCGATACGCGCCACCTGATTCGCGTATTGGTGAACTTGCTCGATTATTGATGACGTGTAAAGCACTTTCTTTCCATCAGCATCATACACTTCCACCATAGTAGAAGCATTCTGATATGGTAGCAAACTTGAATGTACATACCGCACCCGCACCGACATGTCACTTTTATCGGCAAAAATAAATTGATTGCTTCCCAAAACAGGTTGCCTTCGAGGAAGTACAAAAATCACCTCAATATCATCCCGCACTAAAGCCTCAGTGAGCGCAAAACAAGCCATACCAAGACCACCTGTGGTATGTGGTGGATAATCCCATCCAAATGTTAAAACTCTCATGTCGTACTCATCACCTACTGATGTAAACTAATACAACTACCTCAATTTCACCTTGAAAAGACTGAATTTGATTTCATCATATCACACAGACATCTCCACACGGCTCAGTTATTCACTGTCTTTATTTGATATAGACAGACAACATCTCAACACGACTTTGCGTTCAGTAACAATTTGACATACATTCTGATTGCATGTTATAATATCATTATATTTGATCTCTGTTCTGTACACCAAGTCTAATTACTTCGGTGTCTTTTACTCATAAGATGATTTTTAAGGTATGTCACGATATCGCAATTTTTCTTTATTCCTTGGTTTTGTTCTCTTTACGTGTGGTTTCACACTTACTCATGCTGAGGAGGTGTACACGGCTATCCCCTCTCCCTACGAGCCAACACCTTTTCGCTTTACCAATGAAAACTGGCTGATACTCCCCCACCCCAAGATTGCAAGTTTTATTGTACACCCTGATGGGAATGCGTCAGGAATAACTGAAACCGGTATCACCTTTGCTCAATACAATATTCCCAACGCATACGGTGTTCGTATCCAACGTTTCGAAATACAAGATCACTACCATTACATCATTGACGGCGTGGACGTATACACCATTACGGACCTGGCTATCAGACTCGCGCAGATAAGTGCTGGATAATGTATTGCGTGAAAATAAAAATGCCTGGCACCGAAGGTGCCAGGCATTTTTATTTTCACGCTTATCCTCTCTGTTCCCTCAAGTACGCGAGCATAGTATCAGCATCAGACACCTCAAATGGATCGGTGGGGCAATTATCCATAAACCCTTCCTCAGAAAAAAGTTTCTTAATCTCACCATTTTCAACATACATTGAATAACGCCATGATCGCTCACCAAAACCAAGATTGTCTTTTTTCACAAGCATTCCCATGCCACGGGTAAAATCGGCAGACCCATCAGGAATGAGTTTAACCTTTGATACATTCTGTGCCTTACCCCACTGGAACATGACAAACGCATCATTTACTGAAAGACAGTAGACCTCATCGACACCGAGTGTCTTAAACTCATCATACTTTTCTTCATACCCTGGAAGATGTGTAGACGAACAGGTGGGGGTAAACGCTCCGGGCAACGCGAATACAACCACTTTCTTATCTTTAAAAATTTCGTCAGTTGCGACATCTTGCCAACGATAGGGATTTGGCCCCTCAACGGACTCATCACGAACGCGCGTTTTGAATATTACCTGCGGTACTTTTGTTGGATATTCCATAATTAAAGTTTAATTTACTCCTTTCATAATACATCACGCCAGTAGGCATCTATTATATAATGTCGTGCATATATTACAAATTCCAAAATATGACATGTCTTGAAGAATTATATGACTATTCGCGGGTAAACGCTGTGACTACGTCACAGCGTTTACGCGCAACCACCTCAAACCTTGCTATTTTCCTATTTTTTGGCACAATCATAGCACTTCTTTTTGAAGTTATTTTTTGGGGAATCGTCTAAAGGTAGGACATCAGGTTTTGGTCCTGAGTATCGGGGTTCGAGTCCCTGTTCCCCAGCCAGTAAGAGCAAGGTTCGTGCGCACGAGACGCGTAATCTCTATTAATTTATATTGTTTAACGATATAACATATAAATATGAAATTTATTCTAATAACAGGGCCACAAGCTGTCGGGAAGATGACAGTTGGCCAAGAACTATCAAAAATAACAAATTTAAAGTTATTTCATAATCATATGACGATTGAGTTAGTCTTGAATTTTTTTGATTATGGAACGCCATCTTTTAAAAGATTATCCAATCTCTTTCGTGAAGAGATTTTTAAAGAAGTCTCCAATAGCGATTTAGAGGGTTTAATATTTACTTATGTATGGTATTTTGATGATAAGCATGATTGGGATTATATAGAAAATCTAATAAAAATTTTCAAAGATAAAGGATCTGAAATATATTTTGTTGAGCTTGAATCTAATCTCGAAGAAAGAATAAAAAGAAATAAAACTGAACATAGATTAAATCATAAACCATCAAAAAGAGGAGAGGCTGGTTCAGATGACGAATTAAGGGATAGTTTATTAAAACATAGGCCAAATTCTCTTGATGGAGAAATAAAAGAAAAGAATTACATTCGAATCAATAACACAAATATTAGTCCAGAAATAGTAGCAAAACAAATTAAGGATAAATTTAATTTATAATATAACTTCGCTCTTGATACGTCGCTATGGTATTATAAAAGTATTAAAAATAACCTTACTGGGCAAGGAACTGAAAGGTTCTAACTCATGATGCTCAACAGACTTGTGTTAGCACGAAGAGCGTCAATGAAATGCTTATCTAGATTTGTATAGACTTAGCAGAGCTTAAAAAGCGATATAATATATAATGTGGAAGGAAGTATTTATTCAAAATATACTGATATTGATGCTGTAATGCGCGCAGCTAAAGACCGGCTCAGTGAAATTGAGCTCGCATATCGAAATTCACTTAATTCCCAAAAAATTCCAGATGTTCTTCTAGTTGATATTAAAGCGTATCTTGGAGACCTAAAATCAGCTCTGGATTATCTTAATGGTAGAGTTGCTAATTCAGATAAATATTTTCCAATCTGTAAACATTTGAATGATTTTACTAAACGATACGGCGCTGTTGATAGTGCTACCAAGTTAGTATTTGATAAATTTCAACCCTACAACGGAAATGATACGATTAAATGGTTTAATGTTCTTAATAACAAAAATAAGCACGTTACTTTAGTGCCTCAAACTAGAAGGGAGACTGTTGAGACGTGCGTTGCCCATCCTTCTGGTGGGGGAGTGAGTTGGACTTCAGGTGTTGTTTTCGGAAGCGGAGTTTCTGTTATGGGGGTACCAATTGACCCAAGTACTCAACTACCAGTTCCAAATAATATCGTCAAAACGGAACGAATTACTTGGGTTGATTTCGTTTTTGACTCAAAAGCTGCGCCAACTGAATTGCCTGAAAATCTTTCGGCACTCCCTTTCCTAAAGAAGGCTTTTAAAATGGTAGCGA
>DASUDI010000013.1:0-29897 GCA_036275695.1 Minisyncoccota bacterium | reverse complement strand
ATATTGCACACACCCGGAATGTATGTATTTGTGGACTCATATGATTTACGACTACTCCTATTTATAACCATAAAATATTCAATAGAAGCATTGTACCACTAATCCATACTTATATCTTTGCTATACTTCATATATGAATTTGCTCGACACAAGTAAGGGATATAAGAAAAACGCTGATGATTTCTTACAATCATCGCAACTCCTTACTGTCCTAAAAAGATACGGCCGAATTGAATTTGAAGGAGCCTATGCTGGCAATGTCATGCTTCATGGTGATATTGATATAAAAGTGATTCGTAACACTGATTATACCCAAGATGAAATGTTCACCATTTTGAAAGATATTCATGATAGCTGTGGCGATCACATCAAAAGTCTCTTTATTAAAGCTGATTGGGATGATCCGCGTTTGGGACAGCAATATCCGTATGGTAGATACATTGGACTCAAGACACTAATCAATGACGAGCGATGGAAATTTGATATCTGGTTTATTTCTGAGGCAGAAGCAGCTCGCGATCGAGGCGCGCTTGATATTAGTAGGGTTGAACTGACTGAGGAACTACGCACTAATATTCTCGAGTTCAAACAGTACCGAAAAGAACATAATCTGAAAGTATCCGGTCAGGAAATTTACGAAGCAGTTTTAGAAAAAGGATCTAACGATCCCGAAGAATATTTCAATAAGTAGTATGGGATTAATAAATAAATGGCACGACATGCTCAACATGCCGAAATATGACGAAGCTTGGCATAAGCAAGACATGACTGATGAGTTAGCAGAATATGAAGGAGCAATTGGTTTTATTGACACATGGAGCGAGATTTCAGATGTCGTGTATACGTACACAAGAGCAAAGTGGTCTGGTCACAACATGATAGACTTTCCACTTTCCAAAATCTTGCTTCCTATTGGAATTCTATACATGATTCCAAAATACACGCTACGATGGAAATTCTTCCGAGACATCGGACATCAATTCGACAAGAACCTAAACATCTCAGAGGTACGTAATCCAAAGAAAATTGAAAAACTCAAGGTTATTGCTGAAAAATACAATCTAGACCCCAAAGAGTTTACCAATAAAGCACTGACCTTAATGAAGGGTAGGATATTTTTGAAGTAATTAAACTCCCTTCTCTGATATCCAATTAGCAAAATTCTTCCAAACCTTATCCTCATCCTCAATGAAATACACGCCCTCCTGACTCTCCTCTAAAATAGACTTACCCGACATTGATAGTGAAACCACAGTGTCAGATGGGTGTCGATATGTACCGTGAGTAACTTGTTTCAAAATGGTTCCCCTATGTTCGTTTACAAACGACACTGGTCCAGTTTCATCTATATATACGATTACATCTTTGAGAATAATGGTTCGATCTTTCTTTCCCTCCATAAGATGTACAAAATCAATTGGCTCAAACCATTGATTTACATATTTCATATACGGACCAGGGAATCCTTTGAGGGCTGGGATTGCCCACGAAGCATCATTTACAAAGAGAGGTCTCATAAGTTCGTTCCAGGCATCCTTTGCCTTTTGAATCGCTACTTCAACTGCGTCATGTGACTGTACTTCAGTGATTGGGGGCGATTGTTGTTCAATCCCAATACCATACGCCACAAAAAATTTCTGAGCGTTCTCAAACTTGTGTTTATTTCCAGTGACGTATATAAGCTCCTTATCTCTAAAATTGTGCATATATTTTCTTATTCACGGAATCAATTCGAATTGTCTTTGCGTAACCCTCTGCATCGTTGGCAGCAGTAGCAAAAAATACAAAAAGAGATCCTTTCGGCGCATTTTTTTTACTTCAATATCAATCTTCTCAGTTTCTCCTTTCCCAATTTCCCCACCTCCAACAAAAATAACATTCTTCATAAGCATAAGTATACTTAGTAAGCTTTTGCGAACAAAACCTTGTTTGGGGCATCTTTGCCACAGTAGATACAAGTTCCTTTATTACCCAAACCGCCTTCAAAAGGAATACAGCGAGTTGAAGCATTTGTATCCTCTTTAATTTTTTTTTCGCAATCCCTATCCAAGCATAGATGAGCAAAAATGAAGCCTCCCTTCTCGGAAATCACATTTTTAAATTCTCCATAATCAGAAACTTCTCTCGTATTCTCTTCTCTGAATTTCTTTGAATTGGCGAGGAGTAAGTTCTGCATCTTATCTAGACTATCCTGTATGAAACTACTCAGGTCTTTATCTTCCACAAAAGTCTTCTCTCCTTGTAACCTATCCACAACAACAACACTACCCTTAGCTACATCTTTCGGACCAACCTCAACCCGTAGCGGAACACCCTTTCTTTCCCACTCAAAGTACTTAAATCCAGGACGACCTTCTCGATCATCAACTTTGAGAGAAATTCCTGCTGACTCAAGTTCTTCCTTCACTTTTGCTACTTTTTCCATAACAAGTGATTTGTCTTCTTCTGAACCAAAGATCGGAATTACCACTACCTGAATTGGAGCGATTTTTGGAGGTAAGACCAAGCCTTTATCATCCGAATGCGACATTATGAGTGCGCCGATGATTCTTGTTGAAAGACCCCAGCTTGTTTGCCAAACAAATTGCCTTTCTTGATTTTCATCTAGGTAAGAAACATCAAACGATTTCGAAAAATTCTGACCAAGCATGTGGGAGGTGCCAGATTGTAAAGCTTTTCCATCTTGCATCATCGCTTCAATGGTGGTGGTGTAGTCGGCTCCAGCAAACTTCTCGCTTTCTGTTTTTCTACCCAATACGAGTGAAATACCAAGATGGTTCTCGACCAAATCTCGGTAAACTTCGAGCATTTCTAGAGCTTTATTATCTGCTTCCTCCTTTGAAGAGTGCGCTGTGTGACCTTCTTGCCACAAAAATTCAGTTGTTCGAAGGAATGGTCGTGTGCGCATTTCCCATCGCATGACATTCGCCCATTGATTAATTAGAAGCGGCAAATCTCTATACGACTGAATCCAGTTCGAAAAAGTATCATAGATGATTGTCTCTGATGTAGGACGAATCACAAAAGGTTCCTCTAGCTCACCTGCAGGCACTAATTTCCCGTCTTTTTCTTCCAATCTATGATGGGTCACTACCGCACACTCCTTTGCGAATCCTTCAACGTGTTCAGCTTCTTTCTCTAAAAAACTCTTTGGTATCAATAGCGGGAAATATGCATTTTGTGTCCCTCTCTTTTTAAATTCATTATCCAAAAACTTTTGAATATTTTCCCAGATTGCATACCCATATGGCTTAATTACCATACAACCACGCACAGGAGAACCTTCAGCCAAATCTCCTGCCTTAATAACATCTAGATACCATTGCGAAAAATCCTCATTCCGAGGAGTAATTACGAAATTTACTGAATTATTTTCTTGTTCTTTTTTCATTTTACTTAATAAATCTATACATAAATCACTAGTTTCAGAAAACTAAATCTGCACGCACATGTATTTAAAACATTTCTAATAATACCTTTATTTTCAAGTATAGGATAGTGGTTCGGTCATCCGATACTTTGTACTAGTTTACTGGCCGTCTCGGGCTAGAACTGTTTGATAACCTTACCCGGCTTGACCGAACCACTATCCTAAACCTTTCAAACTCGACGCATCTCGTGCTCTACAAAAAGTGAAAAAAGTTACACATATTTGCATATGTCACAAAGTTACACTCAGGTGTAACTTTTGAAATAAATTGTTATTTAGAACTGAGCAAAAATTTGCTTGTTTCCAGAATCAATCCTAATCTTATTCCCATAAGGCATTGGGATTTGTGGTTCAGTGTGACCGAAATCCATGTTTTGAACAATCGGAATGTCCTTATTATAGGCTCGGACAGTTTTAATAATTGTTTCTTGCTGTTCTTTTCGATATGCCACTCGCTCTTCATGATTTCTCGGTTTATCAAATTCACGTGCTTTAGCCCTACCGACACATACCCCTTTTACCCTCTCTAGAATCCCCCGCTCTCCCAGTGCTCTGAAAAATCGCATAACGTAGTCAGCGGAAGGAATTTCTTCAGAAGTCTCCATCATCAGTACAATATCCTCAAATTGTTCTAGAGATGGAATTTGAACAGCATGACGTAACATCTCATCAACCGATTCAACACAACCACCCCACAACAATCCTTCTGCATTCTTAGAACCGTCCCATGACCAACCCTCATTTGGTTCATATTCTCGTTCTTTATTTAATTGTGTTGCGTCACCCCAATCTAATCCAATATCGTTAAAAGATTCACTTGGTAGTAGCTCAAACTCTCCCTCGTCAAACAAGGTGTGTTTTATGTATTTTACCGTGTACGGATTCATCTCCTTTTGGTGTGCAAACTGTGTAAATAGAGCTGCTCCATAAAATGATGGTATGCCATTTAGAAATAGGAAGTTGGCAAAGTGTGAGTTATCGCTATAGCCAAAGAACGGCTTTGGGTTACTTACAAAAGGTTCCGTAGGAAGATTCTTTATGTATGTTACTTGTATATCACCACCGAGAGTTGAAATGACACCCTTAATTTCTGGATCAGAAAAAGCCGCAACCAAGTCATCGGCCTTTTCTGCCAGAGCTGCATCTAGTTTGGCTGTGGCTGGATACATTACTGACTCAAGTTCAAATACTTCACGAATACGCTTAAGGCCGAGATCATGCACGTGTGGCCACACGGCTGGTGCTGTGAAGCTTGGTGATACAATTGCCACCTTATCTCCCTTCTTTAATTTAGATAGTTTTTTCATGTTTAAAGTATATCAAAAATTCAACGAGAGTCAGTCCTTCACAATATGTCCTCCGTCGCAAACCAAAGGTAATATGAGAAAAAGCGCCGAAGCGCTTTAAACTCTCGTACTGCAGTTTAGTACAAAGTGAGAACTTTTATTACATAATTAAAACAACCTTAATTCTTCACGAAGCCAATATACTTGCGTTAAAATCTCCATCGTGTTATAAAATTATCTACTGAATGCACTGTCGCTTCAGCAACAATCGTTCCAAAGGAGAACAGAAATGGCTAGTCAAAACGACTTGCACAATCCATTCGCCGAAGAAGGCTTCAAGCTCTCTCTTCGTTTGCCCACAAATGTTGTTGCGTCGCCGTGCGCATGTAAGGTGATACCATCAACCTTTGCGACACCAAAGACCCCACCAGCCCGACCTTATCCTTCAACCGGAACGAATGGGATGCCTTTCTGAAAGGTGTCAGAAACGGCGAATTTGACAACGCCTGAATCGCCGGCCACAAACCACAGATTCGCCAATGGCGAACCTGTTTTTATATACTATTTACAAATGAAAAAACTCTTCATCATTCCCGGCTTTAAGCAACAAGCCACGGAAAAATCATATGCCTGGCTACGGGAGGTAGCGGCGAAAAGTAACTATGTAGCAATTCCAGTACCCATTACCTGGAATCGGCACACCATATCGCAAAATACCCATGAGTTTGTTGCTTTTTATCTCAAACACAAAGGTGAGCGCAACCAGATTTTAGGCTTTTCTTATGGTGCGGTTATAGCGTTCCTTTCGGCACCAACCACTAATCCTAACCATCTTCATCTTTGTTCGTTAAGCCCTGACTTTGAAGAAGATCGGGAGAAAATGCCACTGGATATTCAACACTATATAGGAAAACGTCGTTATTCTGACATCCTCACACGGAACGCGAAGGACATTGCTAAAAAAATTACAACACCGACAACAATCTATTACGGTTCAACAGAGGCAACATTGTTCCCCCAACTAAGAAATCGTTCAAAAGAAACAGCAAAAGACCTGCGCGCGAAGCTAGTCGAAATAGAAGGCGCGCCACATCAAATTAATCACCCAGAATATAAGAAGGCTGTATTGGGTAACCTGGAACTATAAAAGTTCCACAGTACTTAACTGGTACTAAATTTTGATATTGAAATATAATGCTGAAATGCTGTAGCTGCCGGGCTTGGACTCGAACCAAGATAGCTGGTGCCAGAAACCAGAGTCCTACCATTAGACGACCCGGCAATTTTGCCTGCAATTAAATCTCTATCATGCCGGCAAAATGCGCGCTTTCACGCGCGGGTATACCTTATCATACTATTGGCAAGTTCTCCACCGCATTGGCTGACGGCTCACATGAGGCACCGTGAAAGCGCGCTCTCATATAAAAAATAAGAACATAAGTGCAATTACTGCGTGCGAGCACTTTCGTATGACGCTTTCACAAATGCGGTAAAAAGAGGGTGCGGTGATAGCGGGCGGGCGTGAAACTCAGGATGGAATTGCACACCAACAAAAAATGGGTGCGTCTGGTGCGGAAGTTCCATAATTTCCATGAGAGAACCATCAGGAGACGTCCCCGAAAATACCACTCCTTTTTCTGTGAGTGCTGATACGTATTGCGGATTCACCTCATAGCGGTGGCGGTGGCGCTCGGTGATTTCGCGCGCGCCGTAGGCGCGCGCGACAATACTTCCCTTTTTAAGCACCGCGGGATAGTCACCGAGACGCATGCTCCCACCCATTTCCCCGCGAGCAATTTTTTCTTTTTGATCAGGCATTACATCAATAACAAGATGATCAGCGCGTGAATCTATTTCTGCGGTACTTGCGTTTTTAAGTTTTAGTACATGCTGCGCGTACTCAAGCACCGCGAGCTGCATACCATAACAAATACCAAAAAATGGGATGTTGTGTTTTCGTATATATTCAATGACATTAATTTTCCCTTGAATACCAGTACTTCCAAATCCTCCTGGAATAAGTACCCCGTCATACGCTCTTAATTTTTTGAGTTGTTTTATATCCTCAAAATCGCGCGATGACACATATTCAATTTGTGGCGTGAGATTGAGCGCGTACGCAGAATACTTTATTGCTTCAAGTACCGAGAGATAGACATCAGACAAAATAAAATCGCCTGAACTAAAATACTTCCCCACGACCGCAATCTTTACCACGCCTTTGCCATTTTTTGAGCGTTCAACAAAACGTTGCCATGTTGCCAAATCAGCATGTTTTGAACACGAAACACCAAGCACCTCGCATATACGCGCCGAAAGATTATCTTTTTCGAAATTGAGCGGTACATCGTACACACTCGATACGTCAGGCGCGGAGATGACATGCTCTGGCTTCACATTGCAAAATTGTGCTATTTTTTCTTTGCGTTTTTTATCAAGAGGCACAGGACCACGTGCGAGTATGAAATCAGCAAACACTCCAGCGCTATTGAGCATACGTACTGCTGTCTGTGTTGGTTTTGTTTTCATCTCACCAATACTTCCCGGTACAGGGAGATAACTTACCATCACTACCGCAACTCGATCGGGCATTTCTGACTTCATCATTCGCACCGCCTCAAGAAAAAGCACATTCTGATACTCACCCACCGTACCACCAATCTCCGTAATAGTAACATCAGCATGTGCGTGCGCGGCCGCATTCTTAATTCTACGAATGACCTCGAGAGGAATATCTGGTACCACCTCAACATTTTTACCCCCATATTCAAGATTACGCTCCCGCTTAATAACATCGAGGTACACACTTCCTGTGGTCATGTAATTGATATCAGGGATATTGGTATTGAGAAAGCGTTCGTAATTACCCATATCTTGATCCGTTTCAAGTCCATTTTGAAGCACAAACACTTCACCATGTTCGGTAGGATTCATGGTGCCCGCGTCTACATTTATGTACGGATCAATTTTAAGTGCAGTGACGGTAAGTCCTCGTGCTTGCAGAAGCTTTGCGATAGATGATGAGGCGATCCCCTTTCCCACGCCGCTCATGACACCTCCCACAACAAAAAGATACGTATGTTTTTGAGGACTACGTTTTTGTTTTTGTGTCTGCTTCTTCATACTATACGCGGAGGTGACGAGCAATCGCGAGAGTGCTCGATACCACACCAAGCACGATACCTGATCCAACGATTACGCTAAATAGATACCCGAAGTTACTTACAAAATAAACGTAAATATTGAAAAGGAAGAATGCTTCGGTGCGTGGCCCGAGCCAATACACTACCGGATAGAGAACCAGTAACGTAACGATACCTGAAATAAGTCCATACATAATGCCTTGGAGCACAAATGGTCCTCGTATAAACATATTCGATGCTCCCACGAGGCGCATGATGCCAATTTCTTCACGCGAGGTATAGATAGCGAGGCGAATAGTGTTAAAAGCTATGAGAATTGAGGAAACAATGAGCACCGTCATCGTGAGGAAACCAATGCGCTCAACCGTATTGGTGATACTGGTCAGTTTTTCAATCGCAATTTTATTTTGATTATAATTTATTCTGTCGATAAGGGGCGCGTCTAATGATTCTGCTGATTTTTGTTCATCGAGAAACGTCGCGATACCTTCATATTGTGATGTTTCTTTCGCGCGAATGGAAAGTGACGCACCGAGAGGATTTTCACCTAATTCATCCAGTGCCTGCATCGTGAGTTCGTCATTTTTATGCCTCTCAGTAAACTGAGCAAGTGAGTCTTCTCGACTCGTGTAGGTAACTTCTGCAACTTCGGGGAGTGTTTCGAGAGATGATTTGAGGGTAAGGATACGATTTTCATCAGCCGTAGTAACCATGTATACGTTGATATCAACTTTTTCTTGTATTTGAGTAAGCGTGGTACTGAGAAGAACGCTCGAAAGCATCATTGCCCCTACCACAAGGAGCGTAACCGTAATAACAAAAATTGCAGAAAGCGAAACAAACGCGTTTCGCCAAAACCCAATAAACCCAGAACGAACAATGCGCTTGATACTTGTAATCATATATTTATTAAAGCATGTACTTACCCTCTACGTCATCCCTTACTATTCGACCTTCATCCATGGTAATCACGCGACGCTTCAATGCGTCGATGACGCCCTTGTTGTGTGTCGTCATGATTACGGTAGTTCCAAGATCGTTTATTTTCTTCAAAATTTGTACCACCTCATACGTAGCAATGGGGTCGAGATTTCCTGTGGGTTCATCGGCAATAATGATATCTGGCTGATTTACAATCGCACGCGCTATTGCTACACGTTGCTTTTCACCACCTGAAAGTTCATGGGGGAAATTCCAGAGTTTGTCACCTAAATCCACAAGTTCAAGTGCCTGTGGTACATTTTCTGAAATCTCTTCATCAGTGCGTCCATTTGCTTCCATTGCAAAGGCGATATTTTCATACGCGGTCATATTGGGGAGCAGTTTGAAATCTTGAAAAACGGTTCCAATCTTTCTGCGAAAGCGTGGGAGCGCGCTCTTGGCAATCTTGTGAATATCGAGTGACTCAAAAAATACCTGCCCCGATGATGGCCTGTCTTCCGCAATAAGCATTTTCAGTAATGTTGTCTTGCCCGCACCTGAATGACCTACGATAGAAACGAATTCATTTGGTGCGACCTGAAACGTGATATCCTGAATCGCAACAGAACGCCCTCCGTTGTATACTTTTGAAACGTTATCAAAATAAATCATACTCGTACTATTCTATATGACTTTCCGCATCTAGGAAAGGTTGAATATCTCCATGTAACACTGCGTCTATATTACGAATTTCCACACCTGTACGATGATCTTTTACCTGCTGATAGGGGTGGAGTACGTATGAGCGAATCTGACTTCCCCATTCAATTTTTATACTTTTCTCCACTGAAAGTCCTTTCATTTCACGCTTATGTTGCTCCTCACGAAATGCATACACTTTTCCCGCGAGGAGCGTGAGTGCGCGTTCTTTATTTTGTGCCTGACTGCGCTCAGTGGAGACGTGTACTGATATCTTAGTAGGTGTGTGCGTTGCACGTACCGCGGTCTCACGCTTATTTACGTTTTGCCCCCCGGCGCCACCTGACTTTGCAAATGTAACCTCAATCTCATCATCAGGAAGCGCGACCTCAGTGACATCATCAATACGTGGCGACACCTCGACAAGTGCGAATGAAGTTTGACGTTTTCCATTTGCATTGAAAGGTGAGATACGCACGAGGCGATGCACACCCGACTCACGGCGCAGTGTACCGTAGGCGTCTTTACCCTGCACCTCAAATGCAATGTTGCGATACCCATTATGGTCATTTGCATGCGCATCAAGTATCATCACCCCCCACCCACGCCCCTCGGCATATCGCTGATACATCTCCACGAGCATCCGCGCAAAATCTTCCGCGTCATCACCACCAGCTCCTGCGACAATCGTTACAATCGCACTATTGCGATCATATTTCTCCTTTCCTTCTGATTTATCTTTAAGCTCTTGGAGTTCTTTAATCATCGCCTGCGCCTGCGTTGGATTTTTCCAAAAATCGGGTAGGAGCATTGCCTCCTCAATCTCCACAATTCGTTCAGATACTGATGTCATGTGGGTAGTATAACAGAAAACACAAACGTCGCCTTCGGCGACGTTTGTGTTTTTTTGAGCCATCTCCCGGGATTGAACCGGGGACCTCGTCCTTACCATGGACGCGCTCTACCGACTGAGCTAAGATGGCATACACAGCGCAAAACGTGTGTACCCGAAAGCATACCAGATATCACACAAAATTCAAAAAAATAGACGTTGAGGGGGGATGTTGCTCCTCAAACACAAAATATCGGAATACACTCAGTTCATTGAAAGGCGTGTCCGTATGTACTAGAATATGGACGCGCCACCTTAGCTCAGTTGGCAGAGCATGGCATTCGTAACGCCAAGGTCCCGAGTTCGATCCTCGGAGGTGGCTCATACTAAAATCATTGCAGGCGAAATCAATACTAGTGAACTATGGCATAAAATACAAAAAAAAAGCCCGACATGGAGTCGGACTTTTTTATACTGCGCGGTAGACGGGACTTGAACATTACATGTTCGGTTCAGGTTGTATGACCATTTCTCCCGCTGGTCGAAATGTTCGACAACCTCTTCAAGTCCCGCGCGCATACAAAAAAGCCCGACATGGAGTCGGACTTTTTTATACTGCGCGGTAGACGGGACTTGAACCCGCAACCTCCCGCGTGACAGGCGGGTGCTCTAACCAGTTGAGCTACCACCGCAGCACAGTAGACCTTTTGGCTACTGCGATAGTATACACGATTTCTTTTTTTTTCAAAGTGTTTTATTGTCTTTGCTTTTGAGGCGCTTTGTGAGCGTAAAACATATATACGGGGCAACAAAAAATCCTTTTTGTTGCCCCATATATATGCTAGAAAATGGTTGAATTTACCCGAAGGTAATGCTATGCTCATGGGCACATACTAGCGCGGTATGTTTTGTCGATGTAGCTCAGTTGGTTAGAGCGCGGCACTCATAAAGCCGAGGTCGGAGGATCATTCCCTCCCATCGACACTATTACTACATGCATGCACCCTGCGGTGCATGCATGTTTTTTTCTTTGATACACAAATTATTCCCGCACGTATCTTCAAAAAAGCACTACCGCACCAACAAGTCCTCAGCGCGCGCAATATCCTCTGGATAGCCTACGGGAATCCACAAATCTTCTTCCACAACCGCGATAGGATACTCTCGAGCGTATCGCTCTATTACTTCCGTGAGGTAATATTCCCCATTTACGGGATTTTCTGGCTCAAAGGTAAATATACAATCATCAAGCACCATGACACCCGTCGAGACGAGGTTTGACGGCGGGTGCTCGGGCTTCTCCACAATCTGAAATAATGTTCCATCAGGATTTCTTACAATAACCCCAAAACGTTCTGGGGTGTCACTCGTCTTTGCAAGCATCGCGCGACTATACGATGTGGCGCGCGCGATGTCATCCTTTCCATGAATATCATCCGCAAACATAAATAAAAATCTTCCTTCGAGCATATCTTTGCACAGCCACAATGCGCGTGCAGTTCCATCCTGGACTTCTTGCGTGACATATGAAATTTTTCGTCCCTGATACCTCTCTCCATAGTGCGCGCGTATCATTTCTTCAAGGTATCCCACCACGAGAATAATTTCATCCACCGAACTCGGGAGCGCGTCAATAATGTGGTCAAGTAACGGCCTCCCAAGCACAGGAACGAGCGGCTTGGGACAATTTTCAGTAAGCGGACGAAGGCGTGTACCCTTCCCCGCGGCTAAAATAACACATTGCATAATAGACACAGTATACCGCACGATAGTGATGTGTGTTATACACACCCCCGCTTAAAAAATGAGTACAAAGTTACAAAGAAGTTACAAAGGGTCACCCTTCGCAGACTTGCGAAGGGTGACCCTTTGTCATCGCAAAAAACGCAAAAACCGACATATGTCGGTTTTTGCGTTTACTTGTTGCGGGGCCCGGAATCGAACCGGGGTCTGGAGGTTATGAGCCTCCCGAGGTACCTCTCCTCTACCCCGCTATAACGTTCCACCTTTCTTATACGATATGTATAAAAATTATGTACTGAATGACTGTACCGCAAAGTGACAAGTTATGCAAATTAGATAACACCAAATTCTCGAAATACACGCTCAAAGCGCATGATGGTCTCACGCGCGCTTTTGGGCGTAAGCACAAAGTCACTCCCCGCGTGCGCTACTTCATTTCGCACTTTATGTGCTTCCCACGCATCTTGGATAGTGGTAAACGACATTGGATTTGCGCTCTTTAATTTCTCGCCCAGACTCTGCCCCACGTACCCCGCGTTGGTGAGCACCTCATCAAGCATGATGTCTGCCTCAATAATAGCGACACGCCACGACTCTGGACTCTGCTCAGACACGCGACTCTGAATAATGTCCCAGCGCGCGTTGCGAGTCTTTGGTTTTGCGTATTTTGTCTCCCATGCTTTTTCCGCGTCACGAAGTGCCAACTGTTCCATCTCAGATATTTGCGCGTAGCGCATCTTTGCGTACACATACCCGATAAAAAGCACGAGTGCAGCGATGAGTGCGATAATTGAATATATTGCCCACCATCGTTCCAAAACCTGAGCAATCTCCTGCCAGTTCGTACCTAGTACCGTCTCAAAAAGAGCACGTATATTATTGTCTACGCTCAGTGTATTGTATGTAATTCCTTCTTCGGTTACCTGCCCAAACATATAGTGTCAGTGTCACCCATCTAGGCAATACCGCGCACATCGTCATAAATCTTTTTTCCAAAATCAAAGAGGCGCGCGTCACCTGCATGTGGTGCTATATATTGTACCCCAACTGGAAGTGTTACACCCTCCCTTTCCACGGTACATGCGGGGATAGAAATAGCAGGAACACCGGTGAGATTGACGGGGACGGTAAAGATATCCGCGAGATACATCGCGAGAGGGTTATTTTTTTCGCCGAGCTTGAAAGCGGGTGTTGGCGCGGTAGGGGTCATAATGATGTCTACATCCTTATAGACTGCTTCAAGCTCGGCGCGCATCAATGAACGCACCATTTCTGCCTTTCCGTAGAACGCGTCGTAGTAGCCTGCGGATAAAACGTACGTACCGAGCAATATACGACGCTTCACCTCGCTTCCAAATCCCTCAGCACGCGTGCGGGTATAGTCTTCCAGAAGCGTTTCACCTTCAACTCGTAGTCCATATCGCATACCGTCATACCGCGCAAGATTTGATGAAACCTCGGCGGGCATCACAATATAATACGCAGCGAGACCCTGCTTCATGAGAGGGAGCGATACATCGACTATATCGTACCCAAGAGCGGCAAGGCGCGCAATCTCTCTATCAAACACAGCGAGTACGTCCGCGTCCATGCCGATAGAAAGAAAATCGCGCGGCACCCCAATGCGATAAGTGTCCTTGGATGGCACCACGGGATAGGTATCTTTGTGTATAGTGGTGGCATCGTACGCGTCTTTTCCTGCCATCACCTCAAAAAGAATTTCATTGTCACGTACCGAATTGGTAAACATACCCGCCTGATCGAGTGATGACCCCATCGCAATAAGCCCATATCGTGAAATCGCTCCATATGTCGGCTTATATCCTACAAGCCCACAAAAACTCGCCGGTTGTCTCACTGATCCGCCAGTGTCGGTACCAAGCGCCGCAACCGCGGCGCCCATTGCCACAGCCGCCGCAGAGCCACCAGAAGACCCCCCGGGTACACGCGTGGTATCTACGGGATTTTTAGTAGGACCAAACGCAGAGTTTTCTGTCGAGCCACCCATGGCAAATTCGTCCATATTGGTGGTACCCACCAATACTGGCGCGTGCGCTTTAATGCGTGCCATGACCGTAGCATCGTATGAGGCGACATAGTGTTCAAGCATTTTAGATGCGGCAGTAGCGCGTTTGCCTTTTATGAGAATGTTGTTCTTGACGGCGAGCGGTTGTCCGAGAAGCATGGGTGCGTTTTCGCCCTCAGTCGCAAATCGTTTTGTTGCCTCCTCCGCGTCACCGCGGGCTTCTTCAAAAACATCAATAAACGCGTTGATGTCTGGGTTGAGCGTATCTACGCGCGCGCGCATGTCATCGTACGCATTGAGTGGCGTGTACGTTCCCTCAATAAACTTTTTTCGAAGCGTGGTGATGGTATGCATACAACTACGATTTATTGGTAATAATTTTCTTCACCGCGACATAGTGCCCATCGCGCTCCGGAGCAGCGCTGAGTAAATCTTCGGTATATAATCCTCCTTCGTGCGCCTCTCCATCTTCGCGCATTACATTATAGAGTACACCAACCTCTTTTGTGGGGGCGCGCTCACCCGTAATTTTTTGTATCTCTCCCACGTACCCCAAAATCTCAGTAATACTCTCCGCAAATGCGTCTGCCTCGGTATCCGAAATAGCAATACGCGAGAGATATGCCAAGTGTTTAATGTCTTCTTTTTTCATGGTGATACTCTATCACTATTTCACAGGCTTTTGAAGTAACGCGCGAAATGCTTGTTCATCAAGAATGGTGACACCGAGCGTGCGCGCTTTTTTTGCCTTTGAGCCCGCGTCCTCACCTACAATAACGTAATCAGTCTTTCGAGAGACAGTGCTTGTAACCACCGCGCCCGCGGCACGCGCCATCTCTTCTGCTTCGGTGCGTCCGAGTGTGGGAAGTGTACCGGTAAACACACAAGTCTTGCCCGTAATACCCGTAATTTCTGACGTTTGCCTACTCTGTTTTTGAGGATTCTGTATGCTGACATGCGCGCGAAGGCTCGCAATATATGTTGCATGGAGAGGATCATGAAGCCATGAGTACAGAGAATGTGCCACTATATTTCCCACGCCATACACCTGCGCAAGTGTCTCTTCATCAGCGTTGTATATTGACTCAAACGTACCAAATGCATCTGCAACAACACGGGCTGTTTCTTCACCCACATGCTCAATTGAGAGCGCGACAAGAAAACGGTGCAGTGGCACTTCACGAGCTTTTTGTATTGCCTGTACCGCATTATGGGCGGATTTTTCCTTAAAACCTTCAAGGGCAAGAAAATCATCTTCGGTAAGAGTAAATAAATCGGCACCATTGGTAATGTAGTTGTGCGCAAGCAACTGATCGATAACCCGTGGTCCAATACCGTCCATGTTAAAGGCAGTTTTTGACACAAAATAATACAAGCGTTTACGGAGGAGTGTATCAGAATGTCTTGCTACACACCGATATGCAGCCGTACCCGGAACACGCTCAATACTGCCATCACCTCCACACTCAGCGACCTTCTGTGGAAAGACATACGGCTTCGCATGCTTGGGACGAAGCGTTGGTATAACACTCAGTATCTCAGGAATAACATCGCCCGACTTATGGAGAATGACCGTATCACCCACGCGCACATCAAGCGACTTGATGTGATCTTCATTATGTAAAGTCGCGCGCGAGACAACCGACCCCGCAATACGAACAGGGCGCAAATGCGCCACAGGAGTAAGCACACCTGTACGCCCCACCTGCAACACAATATCCTCAACAACCGTAGTGGCTTCTTCTGAAGGGAATTTGTAGGCAATACCGAAGCGCGGGGATTTTGCGGTATAACCTAAAAGTTTTTGGTGCGCGACCTCATTCACTTTAAGCACTGTTCCGTCCATACCATAGGATACCGAAGTACGTTTCGGCACCCACCTATGGTACTCGCGAACCGCTTCGTCAATATTTTTACAAAGTTTTGCATGTGGATTTACCGTAAATCCGAGAGATGCAAGAAGCGCAAGCTCTCCCATTTGGGTTGTGGGCACTCCCGCGCTCCACGTACGCTCATCGAGATAATCAAGGTCGTAGGCAAAAAATGAGAGCTTGCGCTTCTTCGCCACCTCTGGATCGAGCTGTCTTACCGAACCTGCGGCTGCGTTGCGTGGATTCGCAAAAAGCACCTCACCTCTCTTTGCGCGCTCTGCGTTAATACGCTCAAACTCCTTTTCCGAGAGCCACACCTCCCCTACCGCAATAAGAGAAACGGGGTGGGTTAATTTTTTAGGCACATCATGAATCACTCGCGCGGTGTGCGTCACATCCTCCCCCACCGCTCCATCACCACGGGTTGTTGCTTGTTTCAAAATACCTCGCTCATACGCAACAATCAATTTAAGTCCATCAATCTTGTGTTCGCTCACATACTGCACCTGACTCCGCGCGATACCTGATTTTGAAAGTAGGCGCAAAAGTCGATCTTCCCACGCACGTAACTCTTCATCAGAAAAAACATTATCAAATGACCATTGCCGTACGGTGTGTGTCACTTTTTGAAACGCGCCTGTCGTCTCACCACCAACCGATTCAAGCACATCAGCAACCGCGCCCAACGTAGGGTATTTCGTCACCAATTCGCGCAATTCTCGCTCAAGCGAATCATACACCTCATCACTAATCTGTGGTGCATCATGGAGATAGTAGTGTTCACGATGTTTGATAATGAGCGCGCGCAATTCTTGCGCGCGCTCCACAACCTGCTTCGGTATATGCTCCATTGCACTAGTATACCTGAGTATACTCACGCTCCACAACCCGTGCATCAGTGTTGATACTTGTACACGGAACATTGTACCCACGCGACTGGATCACCGTACACACCGAACCTTGTGGGCACGGATCTGGATTGCCATCACTATTCCTATCAATATCCATATTTTCGCCAGAAGGTAAATCCATTGGAATACTGCTTGAGGTATCATAGAATTTATATACGCTTACATGGGTGCAGACCTGTGGGTTACCCCACTCATATTCCGCATGTTGCCCCTCTCCTGAATCTACCAAGGTATTAGTGTTATCGTCACCGTTAGGAAACGTTGGCGTTGAATTCACACCAAAACATTGCACTAATGTGCGAGTAGCACCAACATCATATACCGAATGTAAGAAATCAAGATACTGCGCGCACTCCATACCCGCACTTGCTGCTTGAAACGCAATCTCTGAGGTAAAAGTTATTCCTGAAAGTTGATACTGCTTTAAGGTAATGTTGAGCATAGAAATACTTATAGCAATGAGCACCGTCACCGTGAGTAGCGTCACCAAAAGTGCCATACCGTCATTTTTTGAATTTATTTTTACATTATGTGTAGACATACTTATTTAGGTTACTTACTCATAGCGTTTATACTGATCATATATCCATGTCTGGAATACCACGCTACGAGTTCCAAGATTTACCGCATTCCATGTCACCGTTACCCTCACCTGTATACCCACAACATCAGCACCAACCGATACCATATCGGTTACGCGGACGTGACGCGTAAATTGTGTGTCATCTGCACTTGGATTGTGCCCAAGCGTTCCATCAGACACTGACCGCGTCACTTCACAATTATTTGCGAATGAATCACTGCATGGACGAAAAAGTGGATTTTCACCACGCATATACGCGCAGTTTTCATCGTCACACGTATCAGCAAATGAATCCATTTCATTCCATGTATCCGCGCCCGCTACGCTATTCAAAAGCTTATCATACGCATCAAGCCCATCTGCGTCACGAAGTTGTCGCACTGATTCAATAGCTTCCTGAGCAAGAAATACCGCAGTAAACTGTTCATTGGCAAAATATGCATTTCGTATCCCCTTTTGCGCGATAGTGATTGGACCAACAATCACCAAAAGCAGAATCGATATTGCTACGAGTGTCTCAACAAGAGTAAATCCTGATATGTTTTTATTTGAGATACAATACATACTTTCTTTAATGTACATTATTAATAAATATCAAGCCTGTGCTGCACAATATGTGTTTGCACACTAAACTCTGTATCAGTCTCTAGACCATTATTAAATCGGCCTTCTATAAATATCTCAATTGTCGGCTGATCCTCATCATTAACAACATCATAGGTATCACTACCGAGCACAATAAACTTTAACGTATCTATACTCACATCCTTATCCGATGTGATAGGAATCCACTCACCCAAAGTGTCCTCATACTGTTCTATGACCTCATTATTGATACGATACCCAAACTGCACACCATCCTTCTCGCGTACAAATGTAATAAAATTTGCATTATCCGATGACGTACAATCGTTTGTATCATATACTGGTGCAACAGTATCAAAATCAATGTCACTTGGATCTTTCTGTGTACAATAATAGTGATACCCCGTACGTAATTCACGTGTCATTAAATCAAGCGCGTATGACAGATTGGTTGCTGAAGAATACACCGCCTGAGCCTTAGCGTTTACATCAACCATCACGAGAAGTGTACCAATACCTATCGTAATGACCACCGAAAATAACCCTAGCGATACGAGCATCTCTACAAGCGTAAATCCTTTTGTGGTTACTTTATAGTGATTTTTTTTCATATTATTCTCTATATACTGAAATTTGGCCTAACTTTGATACCTCAACGACAAATACGCCCGTACCTGCGCCTGGTCGTGTTGCGTGTATTTTAATTTGTACCTTTTCAATGATACCGGATCCAGGATCAGGATAACCAGTCTTAAAAATTGATTGAAATTCTGGTCTCCTAAAAGAGATATCAATTTTATCGGTTGAAGTACATGTACCGCTACCTAAGAGTTTGTAACACAATTCAATAATCTCCATTGATTCAGGGAGATTATACTCCATAATTTTCACCGCATCAGCATGCGGATACTCTGGAACAACATTTTTATCTGTATCTTCATACAAAAACATCACATATGAACCAGGGGTTGCAGTATCAAATGATACTCCGTAGGGATAATTAAATTGTTCATCCAAATCTCCGCCCTCGGTATTCCTATATGAACTCACCGACCGTACCTGTGTCTCACGAAGTAACAATGCGATCTCATACGCCTCACCTTTCAAAAGAATAGTGCTATCAAACGAAACATACTTAACGAGTACCAGACTCGTAATAATCGCAATAATCGCGGCTACTATAAGCAGTTCAATAATTGTAAATCCTCTACTACATAAAGGATATTGGTGTTCTTTACCAGAAAAAAAGCGCATATGTTATGTCGAATATATTCACCTGAAATACATGTACCAGAAGAAATCCAAGTATGAGAAATGGTGCAAAGGGTATCTCACTACCCATTGTACGTGGAAAGGTTGTGAAACGTAAATGAGTTTTCCACTTTTTCGCGAGGTACCTCACACCAAGCGCTAGCAGACTGAGAATCGCACCGACCCAAAACGAAAGCACCACCATAGAAAATGCATCACCAAGACCCACTATGATGCCGAGCGGTAGCGCGAGCTTTGCGTCGCCAAGACCAATCCATCTCCCCTTCGAGAGATACCAAAGTCCCGCAAAAAATCCTCCCGCACCCAATCCCGCAACAATGCTCGTAAGCATCTCAAACGTATTCTGCTCAATAACATATCCATATCCCACGTGCGCAAGCGCGATGACACCAACACCCACGGAAAGTTCATCGGGGATAATAGTATGACGTACGTCGTACACTGCAATAATCACAAGTAGCGATACGAGAATGAGATTGAGCAGAAGAAGCAACATATCACCGCTAAACACATGCCACATGAGCATAAAGAGCAGCCCCGTAAGCACCTCCACCACAAAGTATCGAGACGGTATATATGCCTCACATCCTCGACATTTTCCTCGTAACAGCATATACGAAAACACAGGAAATAGTTCGCGCCACGAGAGTATCTTACCGCAAGACATACAATGTGAGCGCCCATCAAGTGACCGCCCCGTATGAAGACGGTAGATAACGACATTAAGAAAACTTCCAATAATGGTTCCGAACACACCAATTGTTATGTAGACTGAAAGCATATCTTATGTGTTTCAAATATAGTAACATACTGAGACATCAATATAGATACCCTTATGCAATCACACAAATCAACAACACCTTAATATCATTACATAAATAAGGTATACTAAATTTTATGCATAGCAATAACAAAGCATACCGTGGTTTTACGCTCATTGAACTCCTTGTGGTGATTGCCATCATCGGTATTTTCGCCTCAGTAGTGGTAGTCGCATCAAATCAAGCAAGAGTCAAAAGTCGAGACACAGGAAGATCAACACAGTCAGTCGAGATACTGAAAGCGCTTGAATTATATTATAGTACCAATGGCGTATACCCATTGTATGGAAACTCTCCTGGTTCTTCTGGAATTGGGGGTTTCTTAAATGATATTAATACTGACTTTTATACAGGAACAGGTAAGTCACTCAATCAATTGCCGTCAGAATCTGGAACACGCTATTATTATTGCGTATCCAGTGATCGTGCATCAATGCTTATTGCGATAGATACTGAATACGACGGTACAGGAAGCAATTTTTGTAGCATAACACGTGGACCAGGTCCAAGTTATGGATGTAATGCATGGCAGACATCAAACGCCACGACACTTTGTAAAGATCGTTTTTAATATTTACAATTTTTTAATATTTTCCAAAGAGAAAATAAAAAAACCCCATATATATATATGGGGTTTTTATTTATTTTCAAAAATACTAAATTAGTTACACCTAGTTGCGTTTACTGAGTTAGCGATATTTTGACCTGCGGTGTATGTATAATTCTTTGCCGCACCAGTACTATCAACACAATACGCATCAACAATAGCGTCTCCTGCAGTACCTCCTGTCTTAAGCTGTGCTGACATTACCCACGCTTGTCCGCCGGCATAACAGCGAGTATTAGCAGATCCACCTGCATTTGTAATCACATTTCCCAATGCCGTAATGATGGTTGTGTCAGCAAATATATTTCCTGACGATGCGGATGTGGGGCAACTTGCTAGAGCAAATGCCGTACTACCGTACGTTTGCGAATTTGAGTCGTACCATAGTTCAGCCTGAGCGCGCATGTTATTAAGAGATGACCTAATTGCTGCGTCAGAACCTTTGTCTCTCGCTGAGTTGAGTGACGCAAGTACCACCGAGGCGAGGATACCAATGATTGCAATCACTACAAGGAGCTCGATGAGCGTAAATCCTCGTTGTCCTATTTTTTTCTTCATCATAATTATCATTAATGATTGTTATTAAAAGTAATATATTACTTACCAGCTTCTCGCTGATACTCCACGTTGTGTGGTTACTTCTTATTATACGCTGTTTTTTAGTGGCACCATACGCACCTGTGGAAAAGGCTACTCACTACCAAGCATAGGTAATAAATGCCACACTTGAATAGGTACACCGAGAAATACAAACTCGTGGAAAATTGTGGAACAATCCCACGAATGACTTTACATAAACACCACCCCTACTATATAGAGCCCGTGATGTTGTAAATAGGCATAAGCACCGACGCAAGGAGCACGCCCACCCCAAGTCCGAGCATTACAATCATTGCGGGCTCAATGAGTCCAATAAGTGTGTCTACGGCGTTATTAACTTCTCTGCGGTAAAAATTTGATAACGTGGTAAGAATGTCTCCAAGCTTACCCGTCTCCTCGCCCACCTTACTCATTTGCGCGAGAATACCAGGTATTTCAGGATATTCAGAAATAGAGTCCGCAAAGGATTTTCCCCCTTTTACGCTCACGAGTACATCTTCGATAATTTCTTTATATACGCGGTTGTCCACCACCTCAGCCGTTACTTCAAGTGCCTGCACCATAGAGATGCCACTCATGAGCATCGTCGAAAGATTGTCACACACTCTGGTAAGGAACAACTTCTCGTACAAGTTTCCGATAAATGGAATCGTTAATTTGAACTCATCAATGGTACGCTTCCCTGCTTCAGTACGCTGAAATTGCCAAACTACAATACCTATGAGCGCCACCACCAATCCCATAATACCAATGTATTCAGTAAAGAGTGATGATACTCCCATGACAATTTTTGTATAAATAGGTATATCTTGTCCCGACTCAACGATGATTTTTGTAATACTCGGGATTACCATGGTGAGCATAAGTATCATCACACCCATAAATATGGCAATAACAAACGCTGGATATATGAGTGCGTTACGTGCCTTTGATACTACCTCGTACATTCTATCGAGGTAGTCCGCGAGGAACATGAAGGTTTTTTCAAGTGTACCTGATTCTTCACCAGACTTTACCATGCTCACATAAAATGAAGAAAATACATCAGGATGTTGTCCGAGTGCTCGTGAGATAGAACTCCCTCCCTGCAAATCGTCGCTTACTTGCGTAAGGATTTTTTGTAGTTTTGGATTATGGGTTTCTGATCCGAGAAGTCTAAATATGCGCAGTGCTGAAACTTGTGCCTCAAAAAGTGTTGCGATCTGACGCGATAAAATAACCACCTCCTTATTAGACACACGCTGAAACCACGTAACCTCAACATCAAAAATTGATGCCTTGTCATTTAGAGGATCTATTGTAACAATAGTATAGCCACGCGCTTCAACCGTTTCAATAGCCGATTCCATATTTATGGCATCAACCGTTCCATCACGCTGGACTCCTGACTTATCTACTGCTTTATATGAAAATAACATATCGCATAATTACATTAAACGTTCTAATCCCTTGGGGTTCGGAGAATATGAAAACGCATTTTCGACCGTTATTTCACCATTTTGAACCAAATCAACAAGTGTACGGTTCATATCAATCATTCCATATTCCATTCCTGTTTCAATTACGGTCTGTATCTCATGAGTCCTACGCTCACGGATGAGGTTTGCGACCGCGGCGTTATTGATAAGTAACTCATACGCAGGAACGAGTCCACCTGATATGCGCGGTATAAGACGTTGTGAAAATATCGCAGTAAGTGAGCCTGACAACTGAACGCGGATCTGATCTTGTTGATCGGGGGGAAAGGTATCAATTATACGGTCAATGGTCTGCGCAGCATTGTTGGTGTGCAGTGTCGAAAGTACAAGGTGTCCCGTCTCGGCAGCGGTTACCGCGGTCCCGATTGTCTCTTGATTTCGCATCTCACCAACCAAAATTACATCCACATCCTGACGAAACGCTGAGTGAAGTCCAGTGTGAAAATCAGCAGTATCAATACCAACTTCACGTTGGTCAATAAGTGATTTCTTTGGTTCATACATGTATTCAATTGGGTCTTCAATGGTAACAATATGTTCTGAACGTGTTTGGTTGATAAGTTCTACCATAGCAGCGAGTGTGGTGGACTTTCCTTGACCCACCGGACCCACACAGAGGAAGAAACCTTGGGGTTTTTGTGAAAAAGATTCGAGAATTGGAGGAAGTGACAACTCTTGAAACGTACGTATAACATTAGGGATGTGGCGAAGCGCGATGGAAATTGAGCCTCGCTGATGAAAACCGTTTCCGCGAAAACGAATACCTCCTTTTGCGGCATACGAAAAATCAATTTCACGATTTTTAATAAAGGCATCATACTGCTCATCAGTGAGAAGTGCTTTCATAAACCCATTCAAATCATGAGTATTGAGGACTGGCTTTTTGGTGAGAGGAATAAGAGAACCATCAACACGAATAATTGGATGCGTGCCCATCGAGAAGTGTATGTCAGAACCTTTTTCTGATGAAACAATGTCGATAATATCTTCAAGTTCTCTTTTGTAATCTACACCAGCCATATATTATGATTTCGCTTGCGCTATTAATGTTTTTACTGCTTCTACCACTTCGCTTGGTATGAGTTCTGCCTTCACAATATACCCGATTGCCCCGGCATCAAGAGCGCTCTGTTTATCATGTTCATCACTCTGATTTGAGAGCATAATGCAGAGCGGATCACCACCGATATGGTCAGACTTTATTATTTTGATGAGTTCAACACCCGTCATTCCTGGCATTACCATATCCAAGAGCAAAACATCATATGATGATCCTTGTAACTTTGAAATCGCAACCTCCGCACTTTCCGCAACGTCAATATCATACCCGAGTTCTGTAAACTTCGTAGCGTACATGTCACGTAGGAATGAGTCATCATCTATAAGAAGTATTTTCATCTGTATGTAAAATTAGTGTGTTTCTATATATTGCGTAAATACTTACGTCGTAAACATTGTATATAATGCGCGTGGCGTTCACCACTTTTATATTATACAACATTTGTCACCGGTATTTCAGGGTTATCGACATCTACACCAACTTGTGATGCTGCAAGTTTCATCCCCTCCTCCTCTGCTTCTTCTGAGATAAGCATTGATCCGCCTAGCGTACTGATTTCTTCAAAGGGAATATCATGACTGAGTGCTTTAATGATTGCATCCTCTTTCATACTCACAAAACCACTCTTTCGCGCAGCATTACGTATCATGTCTTCATTGGCACTATTCAAAATCAGTTTCTCAATCTCATCATTAATTTTAATTGCCTCCATCACCGCAACGCGTCCCTTGGTGCCACTCGAACATTCTGGGGTCGGTTGCACGAAAAGCACATGATCAGACTCTGGAATAATATGTCGATGTTCGGTGGGCAAATCCTCAAACTCTTTTTCAATCATTACCTTAATACCCCCCTCGAAAGGAACCTTCCTTCCACTCCCAGGGCAAATTCTACGCACGAGACGTTGCGCGAGCGCGAGCTGAAGTGTTGGCGCGATAAGATACGGATCGACACCCATATCAATAAGGCGCGGTATCACACCAGCAGCATTATTGGTGTGTATCGTAGAGAGCACCAAGTGTCCCGTAAGCGCCGCTTGAATCGCAAGCTGTGCTGTTTCTTTATCACGAATTTCACCCACCATAATAACATCGGGGTCTTGACGCAAAACCGCGCGAAGTCCATTTGCAAAGGTATATCCAATTTCAGGGCGAATCTGAGACTGACTTACACCATCAATGCTATACTCAACAGGATCTTCGAGCGAGATAACGTTCATGCCAATTCTGTCCACTTCCGCAAGCATGGCATAGAGGGTTGTTGATTTACCAGAACCCGTAGGACCTGAAATAAGTATGATGCCATACGGCGCTTGAATTGCCTCGCGAATGAGTTTGATGTTATGTTCTGAAACACCCGTATCTTCAAGACTTCGCACCCCTGACTCCGTGTCAAGAATACGCATTACCACTTTTTCACCGTGATTGGTTGGAAGTATTGAAACACGAAAATCAATTTGGCGATTATCAATCGTTCCAGAGAAACGTCCGTCTTGCGGCTTACGTTTTTCATCAAGACGTAATGAGGTGAGAATTTTAATACGGGCAACTACTGCGGGATGCACCTTTATGGGTAATTCAAGTGAATGCACCAATATACCATCAACACGAAAGCGAACAATGGTCTTATGCTCTCTGGGTTCGATATGAATATCCGACGCTCTCCCATCAACGGCGTATCTGAGGATAGTGGCAACAATCTTTGTGACCGGAGCATCTTCCTTGATATGTTCTACTTTATCTGGTGACTTCTTTTTTCCGTCATCAGTAATGTCATTCGTATTGAGATCGGCAACAAGCACGTTGAGCGCTTCATCAACTTCCTCTGTAAGATTTTCGTATGATTTAACAGCATTTTGAAAATCTTGTTCAAGAATAACTACGACCTTATAGGGAATGTTGTGTTGCGCGGTAATGAAATTAAGCGGATCTCGAAAAGAAAGATTCTCAGGATCCACGACTCCAACGACGAGCACATCCTCATCAAGCGCGATGGGGATTATGCCGTAATGCTTTGCAGATTCAGCAGGTAAATATTTAAGAATGTTAGGATTAATACGCTCATGCTCACTAACTGCACGAACCGGCAAATCAAAATACTCACCAATCGCATTTCGAATACTCTCAGCATCAACACCCTCATCTAAGAGAGCTCGCTCATAACTTACGCCAATCTTTGTTGCACGCTCACCAGCACGACGAGAGGTTTCACTGTCAATGACGTTCCGTTCGGCAAGAAGGTTTAGTAAATTCATACCTTAAGGGTTAAATCGATAATCCTATGGTGAAACAGGATCGAATGGATTTACTCTACCTGTTGCAACGTCTGGTAGTGGTACGCGAGTGTCTATGAGACTTTTAAAGCTGCTATCGCTAAAAAATGATGTATTAAGAGAGAGCGCGCTAATCCGTTTTGTGTTTAAAAAAATCTTTTCTGATTTAATTTTCAATTCCTGCTGCTCAGATAACGAAACCGCGCTATCATCTACACCATTACGAAGACCAGAAAGGTAATACAAAATACCTGCAACAATCCCAAATAAAATAAGTATTGACCCAATTTTCTTAAGAATATACATCATGATTCATTTTCATTATCTATACTATTTTTAAGTGCGTACGTTTCGATGGTAACTGCGTACTGTTGGAATTGGTTTGTACTTGCGGAGAGTCTTATCTCAGTAATTTCCATAAACACCAAACTACTTTCTAGTGTATGTAAGAATGACTTAAATTGGGAATAATTCCCGAGTACTTCAAACTTAACCTCTTGAGTCGAAATAGATGCCACTACGTCACCTTCCTCGTTTCTACTATTTCCCGTTCTTGTGCCTTCTGATGAAGCGTCAATATTTCCAAAAAGCAAGCCGTTTCTTCGTGCCATTTCCTCTAGATCAACAAGTAAACGTGGTAAATCGACATTTTCAGGAATCATTTTATCAAGTCTCTCGCGATCATTGATGCCAATAGCATTTTTCTTTGTAAGAAGATTTTGCAATTGACTATTAAATTCCTGGTATTTTGCCGTAGTCTCTTCATATGAGCCCTTCTCCGCACGAATAACTTTCACTTCGTCATACATAGGTTGTATAAAAAAATTATACAGTACTATCGAAGTGAGTATGGAAAGTGTCGGTATGAGTGTTTTAAACATATTCTTTAAAATATTTAATTCTGGATTTGTTCAGTACCCGACTGACTGTTTGTAACATCCGATGCACCCTCCTGAACTGAAAGAGTGCTTTCAAATTCATTTGGTACAATGGGAACTGCACCAAAAAGTTGCTGTGTCGAATCTCCGGTGTATTTAATTATTGATGTATCAATATCACCTTTAAGTGAAAAGGTTACGAGATGTTTTTCACCAGCATCATCCGAAACATTCACTTTTTCATCTGAAGTGTCTCCTACCGATACGGCAGTACTGATATCTTCAAGTACAAAATCTGTATAGAGATTGTTCTTCATAAACTCAATATTCTGTGACGCAACCGATGAAAAAGCTGATGTACCTCCCCCTAATTCTAGTATTGCCTGAAATCCTGGATCATAGGTGTATGTAAAATTATTAATCTGGACTGACTGTTTGATTATTTTTTCAATTTCAGCAAAAATTTTCGAAGGGGCAAGATGATTTTCAATGAGGTACTCTGCTGCAAGAATGCGCTGATTAAACAATTCAAGCTCAAGTATTGTACTTGTATTATCAACGCCACTTTCTTTTGCGAGCATTTCTTGCGCATCTGCAAGTTGTGTTTCTGATACCTGCTTGTACGCAAACATACCCACCAGTCCCGCAAGAGACGTAAGAACCATTATAGTTCCAAGGAATGAGAATACACGAAAAGTGTGCTTCTTTTTTACCAACTTAGGTATTGCACCCGTAGGTTGATTTGTGATGGGACGTGGAACGTATGGCATTACGTATTATTATATATTTGATTGCAAAAAAATATATTGTCGTGGTGTGGACAGTGCTCCTAATTCTTTGCACTTTGAAGTGCATGAAGTGCCACCCCAACCGCAACCGCAAATGATGGCCCTGCTTCATGCAGAACATCAGTGAGGAATGCTGGGTACGCCACCTTATCAAAAGGTTGCGCATACTCAACGTTACGTGAAAACATGTCACGTGTGTACATATCAAGACCTTTAAGCAATGATGCGCCTCCGGTAAGGATGATTTTTTGAATCTGCAATGACTCATCTGCTTCATATCGCGAAAGAACGGTATGCAACTCACGGAGACCACGTTCCAAAACCTGTACGATTAGTTTCTGTGCCTCCGCCTCCCCCGCAATTCCAGATATACCGTGAGTACGTTTTACCTCTTCAGCGTGAGAAAATTCTATGTTGAGCGATTGCGCGAATGCGTTTGATATATCGACTCCTGACAAAAGAACGCTGTGCGTTTTCCGCACCACACCCTTTTCGACAATGTAAAGCCGCGTTGACGAACCACCGAAATCTAAAAGCGCGACCACATCGTCTTCGGGAGACACGATTGAGCGTAATGAACTAAATACTTCTATCTCATGTACTTGTGAGGTAAGGCCTGCGCCGCGAATAACTTCTTCATACTTCTCGATCACTTGTGTATAGGTGGCAGTGAGCAATACCGAGGTCGTCACCAACTGCTTATTGGTTCCTAACAATACCCAGTCAAGTGCGACCTTTGACAGTGATACAGGAATATATTTACGTGCCTCAATGGGCAACATTGAAGTGATTTTTTCTTCATCAAGTGTTGGAATGGACACAACATTGGTAAAACTTGAATTATAAGGAAGCGCATACGCGACCGTAGTGCTTGTTGCGGTAGCCTCACGGATAATATCAATAAGTGCTTCAGTAAGCCGAGCTGACTGGAGATGTGTGTTCCTACCAATTTCGACACCCTCATATGGACCAAGTTGTAACTCGCCATATGTTTCAAGTGTGGGAAGTCCCTTTTCATTCTTAATTTGGACAATTTTTATAGTTGAAGAACCTATATCCACACCAAGAAAAGATCCTTTGCCTGAGGGCGCGGTAATATCTTTTTTAATATTCTTGAATAAGGGAAGACCGAATGCCATACTTTACGTTTGTATTCTATCACCTTACACTTTAATGGTAAGGCTTCCTATGCAAAATCTGTTTATATACATTATTGATACCATCTTCCCTCCTTCGGAGCATTTAAAACGTGTTCGCCAACTCAACCAACCGCATGTAACAAACCTCTACGCACCACACACATTCGAAGATATCACCGCACTCTCATCATTTCACAACCCAGACATACACGCGCTCATACATGAAGCAAAATTTCATGCAAATACTCACGCGCATGTCTTATTGAGCGCACTACTTATGCACCACCTCAAAGAACATCCACTTACGTATGATTACATTATCCCCATACCACTTTCTCCCGCGCGCTATCGCGCGCGGGGATACAACCAGGTGTACGAGATACTCCACCATACCTCCATCCCACAAAAAAATCATATGCTTTCAACAATGAAACGTGTCCGCGATACACGCCCCCAAACTGAACTCGCGCGCAATGAACGAATTTCTAACATGCGAAAGGCGTTTATAATAAAACAACCCCAACAGATTGTTGGAAAGCATATTGTGCTTCTTGATGACGTTACCACCACGGGCGCGACACTTCATGCGGCAAAAGCTGCACTTTTGCTGCACCACCCCGCCTCAGTCACCTGTATCGCACTCGCACATTGAGCTTATATACTATATAAATTACGATACGAGCGTAATCTTCTTCACTACCTGATGCCACATATCACCTTTTCCACGTCCATTTAAAACAATCCTATACTGATACTGACCACATGGCCATTAACACGTATCCATATGGCACGTAGTCGTCTCAAAAAAAATATGCTATCCTACCCTCACTCAATCATTGTTGAGTAGGTCCGCGCAGAACATATGGAGAGTTGGCTGAGTGGTCGAAAGCACCTCACTGCTAACGAGGCAGGGTGTTACAACCCTCGAGGGTTCGAATCCCTCACTCTCCGC
>DASUDI010000012.1:0-11395 GCA_036275695.1 Minisyncoccota bacterium | reverse complement strand
CTCAACTCCCGCTTCTTCAAATGTTGATTCAGTACCTTCTGGGATGGTGTTGGATGGGGTTTGGGCAAACATGTAGGTAGGTATAGATATACCTACCATGCATAGAAAAAGGGAGAAGAAACGCGCGCCAATAAGATTACGAAGTGAGTACATGAATAGTATAAATAAGGTTTGATAATTACCTTTGTTATTATATACGGGCATGCTCGTATAGCGACATAAGACTGGGGATACATTAAAGATGTTATTTTCGAATTAATTTTGAAAAATCTGTTGAATCTGCGTATTGTGCTGCTTTATCATTTATCTTATGGTGTTTCCGTAACTCTTCTAACGATACTGAGGTATCAATGAGTCCGAGCTCATACGCAAGCACATCGGAATTTTCAGGAAGTAACAATCTTACGTCCCACGGAATGTGAGCTGGCGCGATATGATTAACGTGAGATACGATGTTTGTTGTGCAGGTATTGGTTACCGTATTATAAAATTCAGGTTTTTCCCGCAATTTATTTGTTCTCGTAAGCATATCACTAAAAAGTATGCGCATATGCTCTTTCGAAATTTTTATAGGATAGAGATATACCGCATCTTGGCGATAATTTGTACGAAGTTTTATTACATCACGTTCATCGGCAACAACATACATGAGTTCGTAATTTCTCAACAATCCTTTGAGGGGAGAAAATGATTCACCCACCTCCTTTCTAATCTCAACTGAAATTGCCAGATAGTCACCCGTACTAAAACCAAAACTTAGAAATGTATGCGCGGCACCCATGTTACCAAATGGCTCAACAATATAATCGACTGACACGAGGTCATTCAGATTAAATGTCTTGTCGTAATAGTTTGGCTCATAATCAGTCACTGATTTGTAGGTAAAATTACGAATATTAAACACAGTCACCTCATCTCCTGTGAACTTTGCGTGTGATAGTACGCGCTGATCTAATGACCATTCTCTATCATTGCGTGGCACTCTGGAGAAATACCACACAGAAAAAAGCACCACACATAGCACAACGAGCAGTACACATATATTCATGATATCCCTACGCTTAAAATACTTTATTGACACTTATAGATTATACCGTCTTCCATATACAACGACCATGACTATCTAAACAAGTGATGTACTCATGCAGAACATTTTACAAAAATGTTTCTGAGTTCATATTCCTATCGGATAACACTCGCCACCGCCTTCACAAGTCCAGTGTGCGTGACCTTTGGAATAATCTCATCCACGCTCGGCTTTTTCACTAATCCCGCGATTTTCTTTGCCGCGGCAAGTTTCATATCGTCAGTAATTTTTTGCACATTCCTATCGAGCGCGCCTCGAAATATTCCCGGAAATGCAAGTGCGTTGTTTATCTGATTTGCGTAATCTGAGCGACCTGTCGCCACCACGCGTGCACCTGCCTGCTTTGCGTCATCGGGTTTGATTTCAGGAATTGGATTTGCGAGCGCAAAGACAATCGCATCACGCGCCATGAGTTCAACATGCGCGCGAGAAATAGTACCTGGTCCAGAAACTCCAATAAGCACATCAGCCTCGACTACCGCATCCGCAAGAATACCCTTCACCATCCGTGGATTGGTGACTTTCGCAAGTTGATTTTTGTACGGAGCCATACCTTTTCTTCCTTGGTAAATAGCACCCACGCTATCACACACAATCACATCGTGAACTCCTGCTTTTATCAAAAGCAATGCAATGGCACGACCCGCCGCTCCTGCCCCCACAATGACCACCTTCATTTCCGTCATTTTTTTACGCACTACTTTTGACGCATTGATAAGTCCCGCAAGAACCACAATCGCGGTCCCGTGCTGGTCGTCATGCATAAGAGGGATATCAAGTATATCCTTTAACCGCTCCTCAATCTCAAAACATCGAGGTGCACTGATGTCCTCAAGATTTATGGCGCCAAACGTCGGTGCTATATTCGTGATCGTCCGAATAATTTCCTCAGTATCCTGAGTGTTAAGCACAATCGGAAATCCATCTACTCCTGCCATTTCTTTCAAAATCGCGCACTTCCCCTCCATGACGGGAAGCGCGGGTATTGCACCAAGATTTCCGAGTCCCAACACCGCGGATCCATCAGAAATTACCGCTACAGTATTGCGTTTCATGGTGTATTCACGCGCATCACGGGGATGTTTTGCCAAATGACTTGATACCGCACCGACACCAGGTGTGTAGAGCGTGCTCCAATCATCTTTTGTTTTAAGCTTTCCCTTTGAAATCACCTCGAGTTTTCCATGATGTTTTTTGTGAAACTCTAATGCTCGCTTCGCATAATCTGTTTGAGGTTTTTTTTTCTGTGCCATATTAAAAGAGTCTCATTATTACTACTACGCATCATAGTATACGGCATATACGTAACACCACAAACTTTATCACCAGAGTGGTATACTATATAAAATATGCACCCCAACGACCCCATCACGAAACATTTTCGTATTGACGCACTGCATCAAAAAGCACTTCTTCGACTTAATATTGTCAGTGTAGCCGACTTGCTCTACCACCTCCCCGCTCGATATGAAGATATTAGTACTATTCAATCCGTAGCAGGACTCACCAAGGGCCAAGACGCGATTGTATTCGGACGCATAGGAGGACTTAAAACGCGAAAGGCATGGAAGAGTAAGGTTCCCATCGCCGAGGGTTGGGTTGAGGACGGTTCCGCACGCATCAAAATTATGTGGTTTAATCAGCCATACATCGCCAAGATGCTTAATGACGGCATGTACGCAAAGGTCGCGGGTACCGTCACGGGAACCGAAGGTGCATACTATATCGCCAATCCTGAGGTAGAAAAAATTGACACACTCCCCGTAGATAGACATGACTCACTCTTTGATGGTACACAAAACCACGATGATACTCTTTTTCCTATCTATCGAGAGACGAAAGGTGTTACCTCAAAATGGATATTTCATACGATTCAAAAATGTTTTGAGCGCGGCGTACTCACCACGCTCACAGATCCCATACCCAAGGTAATACTTGATCGCTACAATCTCCCCACACTCACTACCGCACTCCAATGGATTCACACTCCAAAAAAAGCGCACCATACCAAGAGCGCGCGCAAACGTTTTGCGTTTGAAGAGGTGTTTTTTATACAAGTCGCCAAGGCGCAAGAACGCGCGCGCATACAAAAGTCAGAAAGTTATACTTGCGTGACTGACAGAGAGCACATCGAAGCATTTACCAATCGATTTTCATTTACACTCACCGCATCGCAACAGCGCGCGCTCGATACTATTTTTACTGACTTCAAAAAGAACTATCCGATGTCACGCCTTATTGAAGGCGATGTGGGGAGTGGCAAAACTGCCGTTGCCGCAACGGCTGCATACGCCATCGCAACCTCACGACCGCCCGAAGGAATGAAAAAATCACTTACGTTTGGCAACCTGCAAGTAGCATACATGGCACCTACCGAAATCCTCGCGAAACAACACTTTGAATCCTTCATTTCCTACTTCAATCACCTCCCCGTTCAAATCGGACTCATCACGGGAAGTGGTTGCATGAAATTCCCCTCAAAAGTAGACGGTACAAAAGCAACACCCATCTCAAAGTCCCAATTACTTAAATGGGTCAAAAATGGCGAGATTGCAATCCTTATCGGCACGCATGCTCTCATGTATAAATCTGTTGAGTTTAAACATCTTGCGCTTGCCATTATTGACGAACAGCACCGTTTTGGCACCAAGCAACGCAAAGCAATTGCAAAAAAAGACACCCATCTCCCCCATCTTCTTTCAATGACCGCAACTCCTATCCCTCGCACACTTGCACTTACCATGTATGGTGACCTTGATATAACACTTCTTGATGAGATGCCGGCCGGCCGCAAGCCCGTCAAGACGCGCGTCATAGCACCCGGAGCACACGAAGATATGTACGCGCACGTACGCAGTGAGCTTGCGGCCGGCAGGCAAGCATACGTTATATGCCCTCGTATTGATGCACCAGACCCTGAAAAAGAAACAGCTATAAATGCGAAATCCGTAATTGAGGAAGCAAAACGACTCAAAAAAGATATTTTTCCACGAGCGCGCATTGGCATACTCCACAGCAAAATGAAACCCACCGAAAAAAATACCGTTATGAATTCATTCGCGCGTCATGACATTGATATTCTTGTCGCAACATCCGTGGTTGAAGTCGGTGTGAATGTGCCCAACGCCACCAACATCATTATTGAAGGCGCGGAACGTTTTGGTCTCGCGCAACTACATCAACTTCGCGGACGAGTCATTCGTGGCACATATCAACCATACTGTTTTCTCGTCACTGAAAGTAAAAGCGACCGCACCAAAGATAGAATGAAAGCGCTCACCACCGCAAAGAATGGATTTGAACTCGCCGAGTACGACCTTGCGTTTCGTGGGAGTGGTGAATTATATGGTGGCAAACAATCAGGGATTACCGACATTGGCATGGAAGCAATCAAAAATATGAAAATGGTAGAAGCGGCACGAAGTGAAGCATATACACTTATCGCCGAAGACCCAGAACTCACCACTTACCCAGACATACAACATAAAGTATTACACCTCCACGAGCACCTTCATATGGAATAAGGTGACGTAAATCCTAGATGATTCCATATGGGGATATAAGGTCGTATGCTTGCATGTGCCTGCGACTTGAATTCTAACCCGAAACGCAACACTCTCTCCTATACACAGAGCACGACGTCTTCCACCCCAAGCTCTTCCGTTCCGTATGGTTCATCAGATGGACCGCTGCATCTAGTTGTTTCTGCGTAATCGTAGCAAAGTTAAATCGTTTCGGGAACAATCGCCTGAGCCGTCCGTTCGTATTTTCATTCATCCACCCAACCACCCCCACGCGACACTTCGTGTCGCGCGGGGTTTCTTTATATATTTCAAAACATAATCACTCATTGTGAACATTGTCACATACCCTGTGGTGCGGTATAGTTTTGCGGATACAAGGTACCTTGTATCCGCCTATAGCTCAGTTGGTTAGAGCACAGAGCTTATACCTCTGGGGTCCTTGGTTCGAGTCCAAGTGGGCGGACAGGGGGTGCGTTGTATAAGGAACGAAAAAGTCGCGCGCCTAAAAGGCGCGCGACTTTTTATTTCCCCACCTTAACACTACACACCCGCAAGTGTATCAGTTGCTGGTTCCAGTGAGCGCGAAGGGTCACCAATACGTTCCTCTTTTTCGCGCATTTCTTTATACGCATCCTGAATATCTACACCGTGCGCTTTCAAAATACCCTCATACTCCTCACGCTCCAAAGTCTCTACCTCAAGAAGCCGGTGCGCAACAGCATCGAGAGCATCCCGATATTTCATCAATATCTCACGCGCGCGTGATTTTCCTCCCTCGATAAGCGCGCGCACTTCATCGTCAATTGCTTTTGCAATTTCATGTGAGTATCCACGATCTTCACTCATACCCCCCCCTATCATACGTCCTCCCGTACCTTCGAGTGCCACGGGACCAAGCGTTTCACTCATACCGTACTTTGTCACCATGTCACGCGCGAGATTCGCGATTACCTGTAAATCATTCGATGGACCCGTGGTGAGGTCATCAAAAATCATTTGTTCTGTTACATAGCCACCGAGCGTCATTGCAATATCATCAAGAAATTCTTTCTTCGATGCCATGCGCCGATCTTCATCAGGAAGTTTAAGCGTATACCCTGCCGCGCGACCACGTGAGATGATTGATATTTTTTGCACAGGGTCAGCGTATGGGAGCACCGACGCGACAAGCGCGTGTCCCGCCTCATGGTATGCCGTAATCTCACGCTCTCTTCGTGAAAGCACGTGACTCTTGCGCTCAGGGCCAAGTAACACTTTCTCAATAGACCGAATAAGGTCAAACTGACCAACTTTTTTACGATTTTCCCTCGCGGCGAGAATAGCGCCTTCATTCATGAGTGAATACAAATCCGCGCCAGAAAATCCTGGTGTACGTTGCGCAATAATATCGAGATTTACATCTTCTTGAAGTGGTTTCTTGCGTGCGTGCACCGCAAGGATTGCTTTTCGATCATCACGGTCAGGAAGGTCAATGGTGACGCGCCTATCAAAACGACCAGGACGAAGGAGTGCAGGGTCGAGTACATCAGGACGATTGGTTGCCGCCATGACGACCACTTTCTGATTCGGCTCAAAACCATCCATCTCAACAAGTATTTGGTTGAGTGTCTGCTCGCGCTCATCATTACCCCCACCGACACCGGTGCCACGCACGCGCCCCACCGCGTCAATTTCGTCCACAAAGATAATTGCGGGGGCGGCCTTTTTTGCCATACTGAAAAGATCACGCACACGAGAAGCGCCTACACCCACAAACATTTCCACGAACTCAGAACCTGAAATTGAAAAAAATGGCACTCCTGCTTCCCCCGCAACCGCGCGCGCGAGAAGTGTCTTTCCTGTACCCGGCGCACCCATCATCATGACGCCTTTTGGAATTTGCGCGCCAATATCGAGGAACTTTTTAGGATTTTTGAGAAAGTCTACAATCTCTTCTAACTCCTGCTTCGCTTCCTTTGCTCCCGCAACATCTTTAAAAGTGACCTTTTGCGTTTGATCATTTGGGTCTATCATGCGCGCTTTTGAAGAACCGAAATTGAGCGCTTGCATACCCGCCCCCTTCACCGAACGACTAAAAAACCATACAATAAAACCGAGAAGAAGAAAGGGGAACAGAAATGGCGCGAGATTGGAAAGCCAGTAGCGAAATCCTGTTTCGTTCTGTACATTAATTGCCACCTTTCCTATTTGTTCAGTCGTTACTCCGAGATTAACAAGCGTCTCAGTAATCGCTGCGTCATTTTCCTTTTTCGAGACTCCCGTATTTCGTGTCTCATCAGTATACGTAATATCGAGGGTACTTCCCTTCACCACAATCTCCTTTACCTCTCCACCTTTTACACGCTCAGCAACCTGTGAAATTGAGAGCTCCTCGGGTTTCTGTGCGGTACCCGCAAACTCAGCATAAACGAGTGATAAAATAATGATGAAAATAACCGTCGTGAGAATGTTATTCCAAAAATTGCCAGGGCCAACGGGCATTTTGGGTATGGGCGTACGCTTGTCGTCTCCCTTACGCTTTTTTTCATGTTTTGATGTCTCATTCTGTTCTGTCATATGCTAAACGATACTTACTATGTATAAACCCATATCAGAAACGGTAATGACGCTCATTATACATAAAAATACCCTTTTTGCGAGAAAAATTTCTCTCGATACCCATTGCTCACGCACCACAATATCGTTATAGTATGTAACATGAGTACGTATATTACCCACAAGCGGGCGCGTTTTGATTACGATATTCTCGACACCTTCGAGGCGGGTATTTCGCTTTTAGGTACTGAGGTTAAAGCAATACGACATAATCAGGGTAAGCTCGAAGGTTCATATGTGGTGGTGCGCGGGGGCGTACCGCTCCTCGTTGGTGCATCAATACCGCCCTTTCAAAAATCAAACGCCCCAAAAACCTACGACCCTGAACGCCCCCGCGCAATTCTCCTCACCCCAAAAGAGATTGCGGAAATCGAACACAAGAGTGAAAAGCAGGGTTTGACAATTATCCCAATTAAGTTGTATAATAAAAACCGAAAAATCAAGCTCGAAATCGCAATCGCGCGCGGAAAAAAGAAATACGATAAACGCGAGAGTATCAAGGCGCGCGATGTCAAACGCGTCACTGAACGCATGTTAAAATCATCCTAGTTGCCCTTCCCCGCATCATGTGTTGCTTCACTCTTTTTTGAGACACAAGACATAATACGGGGGATGACAGGCTTAGACGGTTTGCCCCGCACGATATGTGCAATGCCGAAGTTGGATGTGACTTCGTTAAAACGCATCCATCTGTACGTGCAAAGAAAAGCGTACCAAGTCCTTACGCAAACGCGTTTGGATTCGCCCCAGCTGTAGCGTAACCACTCGCTCGCTCGCGCGACGTTCACACACCCCACGCCTGATAGGGTGCTTTGAATGATATAGACATCAGGCTATAGATAGTTACCTGTTTCTATAACTATCTAAATTTCTTAGAGACTCGAGAAGTATCTTTTTCGCATACCCTTACATGATACTTCTTCAAACCATTAAGGTATGCTACGCATTGTAGATACATACGCGCGGTCATGCTCGGACGCGGGTTCAATTCCCGCCATCTCCACTCGTAATAATATTAGCGCCATCGGGCGCTTTTATTATTTGAGTTTTGAGTGGAGATGAGTGAGTGACCTGCGTCACTCACGTGGGAGAATTGAAAGCCGAGCTATGTTTTTATTCTTCCTAGAAGAAAAACAAGCAAGCCTGGGCAGGAGGCACTTATGAGCGTGAGCGAATTAGTGACCTGACGCCAACTCCAGCCATCTCCACAGCTTTGTATCGAAGAATTAAGTTTACTTTCAATAACAAAAACCGCTTAATTAAGCGGTTTTTGTTATTGAAGTCCTATCTAACGATTTCTTCCCTTGCCACCTCCTCCTTCACTACCACCAGATTGTGTAAAGTACGACTCAAGACCGTCAAACAATGCTTGAGCCTCACGATGAACAATTGAATTGGTGTTTGTAGTATCTGCTAGATACGCAACAAATTCACATGCTCGGTCTGTATTTGTAATAAAATATGATTCTGTAAGCACCCCTGGCAATGAACCGTACACGGTCATACCGTACCCGTCGCTCTTAATCCCCTTTCCTACTCCCTGCACTGCACTCAGCATGAATGGATAAATTGCGTTTGCCAATTCTTTATCATTTTTTTGAGTTACAAAAAATTGTGTGTAGTCCGTGGAAATATTGGTTGAACCATTATGGTGAATAGAAATGAGCACATCAGAGTTTGCTACTTCGGCGGCATCAACCCGAGCGTTACGCGATTCCAACTGTGGCACCGGAAATACTTCACCGCCAGCGTCCGTAATCATATCTGATAATACTTGGCGTACCGCATTGTTTACCTCTACCTCTGTTACTGTCGTAGAAGCAATATCGCAAAGACCTGATGTGCCAAAAGATGTCTCTGATTCACCATGTCCAGAGTCCAACGCAATTACCTTCCCAACCAGAGGTGAGGCTTCGGCATTGGCAAACGCCGGATAGAGAGAAAGCAAGAGTAATGAAGTAAGCAGTACTATATTTGCGATGGAAAAAGCACGATTTGTAATCATATTAAAAACTTTAAAGAATAAGGACTCTATTATAGCAGAAAAATATACAGCCTCTTACCAAAGGTCTACAATCTTGAAAAAATTAGTACACTCCATCTCAATTAGACTGGTTCTCAATTGATACAAAGATTCCCGCATAACAAACTTCGTCCAAGACAAAAAACCACACAGATGAGCAGTTTTTTAATTCTCATCTATGAAAGATGGGTTCAGTTGCATCAATGTTGCAAAGCAGATTCGCCTTCAAAATCAGGTTCGACAATAGCCCATCGCATAGTCTCCTTATCGACTTTTAGATACACACTCTTTCCAATTGATGGCTGTGTGCTCATTGGTTCATATGGCGCTCTATCAGCATAGTTAAACACAACTACGTTTTTATGAACCTGATTCGAACTTATGGTTGTTGGTTGTGGAGCGATGCGGTCACCGAGTAAATAGGCGTCTGTGCCAACATACCCACTTTCAGTATTCAGTGCGGCAACTGCGTAGTAGAAAATGCCACTGCCACCTGTTTCTTGAATAATAATAAAAGCAACATCATCATCTCCGTCACCATCAAGGTCAGTGAATAGTTCACTCCCAAAATATCGAGTTATAATTTTTGTCGCGGAATCTGGTGTGATTACTTTCTCATTATACCCATCGTCAAACTGTACTTTTTCTCCATTGAGTATATATGTGGCATCTTTGTGATCTGCAACAGTCACATGTTCATCTGATGTAATCGAATTACCCTCCTCAATTTCATGAGAATGAAAAATGTAGATGGTAAAAGTAACAACAGCGCACACAACCACAAAGCTGATGATTTGTATTATAAAAAATCTTCTCTGATGCATATTCTCATAATACCATGATGGATTACGAATTAATCACCATTGAGTAATGGTTCATGTGTTTGTATACTAATCACATGGAAATACTAAAAGAAATTAGTGAGGGAACGCTTGGTCTGTCAGATGCAAGTGAACAACTTGGTACGTACTATGAATTACGAAAATCAGCACGAGCGATTCTACTCAATGAATCTGGTAAAATGGCAACTCAACATCTCAGAACGTATAACTTTCATAAACTTCCCGGTGGTGGCGTAGAGACCGGTGAAGAAGTAAAAGAGGCACTTGCCCGAGAAGTGCTTGAAGAAGTTGGATGTAGCTGCGACATCGTAAAACCAGTTGGGGTAATTATTGAATATCGCAACTCTCAGAAAATGATTCACATCTCCTATTGTTTTGTGGCACATGTAATTGGTCGTCTCGGGACACCAAAACTTGAAATTGGTGAAATTGAGGAAGGTCAAGAGACAATCTGGCTACCACCGCTCAGTGTATTAGAAATACTTGAAAAAGATTTACCCATGAAGCCAGAAGGGTATTTCATTCTTGAACGCGAAAAAACATTTCTAAGAAAATTTCTCAACATGCAGACTTGCTAGCTACTAAATAATCCTAGATGAACTCTAAAATTGAGTTTATGGAAATATTAACTTGCAAACCACTGTGGAACAACCTCAACAGTGAGCGTATCACTACCTGACTGACCACAGTCAATCGTAAACTCTGTCAAAGCACGTATTTCAATACTTTGTTTCCCTGAAGCTGTAACTTGCATTGTTTCCATTTCACCACCGGCTATAGTGCAGGATACCTCACTTGTTTCCCATGTCAATTCAACTGAATCTCCTATCTCCACCACTCTCTTATTTACAGTAAGTAATGGCTCTGTACTTGCCTCATCGGTATCAGACCATGACGTACAGCCGATGTCATCGGGATAATCAGTCATTGAGTCACCGTCATCATCGAGTCCATTCGAGCATGTGGGCGTTATAATTACATTGTCACCACCAGAAGTAGAGGGGACATCTGTTTCATCGTCATCAGTTTGCGCGCTACAGCCAATATCATCAGGGTAATCAGTCATAGAGTCACCGTCATCATCGAGTCCATTCGAGCATGCGGGAGGTATAATGATGGGATCAGTTTCATCTGTATCAGTTGCAGAAGTGCAGCCTTTATCATCTATATAATCTATTTTACTGTCACCATCATCATCGAGTCCATTTGAACATGCGGGAGGTACCGCCATAGGCTCGCAGGTAAAAGCGACTTTCGAATATGTGCTCCATTCATCAGCATCTATATCATATGCCTGCACCCACCATTCATACGCGGTTGAAGG
>DASUDI010000011.1:0-4932 GCA_036275695.1 Minisyncoccota bacterium | reverse complement strand
GCAAGAAATGTTCCGCCACGATGCAGCGCGCGCCGAAGGCGCGCGCTGAGACCAAGGGTCGGGATGCTTCGCATCCCGACCCTTTCTTATTTATATCAGCATCATACATCCCCATTGTTATACGGTTGCTCAAATGCGTACTTTTTGGTAGTATCGTAGGATTCAAAATATATAGAAACCCCTGTCCGCGCTTAGCTCAGTTGGCTAGAGCATTCGACTGATACTCGAAAGGTCCTTGGTTCGAATCCAAGAGCGCGGACAGGGGTTTTTATTATTAGTAACCCATGGGGGTACGATGTTTAGTGCTGGTACTTATCGGCGTGCTGATGCTTTCTTTTTCCATTGCATCAAGTCGCGCTTCAACCCGCTCAACTCCCATAGATATATTTGAAAGTTCGCTTTTGAGATGAAGGGTGAGTGTCCAGGTAAATGCTCCGAATCCCACTATGAGCGACCATGAGATAATGGGGAATAGTTTAGATGATTCAATGGCGTGTTTCATACATGTGTAATTATAGCAGGAGAATATTTGTGAATACGTGATTACGCACAGTTAGGTCATTTTGAAGTTTATGAGTGCATTTGATAAAAAGTTACCAATGCCTATGACTGATGCAACACATACCCGACTTTCGAGGATTGAAAGTGAGGTGTGTTGTGTGATAAAGAGCGTGCTGTAACTAATGGCGATACCTGCGCAGATGCCAATGCTAAGAAAATATACGTACCCACGTGCTAGTGTTTGAGTTGTGCCCCTAAATACCCAAAAATATGAGATGAGGTAGTTGATGCTGATGCCACACAAAAAACCAAGAATAAGTGCACCTGACACAGGTATGGGTGTGTAGTGTGTAAGGATGTACACGAGTAAGAGGTCAAGACCAAACGTGCTTATACCTCCGGCACTGTATTTTATTCCACGACGTATGAGTCTCAGTATGTCCATGCCACTAGTGTAGCATGTACGGTATGGCGTAAATTATGTTATGATGCGACTATATATGTCTCACGATAAAGACTATTTTAAGGGTAAAAAAATTACCGTTATGGGGCTTGGGCTATTAGGGCGTGGCGTAGGGGACACCGCTTTTCTTGCTGAGTGCGGAGCAGAGATCATTGTAACCGACCTTAAAGACAAAGAGCAACTTGCTGATTCATTGAAACAGCTTGAAGAATACACCACAATTACGTACAGGCTTGGAGAGCATCGAGAGGAGGATTTTAGGGGACGTGACATGATACTCAAAGCAGCGGGTGTACCTCTCGATTCACCATACATTCACCTCGCGCACGAAGACGGTGCGGAAATTGCAATGAGTGGCGCTTTACTCGCAAAGTTGTCGGGTGTTCCCATTATTGGTGTGACGGGAACGCGCGGTAAATCCACGGTGACACACATGATACACCACGTGCTTACGCACGCGACTGAGGGTGGGAAAGTACTTTTGGGGGGGAATGTGCGCGGTGTTTCAAATCTTCAATTACTCAAAGAGGTCGAGGACGATACGCTCATTGTTATGGAACTTGATTCGTGGCAGTTGCAGGGTTTTGGGACATACGAGATAAGTCCACACATTTCAGTGTTTACCAATTTCATGGAAGATCATCTCAATTATTATGGAGGTGATATGGACGCATATTTTAAAGACAAAGCAAACATATTTCGATTTCAAGAGGAGAGCAATGTGTTTGTAACTACTCGAGAAGTATTCGAACGTGCGCGCGCCTTTGCGCAAAAGGAAGGATTTGAACTAAATCAGGATATTAAGATTGTTGATACCTCGCTCCTTCCTGATGATTGTGTGCTTGCAATACCTGGCGAACACAATCGTCTCAACGCAGCACTTGCGCTTGAGGCATTGCGCGCGATAGGACTCACTGATGAAGAGATATTTCAATGGCTTGGCACATTTACGGGCGTGCCGGGGCGTTTAGAATATATTGGTGAAGTGAAAGGTATAAAAGTATATAATGATGCAACTGCAACAAGCCCAGACGCAGTTATTGTTGCACTAGAAACACTCGGATTATCAAAAAATATTGTTCTCATTCTTGGTGGTGTTGATAAAGGTTTCAAATTGGATAAACTTGTTGCATCGGTAAATGTCTTTGCGCGAGAAGTTATTTTTCTTCCTGGAAATGGAACAGATAGATTGATTGACCATATACAAAACAGTGATTCAAAAATATATGAGACCCTTGAAGATGCAGTGAGTAGGGCATTTTTAGTATGTAGGCCAGGTGATATATTGCTACTTTCTCCTGGATTTTCTTCAAAAAATATATTTAAAAATGAGTACGATCGCTACGATCAGTTCAATGCGATCGTAGCTCACATTAATGAATGAAGTGATTCCAGAGTACGCGGGTGGGTTTTTGTTCGATAGGAGTAATCAAACGATATTAATTCATTTACGTGATCATAATACAAATTTCTCGCCTGGAAGGTGGTCATTTTTCGGTGGTTTGTGTGAAAGTGGCGAAACGCCCAAAGAAGCATTTGTTCGCGAAATGAATGAAGAATTAAGTCTCAATGTTCCACTCATCTCTGCTATACATTTAAGGTCGTATAGGTATGAAAAATTAAACACAATACGACATATTTTTTATGTGGAAAGTGAGTTAAAAAAAACTTATATGACATTGCGTGAGGGTGCTGATTTCGACTGGGTTGCACTTGATGTCGTTTTTTCTTATGACATTACATCGGCGACTAGGCATGATATTAAATTCTTCATTGATTGTATTTTATAGGAAACAGAATATGAGAGTATTCTGTATGTGTGTGATGAGTGGTTAATGGATACATCCATGAATATGTCTCTTGCTGGATTATGTTTTGAGTCTATGCCACATTACTAAATTTTCAAATAGATTTTATCTTTACATAATAATGAGGGTATGGTCTTTCTAGTAAAATTTGATACGATGCATACATGAATCTTTTCTCGGTACAGCATGTACATTTTGTGGGAGTGGGGGGGATAGGGATGTCAGGACTCGCGCGACTTTTTTTGCATGAAGGAAAGCGTGTGAGCGGGTCTGATCGCTCCCCCTCAGAAATTACTCGTGCATTGGAAGCAGAAGGAATAACTTTTTTTGGTGTCCAAAAAAAAGAGAATATTGCTGACGATGTTGATATGGTTGTGTATACCGAAGCAATGCCACATGATCATGAGGAATTAGTATGCGCGCGTGAACGAGGAATTATTACCATTAATTATTTTGAAGCTCTGGGCATGGTGGCAAATGAGTACTACCTCATTGCGGTGGCGGGAAGCCACGGAAAAACCACAACGACCGCGATGCTCATTGATATTTTTGAAGCCGCAGGTCTCGACCCATCCGCAATAGTAGGTTCACTTCGCGCAAAAACAAAGAGTAATTACCGTGCAGGGAAGAGTAAATATTTTATCGTTGAGGCATGCGAGTATCGGCGTGATTTTATGTCACTGAGACCTGACATTCTCGTAATTACCAATATTGAACATGAACATGTTGATTACTATCAAGACCTTGAAGCGGTGCAATTGGCATTTCGTGACCTCGCGCGCCAGGTACGTGAAGATGGGGTGGTGATTGTTGATTTTAGCGCGCCAAACATCGCGCCCGTGCTTGAGGGGGTAACCGCGCGTATCGTCAATTATGCTAAATTCTTTGATGTCCAACAAAAACTCACACTACCGGGTATACACAATCAGTGTAATGCCGCGGCAGCAAAGGCTGTTGCGGTGACGGTGGGTATTGATGGAGAGGTTGCCTCACGTGCATTGGCACAATTTGCGGGTACGTGGAGAAGGTTTGAATATAGAGGAGAGGTGCATGGCGCAAAAGTGTACGATGACTATGGACACCATCCAACCGAAATTTCTGCGACGATGAGTGGTGTGCGTGAATTGTATCCAGACAAAAAAATCATCATAGTATTTCAATCACATACCTATACGCGCACGCATACCTTTTTTAATGATTTTATTGACGCGCTTGGCCGCGCAGACTATGTGTGTGTCCTTCCCATTTACGCAGCTCGTGAAGTAAACGAGAGTGGTGTATCACATGAGAAGTTGGTTGCGGGACTTAAATCGCGCGGTGTTGATGCGTACGCCTATGATTCGGTCGACGCGGTGGTGACAGATCTCTTGCACACCATTTCTTCACAGGATGTTGTGGTAACTATGGGCGCGGGTGACATGACCTCTGAGGTGGCTAACCGACTTACGGCATGATGTGTTGCGTCAATGGGTATAGCCACAATTGACGTTTTTATAAAGAGGAGTACGATATTTGGCGTGGTATTTTTAATACCACATGTTCTTAGGATACTGTATACAAATATAGCGGGCATATGCCCATCTTTGACCTTTTCAGTAATGGTGGTGAAATATGAGTGTGCGAAAGAATAATTTTTTCGTTCTCGTTGGTCCTCATGGATCCGGTAAGACGGAGGTACATGAGCGTCTTAAAAAAATGTTTCCGGGTAATTCGTGTGTTTTTCCTTGCGACTCGAATGGCGGTGGTGCATCAGATACCACGCATGTTCGATTCACAACGAGGGTCACGCAAATTGCTCGAGATGGGCATCATAAAGAGATACCACCCGACGCGCAACTTTCGTTTTTTTGGGCACGCCTTTCAACACTCATTCACTGTGAAGTGCTTGATTGGTATCGGCAGGAGAAACTCATTGTCATGAATGGCTTTGGGGGTACTATTCTCTCGCATGCGCTTAGTGTGGCTGATGATAGCCAGATCGACAACCTTGTCGATCTTCATAAGGCACACATATCCGCATGTGTTTTGGCGCGTGATTTGGAACCGCCACTATACATACACTTGCGTGCGAGTTCAGACGTTTCGTGTGAGCGGCTTTCAAGACAGGGAAGAGTTGATGACCTCGATGAGTTCCGTAGGTACGCGAATCGTGTGAACGAA
>DASUDI010000010.1:0-35499 GCA_036275695.1 Minisyncoccota bacterium | reverse complement strand
AGTTAGAGCAAGCTCTGTTTGAGTGATATTTTTCTTAACTCTAATTTTCTTGAGATTTTCTCCCAACTTTTTGGCATCATCTTTCATAAAAAGATTATAACATAAATCGTTGTATTAAACTACAACAAAAGCAAGTCATTTCTGACTTGCTTTTGTTTGCTAGATTCGATGCTTCTCGAGTGCTCGAACCAGCTCTCTCTTTGGTGACCCTACGGGGAATCGAACCCCGGTTTTATCCGTGAGAGGGATACGTCCTAGCCTCTAGACGATAGGGCCTTGTAAAATATACGGAGAAAAGGCTTTCTCGCGTTGCATAGTTATATCAGATTGTGCGTTTTTTTCAATAATGAGGAGTAAAAGGAAAATGCGCGCCCGAAGGGCGCGCATTTACTACAAATACGCATCTGCGTAAAATCTATACATCCATGTAGTACACGGGATACGCGTCAAACGAGAAAAGAATATTGACGTATTCTCCATGAATACCATTTGTCGAATGATGACTTTCGCACATCATGTATTCTGCGCCAAAGTATATCTCTTCATGAGAGACCATGTGAGGCATCGCGAGCGCAAACCGTTCCCTGAATGGGTAATGGTCATGCATCCGACATGCCTCAAACACAGAGCCGTTAATGGCATCCTTTACGCGAAAAATACAACATTGATTTTTCCCAAGCATCGTTTCGACACCCGCTATGTCATTCGATGCGTGACAGAGTACATGAAAACCACGTTTTGGTTTACGTGAAGTGTACACCGCGCACAATATCTTGAATGGAATTTTTCCCCCACGCAGACGATACGCATTGATATACATCTCAAGGTTATTGCAGTCACCACCGTATGCATTTGTTACATACATGGGGACCACACCAATTGCGTCTGCGTGCGTGGAAACCCTTTCAAACACCTCTGCGCTACTTTGCGCGCGTATAACATGCACTTCCCGTGTCTCACCAATCACTTTACTGAGTATCGCGGTATCCAGATAAACTTCACAATCAGCACCCGAGGTGAACACACACAAACCGTGTGGATACTCAGCGCGTTTTGCCATCATATCGAGTACTCCTTTTTTGATAAAGAACAATTTAAAAATGCCACCACCCGAAGGGTGGTGGCATTTTTGCATAAACATCTACCACACCCTTCGGCTTTCCGAATTCCAAAAAAATGAAAAACTAAACAGTGTGCACGTATAATGCATAACGCGATATTATCATGATTTACATCGTATGTAAAAAAAACGAGCGCACGTACGTGCGCTCGTAGAAAGCTTCATTTCAGAACGGAAGTGGCATGCCGTGTGTCCACAGATGTACCACAACACCACAGATGTACCCCGCGAAAATAACTGGTGTCCATTTGAGGTGAGCAGCAAAGGTATACGCCTTGGTACTCATTCCCGTTTTTGGATCAGTGATTTTTGCAAAGTCCATAAGGGCAACACCTGCCGCGGAACCAATGGAAATCATCGAGCCACCGATACCCGCAGTGAGCGTTACAAGGAGCCAATCGTTGTGCGTCATGTCCGGTGACATCTGCAAGACAGCAAACATTACCGGAATGTTGTCCACCACAGCGGAGAACATGCCCACGAGGATACTAGCCCATGTCGAGCCGAGCGTTCCGTACGAATACTTAGAGAGCATTTCAAGATATCCAAGAGCCCCAAGACCCGCAACCGACATCACGACACCGTAAAAAAACAGCAACGTATCCCACTCAACGCGCTTAATACTTACAAGCACGTCAAAGGGCTTGTGTTTACGACGGTAGTATTGCTGTATTGCAACATACGTTTCTTCATCAAACGACGGCATACTGGCATCCATCGATTCAGTATGCTCATCGCGTGACAGCCTGTGGCAATACCATTTAAGCAATCCAAGTCCGAGCATCATGCCCATAACCGAGGGCAAACCAAAAAACTGCCTCCCCATTACCGAGATAATGATAGTGAGCACAAACAACATGATGATACGCACCGCCCCGGATTTCAAGGGCGACTTTTCATTCGTCAGACCATGCGGTGCCTTCTCTGAATTAATCGAAAACGCAATGCAGAGGGCAGGCACAAACCAACTCACAAACGCAGGGGTAAAGAGACTCAAAAACTCCAAAGCCTCTACATGACCTGCATTCCACACCATGAGCGTGGTGATATCACCAAAGGGACTAAATGCGCCTCCCGCGTTTGACGCCACCACAATACTCACGCAGCACTTACTCACAAACTGAGCATTGTTCCCCGCTACCGCAATAGCGACGCTCGCCATGACGAGTGCTGTTGTGAGGTTATCTAGTACGGGTGAGAGAAAAAAGGCGCCAAGACCAAGAGCCCAAAAAATGGAATTATAAGTCATTCCGTATGAGAGCAACTTGTACTGAATCCACTCAAAGAGGCCTCGCTCTTGCAATGTGTTCACGTACGTCATGGCAACCATGAGAAAAAGAAACAGCTCGCCGTATTCCAAGAACGCGTGACTAAACGCAACTTTCGCGAATTCTTCGGAGACCGACTTCTGTCCGAGATACCCAACAATGAGCCAGACAATCCCAGCAGATATGAGTACCGGTATGGATTTACGGATATGCAATTTTCCTTCGAGCATCACGCATGCGAGTGCTACGATAAAAGTGAGCACACACGCAATTCCCCACCCTGAGGTGAGATACGCCGCTGGCAGATGTTGTGACACCTCGGACGCAATAGCATCTCCTTGAAACAGAAAAAAAAGGACCGCACTAAGCAATCTGTTTTTCATGCACATGAGCACCTCTCGATCTTTGTGTAAAAGAACAAATCACCCGCATTGGGTGACCGCCTCAAAGCATACGCCTATTTATTTTTTTTTCAATGGCACCTAATGAGCGTGTCATATTTCTAAGATATAGGCACGTTTCACTAATAATCTACCCATACTGTTTCCATTCTACGGACTGTCGCACAAGTAATGTATCCGCGTGTTCCGGCTCGGTCATAAGTTCCTCGACAAAACGCTCCGCGCGTATAGACTGCGAACCCTTTACCAAAAGCACATCGCCTTCCTTGATAAATGTCTGTATCTCCTTCCCCGCACGGCGCGCGTCGTCATATTCAAAAATATCTTTTGGATTCATACCCGCGTCTATTGCACCCTTTGAAAAACCCCGCGCGCGCACCCCCACAGTCACCAATACGTCCGCATATTTAGCAACAAACTTTCCGATGCGTTCGTGTTCGCTAATAGAAAATTGTCCCAACTCCATCATGTCACCGAGCACCGCAATTTTGCGCTTTACACCCCGCAATTCCCCAAGTGTTTTAAGTGCCTGTTCAGAGGCGATGGGTGAGGAATTGTACGTATCGTCGATGAGTAATGTGTGTTTTATTCCTGGAATAATACGCATGCGCCCCTGTGGCGGTGTGTGTGTCGCGAGCGAAGCTGCGCATGACCTGATATCAACCCCAAAGAGAGACGCGACCGCAGTAGCAGCGGCGTAATTGTATGCCTGCTGCACACCAAGCGAGCCTTGTACGCGCATAGTCACCGCCTCATCTCCATGGGTGAGAATAAACTCAAAACCAATCGCCGTGCCGTGCTCGTACACAATTTTATCACCTGATGCGGTAAAGGGTGAGAGTGAGTACCGGCTATACCCTATCGCGCGCTGACGTACTCCTTTTGCCACCTCAACAACCTTTTCATCATCTTGGTTGTACACAAGTACTCCATCGGGTTTTAGCGCATGCACCAATTTTGACTTCTCCGCAATAACCGCCTCAGGTGTGCTAAAAAACTCCACATGTACCGGCACATCAGGAAATCGTGTGAGTACTACAACGTCGGGCTTTATCCATGCGGTAAGCTTTTCCATGTCACCCGGCCTATCGACTCCCATCTCAAGTACGAGCAGTTTCGGATACTCAGAGGGATGCAGTGCATATAACGCCCCGTCTATAATATTTTTTATCCACCGCAATGGATTATTCCATGCATTTGGAAGACCGAGCACAGAGAGCGGAACTCCAATGTCTGAGTTATAACTTTTTTCACTCTTACGTACGTGCGTCGTATCTTTAAGTACCGCATACACCGCATCTTTGACAGAAGTTTTACCAACACTTCCCGTTATAGCAATAATCGTTGGTTTTGTGCGACGTATGAGCAACTTTGCCTCATACGTAAGAATTGAAACAATGATTTTTTTAAAAAGCGATTTCATATGCTATCTATCAGGAGGTAGAGCGTAATAATTGATAAGAAATTCAGAAAGTTCCATGAAGGGGTCGGTGAGTGTCTCTGATGCGTATTTAACACCCTTCGGTTCTACAGTATACAGGAAAATAAGAAATTGTGGGTCATATGCGGGAAAATAGCCGAAAAATGAATGAAGAAAACGATCTTCGTAGTATCCACCATTTTGCGTATCGGGTATCTGTGCGGTCCCTGTTTTCGCTGCAACAGTATAGTATTCATTTTTTGCCTTACCCCCTTTGAGTGCCGTATCAACCACCTCCACAAGCATCCGTGTAATATCTTCACTGGTTGATTCAGAAAATACGCGATTACCTTCTGCGTAATTACTGTCCCTTACCTCACCATTTTCAAACTCTATGCGCTTAACGAGATGTGGCGTGATGAGTGTACCACCATTCGCCAGCGCTGAGAGCGCACGTGTTGTTGCAATGGGCGTAAGTGCGATACCCTGCCCAAATGACGCTGTCGCGAACTCAACATCACGTTGCGTCTCGAGGTTTTTCATAAGACCCCTACCCTCATTAGGCAAATCAATACCACTGCGCTCGTTGAGACCAAATGAGTAGAAGTATGTACGAAAACGATCTTTGCCGAGCAACTTGGTGATATGCGAAACCCCCGTGTTAAGCGACTGATTAAGTACTTCTTGCATACTTACGGTACCACGGCCCTTTCCATCAAAATTTTTAATGGTTCGCTCATTTAGGGTGAGGAAACCCGCATCATAGTAGGTACTTTCAGGACGAATGACGCCCGCGTCTAAACCAGCAGCAACCGTGAGTGGCTTAATAATCGATCCCATTTCATACACACTTTCTATGAGTGGATTAACAAAATCTTCAAGCGGAACCTCGCTCCGATCATTGAGGTCATACGACGGCACCACGTTGAGCGCGTATATTTCACCATTTTTAGGATTGATAATCACACCACCCGTGAGCTTACTATTCCATGTCTCATGCGCATGGAGAAGTACCCTATCAAGCGCACGTGCGACTGTGGGTTCAATGGTCGTGACGATATCACCTTCCGCATCCTTTGAAGCATCAAAGGTTACATCACCAAGGTTGCTAAATATTTCTGCAAAAAAATTCACTGAGAGTCGCTCATCGTCACGCGCGAGCGTATCTTCATACTGACGTTCAAGTCCATACTTACCTACAAGTAACGTATCATCATACCCCACAAATCCGACAGTCCTCGCCGCAAGTGACTTACCCGGATAATAGCGCCATTGATTTCGATAGAGACTGACACCTTTTATATTGAGGTCCTTAATCTTTTCAGCAATATCCTCCTCTACTTGCTGAGTAATTTCTTGATATGTCTTTTCTTTTTTTGCGGCGCGTGACATGAATGTGTCTCTTTCAATGGGAATAAGCACGGTAAGCTTTTCATAGACATCTTCAGCATTTTCAATTTGTGATGGATTTATAGCTAAGAGGTATCCTGCTTTTACCGTTGCTGCTGAAACCTTTTCGCCGTCTTTTGTCGTGAAATAAATACTTCCACGATTATATAGATCTTTTACCGAGTGAACGTACTGACTTTCACCCATTTCGCGATACATATCATCACGAACAATTTGTATATAGTACAACCTACCTAACAGCACAAGAAAAACCGCAAGTACCAGAACTGCTATTATTCGTATTCGAAGTATTGCCTGCTTCCTCATGAAGGATATTACTGATCACGCATAACAAGCGTATCTTCTTCCTGCGTATCAATAAAAATCTTCGATTCAACCGTGACAAAACCACGATGTGACGCAATCTCATCACTCACTTCGTGTTGCTTTTCAATATACGTTGCCTCTAACTGACTAATGCGCGTGTGCATGTCTTGAATTTTTGCATCAACTTCTTTTCGCATCACCACATCAGCAACTGAAGCACTCACAAAATATATATATGCAAAAAATATCGTTACACAAAAGATGAACGCGCAATAGAAGAGGCGAGATTCATCACGATATACTTTTGTATTGCTTTTTATGTGCTTCATATTTTTTCAAAAACTCTGAGTTTTGCGCTCCGTGCTCGGGGATTAACTTGTAACATTTCACTAGATTCAGTAATTGGCTTTTTGGTGAGTACTGTGCCCACGTGATCGCGTGCGTACGCACGAAAGAGATGCTTCACAATACGATCTTCAAGAGAATGAAAGGTAATAATGACCAGTCGCCCCTGTGGCGCGAGTAGCGCAATCGAGTCATGGATAAATGCTTCGAGCGCCCCAAATTCATCATTAACCGCAATGCGTAAGGCTTGAAATGTTCGTGTTGCGGGGTGAATTTTGGCTGTCCGATAAAAATGAGGAACCACATTTTTAATGATATTCACGAGTTCAAATGTACTCGCAATGGGTTTTGTCTGACGGTGCGCCACAATTGCGCGGGCTATGCGCCCCGCAAAGCGTTCTTCGCCATATCCCTTGAGTACATTGTATATACTCTGTTCCTCCCACTCATTGACAATATCAGACGCAGTGAAAGCGTATTTCGCACTGTCACCAAAAGTCATGACAAGTGGCTCATCAACAAGGAATGAAAATCCTTTCCCGTTTCCACCAAACTGATCCATTCTCCATCCAAGATCTGCAAGTATTGCATCTATGTGTGTACTATGTAAATGTGCCGTAATTGAGTTAATGTTTCGAAAATTATCGCACACGAAATGGGTAGTAGCCTTGCTATTACACATTTTTTGCGCGCGCAGTACCGCATCCTCATCAGCGTCTATACCAATGAATACGCCATGAGTGCCAAGTCGTGCGAGTATTTCCTCGGCATGACCACCTGCGCCCAGTGTCGCATCAACAACGACTGACGATGTTTTGATCGCGAGTGCCTCCACTGCCACTGTTTTGAGTACCGTATAATGTTGCTTCATACATGCGTATTACAGAACACCAATCTCACCCAATTTCTCCGCGAGCTGATCAGCTTGGGCCTCAATACGCTTTTTGTACTCAATCCATCGATTCTCATCCCACATTTCCACACGATCATGGATACCCGCAAGCACTACTTTTGTAGTAAGACCTGCAAATTCCTTCAAGAAATCAGGAACGAGAATTCGTCCGACAGAATCTACCTCCACCTCAACCGCTCCTGAAAGGAAAAAACGATTGAAACCTCTTGTGTCCGCTTGTCCGAGTGGGAGCTGACCGATTTTTTCGGTTATGCGCTCCCACTCTTTCAAGGGATAAATGAAGAGACAGTTGTCGAGTCCGCGAGTGACCACAAGTGTTGTACCAAGTTCCTTCCTCCACTTAGAAGGTAAGGACAGCCGTTTCTTGGCATCAATATTATGTGTGTACTCACCAATTAACATGTGACTTGGCTGAACTCTAAACTGTTAAACTATTTTCATAGTTTACCACTATCTCCCACCACACGCACATTATATACCACCCTGTCCCACTGTACACCACAGTTATACACATCTGCGATTTTGTATCCTGTCAAACGCAAAAAAGCCCGCCACCGGAGGTGGCGGGCTTTTTTGCGCGAGTAAGTGTTATTTAGGTCGCATGAGCGGGAAAAGTGTCGCCTCTCGTAACGGAAGATCTTCAAGTATTGCAAAGAGTCGTTCGCCAAAACCAAAACCACACGCAGGAGGCATACCGTGCTCCAACATTTCAACAAATTCTAAATCTGACATCATTGCCTCATCATCACCGCGGTCAATGAGTGCCTGCTGTATATCGAAGCGCTCTCGTTGCTCGATAGGATTATTGAGCTCTGAATAACCATTACCAACTTCGGTGCCCGCGATAATGGGCTGGAAACGTTGCGTCATGGTACTACCCACAACATCCTTCGCCAGTGGTGACACGAGTTTAGGATGATTGATGAGAAATGCTGGACCGGCAATATGCTTACGGCAATACTTCCAGAGTGTGTCCATGAGTCGTTCTCTAGTATTGCCATCATACGATACCCCGAGCTCACTAAGTTTCGCTCGAATTACATCATCAGATGCCTGCTCAATATCGATACCAGTCTGTAACCGTATCTCTTCTGCGTAAGAAATACGCTTCCATGTATCATTGAAGTCAAAAGCGTATGTGCCCCGCGTAAACGCAGTGGTCCCGTATACCTCAATCGCAATATGCTTATACAACTCCTCAACAAGGCGCATTCCCTCCTCGTAGTCAGCGAACGCCTGATAACATTCCATATTGGTAAACTCTTGTAGGTGATTGGGACTTGTCCCCTCATTGCGATATGATCGGCCAATTTCAAACACCTTTTCGAAGCCACCCGCAAGAAGTCGCTTCTGCCACAACTCCCCCACAGAGATACGTAAAAATACGTCAATGTCAAAATCATTGTGATGTGTCTTGAAGGGGCGTGCTTCTGCGCCACCTGTGGTTACTTCGAGTGTAGGTGTCTCAACTTCAAGAAATCCCCTTGCCTTTAAAAAGTTTCGGGTAACATCCCAAAACTTCGCCTTCCGCTGAAAGAGAGCGCGCTTGTCTTCGTGAGTAAGAAGATCGAGATAACGCTTTCGATATCGCTCATCATCATCAGTAAGTCCATGGTATTTATCAGGAAGCGGAAGAAGGCTTTTACTCAGCATGCGCCACTTACGCACCATGATAGATTGTTGTCCTTTCTGAGTCACAAAAAGTATTCCCGTCACTTCCACAAAATCACCATTATCTACGACGTCTTTAAAAAGTGAAAACTGATCCACACTCATTTCATCTTCTTTAAATACACACTGGAATCTTCCCGTTCCATCAAGAATATCCATAAAAAGAATTGCTCCCTGTCCACGCACCACCATTACGCGCCCTGCTACGGTAAGCGATTCCTGTGCGTGCGAAAGCGCCTCAAAAAATTCAAGTGCTTCAGCAACTGTATGCGTTCGATGTGACGTCGCGGGATATGGATCAATACCGCGACTTTCAAGTAACGCGAGTTTTTTGAGACGTTCCGAACGTATTTCTTCAATTGATGACATAATGCGTTTAATAGTATCGTGGAATGACTGAAATGCAAAACCGCGGGCACGAAGTGCCCGCAGTTTTGCATTTCAGTCATTCTCGCTATTCAACCTTCAATACCGTATATGACTGCTTCCCTCCTGGCGTCTCAAACGTAAACGACTCCCCCTTGACCTTACCCATGAGTGCTTCTCCGAGTGGGGAAAGGTATGAAAGTTTATGCTCATGAATGTTTGCTTCCTCAGATCCCACAATTGTATATGACCGTGAATCCTTACTCTTATCATTTTTTATGGACACAACACTTCCGAGACCAACCGCGTCACCCTTTTTTGTAGTGGCGACTATTTTTGCTTCCTTAATAACCTTTTCAAGGTATTGGATACGCTCTTCAATGGCTGCTTGCATGTCACGCGCTTCTTGATATTCTGCATTTTCTGATATATCACCAAGGCTTCGCGCGTACTCGAGTGACTCCGCGACCTCCTTACGACGCACCGTTTTAAGATGCTGCAATTCATTCTTAAGTTCTTCGTATTTTTCTTTGGTTAAAAACGAATCCTGTGGTTCATTCATGATATATTTCAATTTATTCCCGAATGTGGTGTGGCTTATAAATGAACTGCGCACAACACACACGTTGATTGCACCAATTATACGTAGCGCACCATCGAAGTCAAATGTGGAGAAGTAGCTGATGTATTTCCTGCACAGGCTCCCCACTACTCAACTCCCATGTATGTTTTTCTATGTTCAGACATCCATTCAAAAACACGACCCATGACGTACGATGCGCCGACCGTATTTGCGCGCGGACCATACTCCATAAAGAGAATGAAGGCGTACTGTGGTTTTTCATACGGGAAAAAACCTGCAATCCAGGAATTAACCATGGCCTTTGACTCACCGAGCTCAGCGGTGCCTGATTTCGCCGCAATGGCAACATCATCTCGTTCGAGGGCACGCGCAGTACCCCCTTCTTGGATAACTGCTTGACGCATTCCTTCACGCACGACTTTTAAATCATCTTGATTGAGTCCTTGGTCATGACGCTCTCCCTGCTCATCTTTCAATAGGTGTGGTGTAATAAGAAATCCTCCGTTTGCGATAGCGGCATACGCTCGCAACATCTGAAGTGGTGTCGCAAGGAAACCAAATTGACCAATTGAAGTAAGGTATGTGTCTCCAAGTCGCCAATCATCATTAAAAACCTCTTTTTTCCATGTGGGTGTGGGTACAAGCCCTACTTGCTCACCAGCAAGTTCAATTCCCGTACTCGTCCCCAAGCCAAACAATGTATAATACTCTGAAAGTTTCGTAATCCCCAAACCTTTCTGATCTTCATACCCCCCTCCGATTGACATCATAAACACATTCGACGAGTACGCAATTGCATCTCGTATGGTCATAGCACCCAGTGATTTTCGCCAATCCCGAAATATAGCAGGATTACTTGGATTGTATGGATTAGGAATAATAATTTGCCCCTTGCTCACAATTACTTTCTGCGGACTGATAATATCTTCTGCCAGCGCTCCATACGCGACAATTGGCTTCACGATGGAGCCTGGTGTATACGCTCCACCCACCACCTTATTGAGAAACGGAAATCGAGGATCATCATTGTATGATTGAATAAGTGACACATCATCACCGTCAGCGAGGACTTCAGGATCATATGACGGAAAACTCGTCATAGCAATGATTTCACCTGTATGAATATCAATCATTGCTCCCGCGCCACTTCTAAACCCGTTGCTTTTTGTTGTTGACGCAATCCAATCATGCATCACCTCAGATAACTCCGCGTCAAGCGACAGGGTTAGTTCCTGCCCCGCACTTGCGTTATTAACCACACTTTTTGAAATTATCTCACCATGTACATTTGTCTCAATCATCTGTCGTCCGTTCTTGCCATGAAGTTGCTCCTCATATGACTGCTCAATACCATTTCTTCCTACATATTCAGTACGAAAATAAAATCCAAATTTATCTTTTTGCGGGTAACTTACGTAACCAATAATTTGTCCTATACCCCGCCTGTCAGTATATGCCCGTACAGGAAAATCGTATTGATTCGTTATATCAATCTCATTCCATGCAATCATCTCATTATGCCTATCACGCACCACACCTCGCTCAGCGATAATCACGGACTCTTCAAAGCGATTATGCTCACTCTTATCCGCAAACTCACTACCTCGCACGACCTGTAACAAAATTAACTGTACAAGGAACACTCCCACAATACACACAAAGACACCGCCAACTACATACACGCTTCGTACACTCAGGGGCAACTCAATCCGTCCCTCCATACGACCCGTATTAAATGAAGGAAGATTTGAAGAATCAAGAAGAATTTCATCAAACGCTACGGTTTCACGCTTCTGCTTCTTCTTTTTTTTTCTCAAAAAAGAATTAACCATCATACTCCTTAGCATACACCGAAAGGTAGGGTCGCACGAGTATGGCGCCGCATGCGAGTATGCCGGTGCTCACCGTATACAAGAAAGAGAATGTACTCACTCCGTGTCCAAAAAGTATATCCGCACATATCCCCATTATAAAAATATCACGCGGTCGGTACACACACGCATACACACCCGCGCAAGATATAAAAAACCAAAATGGCGTGAGTAGTGAAACTGCAAACAAAAAGATGCCTGTAAGTGCGCGCATATTACGGTGATGTCGTAGTTGCGATCTGATAAGAAGTTCCTGTCGCCATGGTACTCGTTGAGGTGCTACCGAATAGTACATCTTGTGGTACTTCGAACGTAAATAATGTTTTTTCCACCTCTCTGACCGTTAGGAGCGCGCCATCAAAATCTTTTGGGGCAACACTCTCAGCACCCACACGCACAAAGTGGATTGATTGCAATGGTGTATCGAAAGCTATATACGCGGACTGTTCTGGCTCAGTAGGCACCGACCGTATTGCGTGTATGGAACCTAAAATTCCTCTATCAATTGACGGGAGCACCACAATATCACCCTCATGGAGTGAGACACCTTGAGGCACGCTCACCCGAATGGTACCCCCGCCCTCTCCGTACGCTTTGGTGAATATATTTGGTCCGTACACATACACAGTAGATTCCACATTTGGTGAAGAAAAAAGTGTGACCAATGAATACGTTGGGTACACGACACGCACATACCCAAGTGCCCTATCGTATCCATAATACACAGGCGCACCCGATACAATACCGTCCTGAGCACCTCGATCAATAATCAGAGTGTCATACGGCGTGAACGGTGGGCGCGCCAAAACTCCCGCCAGAAATTCTGGTGTACTTGTCGCGCCCAAAAGTGCCTTGAGTTCCTCATTTTCTTTTATCACTGTTTCAAGTGCGATACGCATTCCATGTTCTGACTCAATTTGTTGCCTCAATGTTTGTATCGTATGCTCAACCTCACTTCGAGAACGAATATATGTAGGGATAGCGCTTCTCGAAGTCTCAAAAAAATGTCGCGCGCTATATATAGGCGATGCCACCCATGAAAGCATCTGTCCCGTGACATTCCGAAAATGCAAAAGTCCATACAACAAAATACTAAGCACCACCACGGTCGTGATGAGGCGTCTCGATGGTATCGCACTAAGGCGTGAGTTCGCTTTCGTTTTCGATGAGAATTTCTTCATATTGCTCTATATGTTCAAGTACCATACCGATACCTCGCACGACCGCGCGTAACGGATCAGGCACTACGACAACCGGTATTTTGAGCACGCGTTCAAGAAGTGCCGCGACTCCCGGAATGAGCGCGCCACCACCCGCAAGCGTAATCCCTTTCTGCATAACATCAGCAAGCACCTCAGGTGGTGTGCGTTCTATCACATCACGAGTTGCTTCTACAATTGCGTTAATCGAACCGAGCATCGCTTCACGAATATCACTATCCGTTACCACCACCTCACGTGGAAGTCCCGTCACTACATCTCTACCTCGAATAACAATATCTTTTGACTCCGCGTGCTCCTCAACTGACGCAAGCGCAATTTTTGCATCCTCAGCAGTCCTATCACCCACCAATACCTTAAACTGATCACGAATGTACGTTACAATATCGCTATTGAGATGATCTCCCGCGACACGAAGATTACGCGCCGTAACTATTCCATTGAGCGATATGACGGCAATATCAGTTGTACCCCCCCCAATATCAATAATCATACTTCCCTGCGCCTTATGAATCGGTAGCTTTGCGCCAATTGCGGCTGCTATTGGCTCTTCTATAAGATATACGTCACGAGCTCCCGCGTTGCGCGCTGCGTCACGCGCCGCGCGCATCTCAACCGAAGTAATTCCAGAAGGAACTCCAATGAGTACGCGTGGCGCGATGAGGGATCGCGTTTCTTGGCGCACTTTAGAAATTAAATAGGTGAGCATTTCTTCGGTAACCTCAAAGTCAGATATGACACCATTTGCCAAAGGTCGCACCACCTCAATATGTGCCGGTGTGCGTCCGAGCATGGTCTTCGCATCATTTCCCACCGCAACGAGTTGATTTGTCTTTTTGTTAAGCGCGACAATGGTAGGCTCATTCATCACGATTCCCTTTCCCTTCACATACACTAAAACATTTGCCGTACCCAAATCGATACCGATATCTGTTGAAAGTGAGTTTAAAAATGACTGAATACGCTTAACCATCTTCTTACATTTCAGGATTTATAAACTTTTGATAGAGTGCTTGCTCAGTAAAAAACTCAGCCATTCCCGTTTTGCGTTCAACTACCTCAAATTGCCCCTCATCTCTTGTTTTACGACTTATGATGACCCGATAGGGCATTCCTAAAAGATCACTATCTGCAAACTTCTCTCCCGCGCGCACATCACGATCATCGTATAGAACATCGATGCCATTATCCATAAACGTATCATAAATACCCTCTGCGTAATCTGCGATTTCAGCATCATTTCCCGCAAGTGATACCAGATGTACCGTAAAGGGTGCGACAGCACGTGGCCAGACAATTCCTTTTTCATCAGAAAGAGTTTCCACGATGGTCCCCATCACACGCGTGGGACCAAGACCATAACTACCCATAATCACTGACTTTTTCTCCCCCGCTTCATCTGTGTAGTAAAGTCCAAGCGGTTCTGAAAACTTTGTTCCCAAATGAAAAATATTTCCCACCTCGATAGATTTCTTTTTAACCAATTTCTCCTTATCGAGCCCAAGACGCGCAATAACCGCGTCAGTATACACCTCTTCATTCAAAGCTATGCCACGATCCTCATCTACATAAATAATATCTTCGCCTGCGTCAGATATGGTCTGAAACTCCTCCGAAAATTCACTAAAAATACCACCTGACGCAAATGTGGGATAGGTATACGTACCAATACCAAGTCTATCAAATATACGAATATACGCAGCACGCATCGCATTATAAAAGACTTCATGTTCTTCTTGTGAACGCGCAAAGTCATACATATCTTTCATGAGAAATTCACGTCCACGCATAATGCCGCTCTTCGCACGTGTTTCATTTCGAAACTTATTTTGAAATTGATATGCATTTGTGGGGAGGTCGCGGTATGAAGAAATATATGAGGTCATAATACGCGTAATCGGCTCTTCGTGTGTTATGGCAAGACCTGTCTCCGCGCCATTTTTAAGATTCGTCTTAAACCAATTATCCACCTTTGCGTCATCCCACCTATCCGTCTTCTCCCAAATTTCCTTATCTTGCAAAGCTGTCATCACAATCTCCTGCCCCCCCTCTCGATTCATCTCCTCGCGTACCACGCGCTTAATGTTTTCGAGCACTCGTAACCCGAGTGGAAGATACGTGTATACCCCCGCAAGTTCCTTATGTACATACCCCGCGCGTATGAGTAATTCTGCGTTTTTTGACACCTCGTCAGCAGGCGCTTCTTTCCTTGTTTTTGTAAATAATTGAGATTGTTTCATACTATAAACGCCATTATATAAACTACGTCATCTCCGATGCCACACAAAATACCTCCGTATTTCAACGTGTTCATTGTAACGTCAATAACGTATGTGGTCAAAGTCACACTCCTGATGACTACACAGGAACACCTTCACTACAAAAGACGCGCAATATCATTCCACGTAACCACGACCATAAGAACCATAAGGAGCGCAAAACCAATCGTATTCACCACCGCAACATATTGTGGCTTTATCGGGGTGCCCTTAATTGCTTCAATGCCCACGAGCACCAATCTTCCTCCATCAAGCGCGGGAAACGGTAATATATTAATAATTGCAAGATTGAGCGAGATAAACGCGGTAAACATAAGTAGTGTTGTAAGTCCATATGCTGACGCTTCGCCTACGAGCCCTACAATGCCTACGGGTCCTGCTACTTGTGAAAAATCTGCCTTACCGACGATAAGAGTAAAAATACCCACAGTAATATCGCGAAGGCCATTGAGGACATATATACCACTATCACGCATTGCGATAAAAATGTTTCTTTTCACGGTATCAACCTGTGCAAGACCCACACCAAGTGCCGCGCGCTCAGGTGCGGACTCAATCACACCAATAGCGGGTGTTACTGTCACCACATGAATCGCATCTCCCTTACGATACGTTATAGTGTGCACCTCACCCGCATGGTCATTCACAAACTCAGTAAATGAAGAAGGGGTTAGTGACGCAAGAACATCATCACCTGCCTGTACACTTTCGATGATGGCACCCGCAGGAATAGCAACCTCATGCGCGGGACTGTGTTCTAATATATTAGAAATTACTAACTCAGCACTTTCAGAAGCCTCACTTTCAGTCACCGAAGATTGCACCCCAACGCTAAACGCGACAGTTACCAAAAGCCACGCAAAAAGCACATTCATGGTAACACCTGCGACCAACACCGCGCTCTGTGCCCACATACTTTTTGAGGTGAATGCGCCCTCGGTCTGTTCCTTCTCTACTCCAACCGCATCTTCACCATATATCTTCACAAATCCACCAATAGGAAGTGCGTTCAAGGTGTATTCAGTTTCCCCTCGTTTGACGCCAAACAATTTTGGTGGGAATCCAATACCAAACTCATCAACACGCATTCCTGTCCATTTTGCGACTGCGAAATGCCCAAGCTCATGAACAAGTACGAGAAGAAATAATACTCCAAGAAAAATAAGAATCGACATGAGATAATAATACTAATTTACAAACATCATACACACCCCATCATTACAGCGCGATTTCCTTTTCCTTTCTCTCAAGCACGCTATTGAGTTTCTCATTAAATAACTCCACCTTTTTTTGAAGTTGTTCTTTGGCAACAAATTTCTCATCCTGACTTAACTCGCCCTCTTTTTCAAGTTTATCAATTTCTTTCATCGCTTCGTCACGCACACCACGAAGTGAAACGCGTGCTTCCTCATGCTTATTTTTTGCGATTTTGATAAGTTGCGCTCTCCGTTCACTCGTCAGTTCAGGAAAAATAACTCGAAGTCCCCCACTATCAGATACAACTGACACCCCAAGATCGGCTTCGGTAATTGCTTTTTCCACGCTTTTCACGACACTCTTGTCCCAAATGGAAACACGTAGTGTTCGAGGGTCTTCAACACTCACGGTACCGACTTGTTGTATAGGAACACGGGCGCCATATGATTCTACCTGTACCAAATCCAAGAGCATCGGTGTGGCACGGCCCGTACGCACACCCGCAAACTCTCGTTCAAGCCACTCCACGACGTTCTCTCCCCGAGAGGTAAATTGTTGAATATTATATGCCATATCTCATGTAGTATATCGTACTTTTATCGTTGAACCAATACATACATCCTACATAATTACGTTCACATTAACAAAAGTGTTGCAAGTCCAAGGAATGTCAAAAAACCAAATACGTCTGTTGCGGTGGTGATAAAGATGGTTGCTGACGTCGCAGGATCTTTCCCTATCGACTTCATAACAAGCGGTACAAATGCGCCAAAAAATCCGGCCACAACAAGATTCACTACCATAGCAAGCGCGAGAACAAGTCCGAGCATTGGGTTTTGATTCCATATCACGGCAACACCCGCGACAATAACGCCATTGATGATACCGTTTATAAGACCCGCACCCACTTCGTTAAAAATAGGTCGCATACTATTTCTGAGCGTTACATCTCCAACTGTAATACCACGCACCATAACCGCAAGTGTCTGTGTGGCGGCATTACCACCCATGCCCGCAATAATCGGCATATACATTGCAAGTAGTACAAATTGAGTGAGCGTCTCCTCAAACATCCCTACTACCGCGGCAGCAAAAAAACCCGTGCACAAGTTTATAATGAGCCAACCATATCGATGACGTACTTTACTAAGCACCCCATCACTTACACGCTCACTATCGGCAACACCCGCAAAATCATAGAGTGAGGCCGCGGGATCCTTGCCAAAAATTGCGTGCACATCATCGGCGTACACAATTCCCACGACACTATCATCGGTATCAAGCACAATGACCTTTCCATGCTTGGTATGATTAAAAACTTCTACTATTTCTTCCAGTGTTGCGGTATACCGCACCGAAGGAACTGGTGTTACAAATAAGGCGAGTTTCTTCCTGTTGTTTTCACGTATTAATATACCCGGCTTTACTTCGCCAATACACACCCCCTCACGGTGCACCAACACCTCAGGCAGTTTCCCTACTTCCTGGTAATGTTCATCAATAGCATCAGAAGCTTTACCGATAGTAGTTGCATCAGCGAGGAGAAGGTAATTGAAATTCAAAAGATTGAGTGTCGCGCGCGGGTGAAAACGAATAAAATGCTCCGCCTTCTCTTTCAATTCACTCTTGAGTTTTTGGGTGAGTTTTTCTCTGCGCTTTCGATCATCAATGCGCGCCAAAATATTTTCAGCATTCTGTAAATCAAACTGGTCAAGTAACGACAAAATTTCGTCCGCGGTAAGTCGGTTGAGAATAGTTTGCTGCACAAAAGGCGACAATCGCTCGAAGACGGCACCACGCACCTCGAGCCCGAGTGAGCGAAAATACGCCATACGATCTTTTGCGTTGTAGGTAAGTCGTTTTTGTAACTCTTCAATACCATGCACACTTTGCTTCATGCACACAGTATATCAAGTCAAACCGCTTAAAAGGTTGTTTTCAACTTGCTGTGACGTGGATATAAAAAAGACTGCCCCATGGGGCAGTCTTTAAGGTAGACCTCTTACAATCGCTCTTCGGCAAGTGTCGCGAAGGGACTACGCACACCACCTTGGAGTGTGACATGCCCCACAAGCGGTGAGTCCGCGAATGCGCGAATGAAGATTGACATACCGCACGTGTGCTCAGTAAGCCGGTGATTGTCGATTTGAGCAACATTACCCAAAAAGACAATCTTTGACCCTTCGCCGATACGCGTAGCAATCATTTTTAGTTGTTGCGGTGACAAATCCTGCGTCTCATCAACAATTACAAACGTCCTTGTAAGCGTTCTGCCCTTCATGAAATTAAGTGCCTTAATCTGCACACACCTCATGACGACTTCTTTTGTAATGAGACGCGCATTGCGCGCACCAACCTTCCCATCACCAGATCCATCTGATGTAATGAGTATGTCAATATTATCGTGAATTGCACCCATCCATGGATCCATCTTCTCGCCTTCATCACCTGGCAAAAAGCCAATATCATCACCTGACGGAATTGTAGGCCGCGTAACAATGACGCGGTCGTACTCCCCCCGATTATAGGTAAGTTCAAGTGCGCATGCGAGTGTGAGAAAAGTCTTCCCACTCCCCGCAAGCCCTGCGATTGATACCGCGGGAATACCTGGATTCATGAGCAAATTGAGTGCCATCGCCTGTTCATTGTTGAGTGGTCTAACATTCCATATTTTTTTTTCATGAATGGCTCGACTGATTTCCGCCCGCGTACGTGCGGTTTTGCGAACCACACGATACAACTCATTACCTTTAACGAGAAACTCGTTTGGATGGACATCCCGCAAGGATTCATCATTCACCAACTGGCACGGTGGTGAATTCTTTTCAGGTGTGTTGGCTAATAACTCACCTTTACCAAGCACACTCCAAAAGTCAGGTGGCATTGTATGGAATCCAGTGCGAACATTCTCTTCTCCTTGAACCCGATATACCGTGTCACGAAGATACTCCTCAGCCTCAACCCCACACATACGCGCTTTGACACGACAGTTCACATCGTTTGAAATGAGCACAACCCGATCGCCACGCGCCTTTCGGGCGAGACACGCAAGGATAATGCGATTATCAGGAAGGTGCTCATCGAGTTCACAATCTACGCCTCCAGATTTGCGTGGTGGCGAAAAATCCAAAATAATTTTCCCCGTACAATGCGGCGGGATATCAAACCCCTCAACGTGAGTTATAGGCACCCCACCCGCAAGCTCCTGTTGCGTCTTTCCAAGCACAAGTGCCTCAATGAGACGACCTGCCTTACGCGCATTCCATGCTGCGTCTGAATGTCCAATCTTGTGCGTATCAAGTTCGCTCCACACTTGGGAAACAATGCAGGTGGAATGCTCCTTGAAATTAAAAATTGATTCAAATGCTTCCAGAATGACACTGGTGTCGAGAACGTACGTGATAATCTGACCCTTGCTGGATGTATCGATGTGACGAAGTGCCTTGGGTATACTCCCTTTTACACGCACATGACCCTTTGACTTACTGGTTTTTATCTGTGATTCCGCTTGAACCCTCTGACTTTCACGTGTCATTGATTGAGACCCTCTGGCCTGTACCTGAGAATTTTGTCCCACCCCACCACGCATACCATTTCTACGAATCATGCAAGTAACTCCTTTTGTAAGGTACTGAGATCATTTCAAAAACCACTTCCAGAACCACTCTACGCTTACTGCTTAAAAAACGCAAATTATGCACCGCTCATTTTAATGAATGCATGATTGAGCAGAGTGCGATATAGTGCCTCTATGGAGATTTTAATGCAACGTGCTATACAAAATATTCGAGATACAATTTCTCATGCGCTTGAATATGTGCCGACACATGCCGCACTCATTTTTTACGACACCGATACACCCCTTGCGGACATACTTACCAATGCGTACCGCGTGGCGCTCCCTCAGGCCACCTTTGTGCATATCAGTCATATAGATAAAGAGCGCGCGATTGAAATGTGTGACGCCCTCGAGCCACGCGACTTAGTCATTCTCGTTCAAAGCACTGACTTTCGCCTGAATGATTTTCGTATCCGTATCTATCTCTTCCAAAAAAAACTTAAAGTAATTGAGCATCGTCACCTCGCACGCCATCCTGAGCACACTTGGAACACCTACATTAATGCGCTCGCATACGACCCGACATGGTATCGCAAAACTGGTCACGCGCTCAAACACATACTCGAGCACTCCTCAAAACTTATGCTACACGCACCCGATACAACTCTCACCATTTCCAGTGGCTTAGAGATTCCAAAACTTAATGTCGGTGACTACACAAACATGGAAAATATTGGTGGCACGTTTCCCATTGGTGAAGTGTTCACTGAGGCAAAAGAACTTCATGCAATGTGTGGATCACTCACCCTGTATGCATTTGCGGACACACATTATCTTCTGCAAACTTTTGAACCGTTTCGCGTCGATATTGATAAGGGGTTACTCATCGGCTGGAGCAGCAACACTCCACAAGCATTTATTGACGTAGTTGATATGGTACAAGCGCAAGAACGCCCCATCTTTCGAGAAATTGGTTTTGGACTCAATCGTGCCATCACGCGAGCCACCCCTCTGCACGACATCACCGCATTTGAGCGTACGCTCGGTATCCACCTTTCGCTCGGTGAAAAACATACTGTTTATAAAAAGGAGGGTATCCACGCTGACAAAACGCGTTTTCACGTCGATGTATTCCCCATTATCACCAGTGTCTACGCTGACGAAAGGCTCATTTTTGACGGCGAAACATATATCGTTTCATAACGTACGTTACAAAATACACAAAGGATTGCGAGTGCATCAGCGTCCTTAGATGTAAAAGATCATTTTTGCATAAACACAGAGGGACACAGACTTTGTCTGTGTCCCTCGTCGCAACAGGGTTGCGTGTTTCAGAGTATATAGGCTTTGTGGCATCCGTTAGGATACCTGTGTTCGGTCGTGCTATTCGCGCATTTTTTTGAGTCCGCGTGTCCAACGAAGAAGTTGCGTAATAGCACTCTCAGCACTTTGCGCGTATTTTGCAAAAAGTTCCTCTTTCGGTGCCCCACCCATAGCAACGGGAAAATAATCGCTCGCGGCGAAATGTATCGCTTCGCGAATAGGTGCCATCTGTAACTCTATTGCCATAAGTCGAAGTTGCTCCACGGCGCGCGCGCCACCTACCGCGCCATACGATACAAACGTAACCGGCTTTTCATTCCATTCCTGATACACCCAATCAAGTGCGTTCTTAAGTACTCCTGATGTTGAACGATTATACTCAGGAGTCACCAGTACATATGCGTCTGCCTCAGCGATCTTCTGTGTAAATCGAGCTACTGCTTCATGGGCAAATGGTTCAGACTTACGCGAAGCACTTACTGGGCTATCGAAAAACGGCATAGGGTAATCGCGAAGATCAAGTACTTCAGTATGCACACCCTCCTGTTTCGACAACTCATCTGCTATCCATGCCCCCGCAGAATCAGCAAAGCGATTCTCGCGCGTACTCCCTATAATAATTTTAACTTGTACCGTATCCATACTATAAAAATTTATGTCTAAAAATAACACCGCGCACATGATACCATCGTATACTTTACAAAGTAAAGTATAGACCACGCCACATAACGTGAACTTTACTTTGTAAAGTTCACATTATGTGCTATCATGGCACAATGGGTAAGTTAAAAGAGGCATGCCCCGTTACGAAAGTCATTTTACTGCTTTCTGATAGTTGGACCATGCTTATCATGCGAGCGCTTATTGAGGGACCGAAACGGTTTTGTGAACTCGAAAAATGGCTTGGCGATATCTCGTCACGCACACTTACTCTCAAATTAAAGCGCCTTACGGCCATTGGTCTCGTAGCACACCGCAGTGATGGATACTACGTAGTCACGCGCAAAGGCTCCGGTCTTAAAATCATAGAACGCGCAATGCTTAAATATCAAAAATTATATCTTTCATAAGTAAATCAACTTATTAAAAATCAATTTATTAAAAAAATTACCCCATACGTTTACCTCCGACATGAAAAATCTACAATCAGTACTCCGCGCATACCTGTCACAGGCATTACATTTTTTTTGGCATACGACACCAAAGCTTCGATTCTTACGAATAGGTATACTTCTTGGCGTGCTAGTATTCGTAGGCATAAATTTTTCGCGTAACAACGAGCCTGCGCCAATCGCAAACACTCCCCTTCCGACAGTTTTTGTGGGAACGACTGCAAGTATCACATCACACAAGAGCACCTCATTCGTGGGGATAGTGCGCGCTATCGATGAAGTACAAATACAATCTGAGGTAGGTGGACGTGTAACGTCCGTACGTGCCAATGCTGGTGATACGGTAACCGCAGGTACCATTATCGCAACACTTGAAAATGCTTCACAAGAAGCGGCACTGCTCCAAGCACAAGGATCTTACGAAGCCGCACTTGCGAGCGCAGCACAGAGTGAGGTGGGTGTTTCTGATGCTGAGAATACCCTTCTTGTAGCACAAAATAACGCCATTAACGTCTATCGTACTGCTTACACGACCGTAAGTTCCATTGTATTTACTGACATCGATATTTTTTTTAGTGACCCAAATTCAGTCATATTGCCTGGTGTTCGCATAAACAGTTTTGGTAACTCTGATTATCTTAATGTGACACGAAAGTCGCTCAAACAGGTTTTCACCGACTGGAAGAATTCTCTATCAACAATCACACCGCAAAGTAACCTAGATATGGCACTTTCAGACGCGCGCACACATACTCAAACTGTTATTTCCATGACTGATACACTTATTTCTGCGGTCAATCGTGCAGAAAAAAACGACACACTTGAAGGTAAATTGCTCTCAGAGTACATTGGTGACCTCAACACAGCACGTGCCACACTTAACGGTATGCTTTCCGCCATTGCTTCTGCTGAGACAACTCTCATCTCAGCTAGCGAAAATCTAGAACGAGCACGCTTGGGTGGAGACGGGAGCGCAACCTACTCCCTTGCAAATGCTCAGGTAAAGCAAGCGCTCGGAGTTTTGCGTTCAGCACAAGCAAATTACGAAAAAACCGTATTCCGTAGCCCCATCACCGGCGTAGTTAATTCACTTTCAGTAAAAAATGGTGATTTCATTTCAGCACTGAGCCCCATTGCTGAGATCGCGAATAATGACGCTTTGCACATATCAATTTTTGTGAGTGAACGTGATCTTCCCCGTTTTGCAGTTGGAGGTATGGTAGATATTGAGGGCGGTACTGAAGGTTCTATTATATCAATAGCTCCAGCACTCGACCCCACTACCCAAAAAATTGAAGTGGTTGTTGCTTCAGAATCAACTGAACTCATTAATGGAAACACCGTAACCGTAACACCTCGCGACATAGACAGCACACAGACAACACACCGTGGAGGGCCAGTACGCGTTCCTATTACCGCCATTAAGTTTAATGCTTCAGAAGGCTCTATACTCATTGTGGAAAATGGAGTCTTAGTCGCAAAACCTGTGACACTTGGTCTTATTCAAGGTTCATACGTTACCATTGAAGAAGGTGTCTCCCATGAAACTGTCTTTGTACTTGACGCGCGGGGACGAAATGCCGGAGAGCACGTAGAAGCAATACAAAAATAGTATGTGGGAATTTTTCATCAAAAACCAAAAATTTACTGGGCTTTTCTTGATAACCATCATTGCTATTGGTTTATTCTCCGTCATCAATATACCCCGCGAATCCGCACCTGAGGTAGAAATACCCGTAGGAGTCATTACGACCATACTTCCCGGCGCACCTGCATCTGACATTGAAAGTCTTATTACAAACAAACTAGAGCGTGGCCTCTCGTCCCTCGATGACGTCAAAAAAGTCACCTCACAATCACAGGATGGGGTGTCATCCATAACTGTAGAGTTTGATGCACGAGCTGATATTGACGCATCAATTCAAGATCTCAAAGACACTATTGATAGTCTCATGAGCGAACTCCCCGCAGACGCGGAAGATCCTATCGTAACCGAAGTGAGTTTTGTGAACATGCCAATCATGACATTTTCAGTCGCCGGCGACCGCTCTGATGCTGAGTTTACTGAACTTGCTCACGATCTCGAAGATACATTTGAATCTATCACCGGTGTTTCAAAAATAGAACTACAAGGAGTGCGTGATCGCGAAGTAACACTCGTAATTGAACCAAAGGCCCTTGAGCTTTATTCCATAACTCTTCTTGATATTACGAACGCACTTCGAAACGCAAACACTATACTTCCCGTTGGCTCCATAGAGAACGATGGAGTGCGCTACAACGTCGCACTCGAGGGCGACATTGCGGATATTTCAGATATTGAAAACATAGGCGTCGCGACACGTGATGGACAACCTATTTTTATGCGGGATGTTGCAACTATTATTGATGGACTTTCACCCGCGACGACACTTTCACGATTAAGTGTAGGTGGAAATCCATCACAAAATGCCATCACACTCAGTGTATACAAACAATCAGGTGGGGACGTTACGAAGATAACCAAAAATGTCCGCACAACACTTACTGAACTACAAAAGGAAAATGGCTTACTAAACAACCTTGACGTTGTCATACTGCAAGATTCAGGAAAGCAAATTGAGGATGACCTTATCGACTTAGGAACTTCTGGATTACAGACGGTGATATTAGTACTTATTTTACTCGTTCTCACGATTGGGTTGCGCGAGGGTATTCTTGCGGGTATTTCTATACCCGTGTCATTTATTTTTGGTTTTATTGGGCTCTATGTATCAGGAAACACCATAAACTTCTTGAGTCTCTTCGCGCTCATTCTCGGTATTGGCATTCTCGTTGATTCAGCAATTGTAATGGTGGAGGGTATTAACAGCACCATGAAGAAAAACCCATCCCTTGATAGTCGTCTCGCGGCAATACAAACTATTCGTAGTTTCTCTGCACCGCTCATATCGGGAACACTCACGACAGTTGCTATGTTTTCGGGATTGTTTATTGTATCAGGTGTTACCGGTGAATTTATTTCGAGTATTCCTTTTACCATAATCTCAATTTTACTCGCGTCTATTTTTATAGCGCTCGCAATTATTCCCTATTTTGCCTCTCAGTATCTTCATCCGCATATCTCAGGAAATCTTGAATCAAGACAAGCGCAATACGCACAAAAAGTTGAGCAATGGTACAAGGAAAAACTTAACGCAATTATTGGGCATACGAAGGTGGAAAAACTGATTTTTAGAAATCTCCGTATCCTACTTATCATTGCGATACTACTTCCTGTTTTTGGAATTGTGAAAGTTGTCTTTTTTCAACAAAGTGACGCTGATTTCATAACCATCGAAGTTGAAAATCCTGAGGGGACCACAAAAGAAGTTACTGACACGGGCATTCGACGTATCGAAGAAATACTGTACACGCAACCTAACATAGACTCGTTCATGGTTACAGTGGGTAGTGGTAGTCAGTATGGAGCTGGTGGCTCAAATGAAAAACGTGCAAATATTCTCATTTCACTTTCTGATGATCGTGATCAAAAAAGTATTGCCATTATTGATTCACTTCGTGAAGCACTATCCTCACTAAGAGACCTCACCATCACCATATCACAACAGAGCGATGGCCCGCCTACGGGAGCACCAATCGTCATTAAATATCTTGGAGATGATCTTGTGACCATGAATCGTATCGCTCGTGAATCTGCAGAAATTATCAAGCAAATACCCAACATCACCAACATCACCACAAGCACCAACAATAATAGTACTGAATATGTACTCACGCTTGATGATGCAAAGATAGCAGCATTTGGACTCAACCCATTTTTAATTTCACAAACTGCGCGCACGGCTGTATTTGGTACCGAAGCAACATCCATTACAACACTCGACGATGACATTCGCGTGATGGTCACACTCAATGTAAGTGGTGACGACACATTTGCGAGCGACACCACCAATGAAACTACTATTGATGCGCTTACCCGTGTCTCCATTCCAACACCTCACGGCACCATCCCACTCTCCTCATTTGCTACTATTTCCCTGCGCGAATCAAGTACCATTATCAACCACGAAGACGGCATGCGCGTTGTTGAGGTCACCGCAGATGTAACGAGTGGTGGGAATGCTCGTGATTTGCAAGCAGAAGCACTGCGTATGATATCTGAACACATTGACATGCCCGCAGGCATTGTGCTCAGTACCGGTGGCGGAGAGGCCGAGGAATCAAACAAAGCATTTATGGAAATGTTTCTCGCGCTTATTGTGGGACTTCTTCTCATGGTCGGAATCATCGTGCTTCAATTCAACTCATACCTTCACACACGATATGTGTTTTCAATCATACCCTATTCACTCATTGGTATATTCTTTGGACTCGCACTCACCAATAATCCCCTCTCATTCCCGTCACTCATGGGATTCATCGCACTTTCAGGAATTGTAGTCAATAATTCAATACTCCTCATTGACGTCATGAATGTATTACGAAAGGAAAACCCGCACATGTCCACGCGAGACGTTGTCATTGAAGGATCCGCAAGCCGCATACGCCCCATTCTCCTTACGAGTGCAACCACCATCATAGGAATGATTCCGCTCACCTATGCGGGTGATATGTGGGCTCCTCTTGCATACGCAGTGATTTTTGGACTGATTGTCTCCGTTGCGGTAACACTTGTTATCGTTCCCATCCTCTACAATCGAAATCCTGGATCGCTTGATACGTAACACAGTGCAAGCACCTTCGGTGTCTGCTCTGTGCTATACTAAAATCCATGCTTGAAACAATCACACCGCTTATCATTATCATGAATACGAGTGCCATTGGACTCGGCGTCGGCGCATCCACGCTGGCAATTATTAGTTTTCTAGTGGCACTGCACGATGGCACTATTGATACCTCTGAGAGACGCATGCTTGGCGTAATTTATAGTTTACTCCGCTTTGCAATGGTATCAATTTTAATTACCCTTATACTCATCATATGGCTACAACCGTCACTCTTTGGTAGTCAAACAACCTATATCGTAATACTTGTCGGTATTATATTTTTAAATGCTATCGCGATGACTAAACATTGGATATCATCAAAAGTCGGGCCCGCACTCCAAGCAGCATCATGGTACACGCTTGGATTTATATCGACCATACACATGTTTTCACTCTACAAAATAGACGCGCTTGCGTTTGTCATTCTCTACGGCATCGACATCGTATTTTTTATTGTTTTGGTAAATGTCCTTCTACATATTTCTATCACCAAACAAAAAACAACCCATACCTAAAACTGTAATTTTATTATCTACATCTATTCGTGTTGTTGTGATTCACGTACACCTGTATGTGAAATGTGAGGTATACGCAATATGAGAATGCCAATGACCGCTGACAATATAGCGACTATATGGAAACCGAAACCTATCGCCATACCAAGTGCCGCAGAAAACCATAAACTTGCAGCCGTTGTAAGATTACGAACACTGATGCCATCTTTCAAAATAAGTCCCGCGCCCAAAAATCCTATACCCGTCACCACCTGCGCAGCGATACGCGTCGTTGAGTCTGTTCCTGGCGCATGAATTGAAAGAAACGAAAAAAGCATTGAGCCGAGTATCACAAGTGTGTGTGTACTCACGCCCGCATCCTTCCCTTTTGACTCACGCTCAAGACCAATAATAAAACCAACAACAACCGAAAGCACCATATTAAAAATAAAATCAATTTGACTCCCTAGAAATAATGTTTCAAACATACGTTTATTATATACGCAAATTCGAACTTTCATGATGACGTGGGGGTGTATAATTGCCTCAAATTTTGATTTATTTTTTACTATTTCGGTCAATGTTGTAAGAAATGTATAGTTTATTCGTCGTAAAGCACAGAAAGTTCTTCTACAACTTGTTCTAGGTATCATCGTTTAGGGTTTTTGAAATGAATAGCATTTTCTCCTCTTTACTTATGGTTTTCTTTTTACACGGAGAAGTAAGTGCGCAACAGCACTCCAGTTCCGCGCAAAAAGAAAAATCAGAACATCTTCAGCACATTGGTGTGCGTAACACCAGCAATAAACCACTCAAATTGTCCTACACAACCATCGCTTCGTATTATGGCGGTGAAAAAGGTAGCCGTGACTTTCATGGCAAACCCATGAAAAATGGGGAAAAATTTAACAAATTTGACCCCACCATCGCCGCCTCAAATAAACTCCCGCTTGGTACCATCATCAGGGTGACCAACCTTGAGAATCAGCGCACACAAGAGCTTGTCGTCAAAGACACTGGGAGATTTGATGAGTATGGGCGAGGAATTGATGTGTCTCGTGCCGCTGCCCAAAAATTAGGGTTCCTAGAAGAAGGTTTGGTGAGGGTTCGAATTAAAGTAATTTCATTCCCATCTTCTACCTAATTTTAACTTAAAACGCATACAGCGCGATGGCACTGTATGCGTTTTTATCTATCACTGTCTTTATATTTTATGTAACTATTTCAAATACTTCCACACCTTTTGATCTTCCTCCCCATCAATTTTAAAAAACGATACACCTTCGAGCCCATACTTCTGTGCAAGTTTTATTTTATCAATCATTGCTTCCGCATCCGAATACCATCCAATACGAAATTGAACTTCCTTACCTGTCTTATTGGCATATGCAAGGGCGCGTGCCGCAACAAGATTACCCTTTGGGGTATCCTTGGGAATTCTCAACGTAGATGAGAGTTTGACGGGTGAATCTTTGTGAATATACGAAAAACTCATTTCTCCTGCTTTATTCCGAGTTGGCTTTACCTTATATTTCTTTGCCACATCCAGCATATCGGGAATATTGAGCGCTCCTATACGTGTATAGTCTTTGTACCAATCGGGAGCGACCGTCACCGTATAATGATGTCCATAGGTGGGGATGCCAAGAACAACCTTTTCCTTTGGAAAACTTTCGAGCGCAAGCTCAATAACCTTCTCAACCCACTCAGGATCCGAAACAGGCATATACGGCTCGCCCCTTCGTTCACTGTTTAGCACAATATCCGCACGTTGTTGGTCGTACGCCATGAGTTGAATCCGGTCACAATGTGTACCTATTTCTTTGTAATCATTGGCATAATTTATGATGGAAGGCACCTCCTTATAAAGCGACTCTGGTGGCGTACGAGCTTCAATGGTACACACGAGCATCTTATCCTCACCAAGTGCTACCGCCAATTCCTTAAGAAAGAGTGAGAAATGATCTATGGTCTCAGATTTTTTTCCTTCATAGTCGATATCAACTCCATCATACTTCCCTTTTTCAACCATTTCTACAATACCGTTAATGTGAGCGGTGCGTGTCGTAGTACTCGTCAAAACAGTATGGATACTTTCTCCATCACCCCACATCACCGTAGGAATTACGGCAACATCTTTTGATTGCGCTAATTTTCTAAAACTCTTCCAATCTCGTTCATCTAGTCCTGCCTGATCTTTGATGACACCCTGAGTAGTAACGGTGTACGCAAATGGGTACACCACGTCGATATTTGAAAGGTGTTTTTTTGCATCTTTTATGCCATTTGAATCATTCCAATAGGGAATCCATCCGCCAACAGTAAACGTAGCTTCCTTATCAGAAGCAAGGCTGGTGTGTGTATGAACACCAAAAAACAAAAAACTTAGTGAAATTACTGTCCCAATTAAAAAAAGATATTTACGCATATTCATGTATATTATTGTATTTTTGACGAAATGGTAAGCATTTACTTACATAGTCTATTTTTACACACTTTTACACACTTGAAATAGTAAGATATTCCTATATAATCCAACATTCGCACCACAGTGGGTAGTGCGAATTTTTTGTTCTTTGGGGAAAATAAATGTTAAGTACGGAAGAAGCGTTCAAGAAACTCTCGGTCGTGCGGGATGATTTGATAAAACAGGTTACCTCAGATGGCGAACTACCTCTCAATATCTCAACGATACGAGTTGGCAGAACGCTCACATTTCTTGTCAAAAAGAAGGGTATCCCTGAAACAACTGACCTGAATTCATTGCGTGATGAATTGATTGTCACGGCCAAGAGCCACGGGCTCATGGTAGATGAAAACGCCTCCCGTGTCGGTGAGGTGAATGTGTCGGTTGTTGCGATAGCATAATTGCATCAAAGCATACTGGGCAAAGGCATGGTCGTGACGACCATGCCTTTTTGTATACACTATGACACTTTCACGTAGTTGTGTTTTTTAAAAATCTGTTGCATAGTACATGAACCCATAATGGATGGGTTGTTCCACAGGAGAAATACATGCGTAAACAAAAGCCGAGTGATCGTCGCCGTGCGGCAACGCGGGAGATTGAAAAGCAACTGCACAGGAACAGTGTGACTTTTCAGAAAATATACAATAACGGCTCGACAACCTGGATCCTGGAAATTATCGATAATATACAACATATTATCGATAACATAATCCGCGTCGCCAATGCGCATGGATTGAGGCGGACTGAAATGCGCGTCGATGAGGGTAGGCTAAAAATCTCGTTCGTAACGTAGGCCTAATGGTAGTCGTGCTGATTTCAAATCAGCACGACTACCGCACGCATACACATCACACACGGAGCAGTGATGGAAAATACTTCAAAAACGTATAGATTTGCACTCATTGAACACCTGTTTATTCCTCATGATGAAATGTCCAAAAAAACGCGCCTGTTCGTTGAGTCACTGGAAGAAATACTCACGCATGACACTTTGGTTGAGTATACGTACCACTACGACGATACTCAATTATCGCTTTATCTGAAACTAAAAAATCCAGAATCAAAGCGCAGAACAATCTCAACCATACGATCATGCGCAGATGCGCTTCATATGATTGAGGTGCTGAGACGGTATCAAATTAATGTCGATGAAATTGTGATTACCTATATATCACACTAACACCATTCAGTGGTCGCCTCAGCGACCGCTTTTTTTATAGTGTCATCTATACTATGATATGCTTCATGGGACGCGCACGGCGGAGACGAAGACGAAATAGTAAACGCACATACAGGCAGCGCCTCCTTACCGCATACCAACGTGTACGTCTTCGATACACATACCCTCGACTCCTCACCACTGAAAAAGAAATTGGGGAAACACCGCTCGAAGCAACTGAGCGCCTCAGATCAAAGCACAACCTTCCTAAATCACTTCCCCTTGCGTATGCGGGAAGACTCGACCCGATGGCATCAGGAAAATTACTTATTCTTGTTGGGGAAACATGTAAAAAACAAAAAAAATTTCATACACTCGACAAAGAGTACGTTGTTGAACTTCTTCTCGGTATCGGATCTGACACGGGTGATGTACTCGGAGAATTACAAGCAGGAAAACAAATTATTGTATCTTCGCATGACGTGGAGCGTGTACTTCACTCGTTTGTGGGGCGCATACACCTTCCCTACCCAATTTTTTCTTCAAAAACCGTACAGGGGAAACCACTTCACACATGGGCACTAGAAGGTATGGCTCACACAATAGAGATACCCATCAAAGAATCGCGTATATACAAACTTCAACTCAACACCATAGCACTATTGAGAAAAGAAACACTGTGCGAAATGGCGCGCGCAAAGATAGAAACTATACCTGTTGTTACCGATACCAAAAAGAAACTTGGTGCTGATTTCAGACGTTCAATTGTGCGTGAGAATTGGGACACCATTGCAGAAAGTGGCCTCCCGCAGTATCAGGTAATAACATTCACCTGCATCGCCTCGTCAGGGACCTACATGCGTACATTATGTTCGCATATTGCCGAAAAACTCGGCACCCACGGCCTCGCGCTCTCCATTCACCGTACAAAAATGGGTCGATACATGCCACTCACTAAAAAAATTGGGTTTTGGAGAAAAACATACTAACCCATTACCGCACAGGATTTTTGCCACAACTTCGTTTGACTCAATCGACCATATCTGCTACTATCTCTGCACTATGTCACAGGATAAACTCATAAAACTGGTCTCAGTTGGAGACGCCAAAGGTGTTGGAAAAGGTCATACCTACTACACACGTAAAAATAAGAAAAAACACGCTGATAAGAAATTCGAATTTAAAAAGTTTAACCCTATCGCGCGCAAGCACACCGTATACAAAGAGAAGAAATAAGCAAAAAATCCCCGACACCAAAGGTGTCGGGGATTTTTGTTGCGTTTCTTACTTCTTCTCAGGGTCGTTAGAGGAGTCGTATTTACCCAACTGCGCAAGACCATTCATTTTTAGGCGGTGCAAAAGTACCTTCTGCGCATCTTTTACACGCTCTGGCTTTCCCTGCCACGCGACAAGCATTGGCTCTTGAATTGCGCGCGAGTATGAAAAGGTAATGGGCCACGGCTGTTTACCATACGTGGCAATTGCGTGGAGATTTTCTGTTGCGCGCTTAGGCGTCTGACCACCTGAGAGAAATACAATTCCACCAACCTCGCGAGGTACTGAAAGTTTGAAAGTGCGAAGTGTAGCAGTCGCAACTTCATCAGGGCTCGACTGATCCTTGTGCGCATCACCCGCAAGTACCATACTTGATTTAAGTATGAGACCCTTCAAATCAACTTTGTACTTTTTGAGTACCTTAAATAATATAGTGAGGGTATGCGTCGTCACCTCTTCCGCTGTTTCAATTGAGTGACTCCCAGCAAAGATGACCTCGGGTTCGACAATCGGCACCAGACCATTTGCCTGCGCATAGAGAGCGTACTGAGCCATATGTATCGCGTTCATCTCAATAACTTCATCAGTAGGCGTATGCTCACCAATGGTAATGACCGCGCGCCACTTCGTAAAGCGCGCTCCCATCTCAAAATATTCTTTTAGGCGCGCGTCGAGCCCATCTAGTCCTTCGGTAATAACTTCTCCCTCATGGAAAGGAAACGGAACCGTGCCGCCATCAACCTTAATCCCTGGCACGATACCGCGCGCAACGAGGATATCCGCAAATGGTATACCTTGATCAGTGCTCTCACGTAGCGTTGTGTCATATAAAATCACACCTGAAAGAAACTCCTCGATACCTGGTGCGGTAAATAATATTTCACGAAAATCTTGACGATTGCCCGCGAGATTTGGTAATTGCGCTATTTCAAGACGTTTTCCCGCAGTCGCATCACTCTCGTCGGCCGCAAGTATCCCTTTACCGCTCTGCAATAACTGCGCTACAGTAGCATATAAATCAGTATTATTTCTCATGATACGTAAAGTGTATCATGGGTAACGTAGTCACGTAACCATACGGTGTAGAGAAATCTATCTGGTCGCATACCCCCCTTTATACACGTATCCCCCACCCTCGTTTGAAGAGGGTATACACTGTACCACCTAATACAAGTAACAATCCCGCGATAATAAACGCTCCCACATCAGCGCGCGCCTCAGTGATACCTATCATGGAACTTCGTATACCATCTACAAAATAGAAAAAGGGATTTGCAAGTGTGATGTGCGTTGCGAGTGACGGTAGCATCGTGATTGAATAAAAAATCCCGCCAAGGTATGTGAATGGCGTAATAATAAAGGTGTTGAGCGCTGATAACTGCTCAAAATTATTTGCCCACAGCGCGACCAAAATACCGAGTAGTGAAAAAATGCTCGCAACGGCAACCACATACACAAAAAACATGAGCGGGTGCGTGAGTGTCACCGCACCGAAAAACATACCCACAATAAGTATGAGGACCGACACCATGAGTGAACGCATCATTGAACCGAGCATATATCCAAATATCATCTCTATGTACGAAAAAGGTGAGACCAATAATTCGTCAATGGCGCGGGAAAAACGTGCCATATAGAGTGCGCTGGAACTTGACGCAAATGCTGCGTTTATAACGCTCAACGTCAAAATACCGGGAAACACAAACGTGATATATGGTACGCCTGCTATCGTATCAATTTTTGTTCCGATAACTTTTCCAAAGATAAAAATATAAAGTGCCGCGGACATGACCGGAGACACGAGTGTCTGCACCACTACCCGCATAGTTCTTGCGACCTCCCTCCGTATCATCGTATAAATACCGATCCAATGTATTCCGCTCATACTAATATCCTACGCCATGTGTTATTTCTAAATATCGTTTCTCTAATTTTGAGCCATCTTTAATAAACTCATCTTTTGAACCATGTGCCACAATCTTGCCACCATTGATAATGGCAATCTCATTGCATAATTCTTCGACTTCTTCCAAATAGTGTGAGGTTAAAATTATTGTTGTCCCTGATGCGTTGAGTTCACGCAAATATCCCCACAAATCGTAGCGCTGCTTCACGTCTACGCCCGCAGTAGGTTCGTCAAGTATAAGGAGAGGTGGGTTGTGCATGAGCGCGCGTGCGAGAATAACCCTGCGTTTCAATCCACCCGAAAGTGCCTTGAATTGCTTTTTACGATGTTCGGTGAGATCAAATTGGGTGAGGAGTTTTTCTATGCGCGCCATTCGAGCTTCCATAGGGATACCGTAGTATCCACCCATGTAATCGAGAAGTTGCTCGACTGTGGCAAAAATGTCTACATTGAAATCTTGTGGTGAGAGGCCGACTTTCGTACGTGCTAATTTATAACCTTTCTCCACATCAACACCATCAACAACAATACTACCGCTCGTAATCACACCAATACCCGTAATGCAGTGGATAGTACTTGATTTACCCGCACCATTAGGACCAAGGAGTCCGAAGAACGCGCCCCGCTTTACACGCAACGAAAGATTATCAACGGCAATCTTATTTCCGTATTGCTTGGTGAGTTGGTCAATGATAAGTATGTCATCGTACATGTTCTTGATTATATCACGAAATGGCACTATCATCCCCATCATGAACCGTGATGAAATGTGGCTATTGCGTGAGAAATACGGAGGCGAAAAAAGCGAAGCTTTTTTCGCCGACCGCGATCGCCTTGCTCAAGGAGAGCCACTTGCGTATATTATCGGCACAATACCCTTTCTCGGAACTACCATACACCTCGACTCGCACCCACTCATTCCCCGTACTGAAACTGAGTTTTGGGTGAATGAAATAATACCCACACTTCGTAAGAAAAAAAGCAATACTATACTCGACCTTTGCGCAGGATCAGGATGCATCGGTATCGCGGTACTCGCGCGCACCGAGGTGGCGCGAGTCGATTTCGCAGAAATCGACTCGC
>DASUDI010000009.1:0-3719 GCA_036275695.1 Minisyncoccota bacterium | reverse complement strand
GCGCAAGGGCTCGAAAGCCGGAGGCATTGCCGAGGCAGGGCAGGAGCCACACAGTATTTTAGGAACGAAGTGAACTAAAATACTGATGTGAGCTGCGCCGAGCCCGCCCCTCAGCACAAAGAAAAAACGCCCATCTCCCGGGCGTTTTTAATTTGTGCGCAAGGGCTCGAAAGCCGGAGGCATTGCCGAGGCAGGGCAGGAGCCACACAGTATTTTAGGAACGAAGTGAACTGAAATACTGATGTGAGCTGCGCCGAGCCCGCCCCTCAGCACAAAGAAAAAACGCCCATCTCCCGGGCGTTTTTAATGGAAAAAAAGATTTATTTCGTATGGTGGCTTCTTACGGTAAGTTTCGCACTTCTTCCCTTATCAAGTTTTGGAAGGATAATTTCAAGTAATCCATGTTTTTCACGCGCTTCTGCTTCGTCTATGATGATTTCCTCAGGGAGTACGATTGAACGTGAAAAAGATCCCCAAAAGAGTTCCCTATGAAAATAATCCTCATCGGGTGCTTCCTGCACCTCTTCGCGCTGACCTTGAAGTGTAACCATGTCCCGCGTGATAGAAATGTTGAGATCCTCGGGTGATACGCCTGCTACAAGTGCTCGAATGACGATGGTATCTCGTGTTTGATACATATCGACAGGCAATTCACCCATTTCTGGCGAGTTAGAATCATCCCAGTCGGGGTAAGATTGGTCTTGCACGTATCCATCATTTGGATTTTGATGAATGTCGACGTGATCATCAAAACCGTCGTCCTTTGACGTGTCTATTTTCACAGACCCCGTGAGTCGTTCTAAAAATGATGGTTTTTTAATCATGATATTTTACGGTGACTTCTTTCGAGTATTTTAACTTTTTCAAAGAGTAAAAAGAGTACAACGATGCCCATCCATACAAACATAAACACAGCAAGGACAGTGCCACCGCTTGCATTCATTATAAATAAGTTAAAGAACGCGTGCAATATGATAGCGACGAATAACCCTAATGTCGCGGAAAGCACTTTGAGTGCGCTGTGTTTGTAATAAGAAAGTGCCATAGCAACGCCAACAGTTGCTGACGATAGTACATGAAGCAGTGTCGCGCCAAGAAAACGAAAATTACCGGTTACAAATGATTCCGCGTAATTTCCTGTGGTGAGCGGGTTGTATACAAAAAGTGCGTTTTCAAGCGCGGAAAATCCTAACGCGATAGTAATCATATAAATAATCGCATCAATAGGTTCATCAACGGCTCTATTCCAGAGTACGACGATAAGCGCTGCTGAGTATTTGAGTACTTCTTCAATAATAACCCACACAAATACGAGATTTTCACCGGTGTAGCGATGCATCGCAAACTCTTGTAGGGGGAGTACAAGAGGCACGATGAGCATGCCCGCGATGAATGATGTGGTAATGAGGATGCGTGGTTCAGGACGACACGTGTCCTCGCGTAGCCAAAACCAGAGCCAAAAAAGTGCGGGTATGATGCCTGCAAGGAAGGCGATAGCAAAGTGGGTTGAATTCCAATCCATGGAGGTATTGTAACACTATGGTAGGAGATAGTCTCTCACTGGTTTACAAGGTGGTGGATTGTCGAGGTGGTTAGCGTTGTGGCCACGCACTGACCATGAGAAGCGCCCGCTCATTTCTACGGAGATGGTTTGGTATGTGTTGCCAAATTGCCTCAGTAACATAGGGCATATAGGGATGAAGGAGTTTAAGTGATGTAAAAAGACAGGTGCGTAAGAGTGCCTGACGTGACTGTTTTGCGGAGGTGTCCCCATGTACAATAATGGATTTTGAATCTTCAATAATCTCGTCAGCAAAACGATGCCAGACAAATTGATATATTGTTTCAAGCGCCAAATCAATGCGATAGGTGGCAAAATGCTTTTCAACGGTTTCTATAAGTGTGGAAAGTTCACCCACAATAATGTTGTCTGATTCGGTGTACGAAATGTTACTTTCAGGCATATCATGAATTGAGGAAAGTACAAATCGACTCATGTTCCAGAGTTTATTCGCAAAATGTTTGTATCCGCGAATCTTGTCTTCCGAGATGCGACTATCCGTGCCCGGCGCTGTCCCCGCAATGAGTGAAACGCGCACGGCGTCCATACCATATTTTTCTGCCATGAGAAGCGGGTCGATGTTGTTGCCGAGAGACTTCGAGATCTTACGACCTTGTCCGTCACGGACGAGCCCATGCATGTATACGGTCTTGAAGGGTACCTGCCCAAGCAAGAAACCACTCATGAGCACCATGCGCGCCACCCAGAAAAATATAATGTCGTGACCTGTCTCAATGAGCGATGTTGGGTGATAGGTGCCCAAATCAGTCTTGTTATGTGGCCATCCAAGCGTTGAGAATGTCCAGAGTCCGGATGAAAACCATGTGTCGAGCACATCGGGGTCTTGTACCCACCCTTCACCAGGAGATGTTATTTGTACTTTTGTGTCATCACCCTTATACCAGACGGGTATGCGGTGGCCAAACCAAATTTGTCGTGATATGCACCATGGACCAAGTTTATTAATCCAGTCCATGTATATACGCTCATAACGGTCGGTTACAAATGTAATAGAACCCTCAGTGACACTGAGGCGCATAATATCTTTGAGTGTGGTGGTGCTTCCCGAAGGAATGCCTACGATTTCAGAGTGGGGTATCACGAATGGCTTATTCACATCAACCCACCATTGCAATTTTGGGAGGGGTTCAATAATCGCGCCAGTGCGTTCCGCAGTCGAAACATTTTGGGTAATATCCTCAGTTTTAATGAGGAGACCTTCCTCTTCAAGCCATGTCGCTACCGCATCGCGCGCGTCACTCACTTTAAGTCCCGACAGACGGCCAGTAACTGTCATTTTTGCGTATTCGTTGATTACTTGTGGGCGCGGGAGATTGTGTCTATCAGCAATAGCCCAGTCAATTTGACTGTGCGCGGGCGTTACGCCAAGTGCTCCTGTGCCAAAATCCATTTCTACACTCTCGTCCGCTATTATGGTGATATGAAGTGGCACATCACAAAACACCACATCGTATGATGTGCCAATGAGATGTTGGTACCGAGTATCGTCTGGGTGCACGGCTACTGCGGTATCGCCTACTTTGGTTTCAGGTCGTGTCGTGGAAATGGCGATAGGAAAATCTTTGCTGTATGTAAAGGTATAGAGTTTCGCGGTTCGCTCTTCGTATACAATCTCATCATCAGAGATGGTGGTTTGTCCTTTCGGATCCCAATTTACAATACGATTACTTCGATAGATGAGTCCCGCGGTGTGCATGCGTATGAATGCTTCCATGACTGCTTCATAGCGCGTGTCATCCATGGTGTATGCGTAACGACTCCAATCGAGCGATGATCCCACACGTCTTGTTTGGTGGATAATGGTTGATTTACTCTCTTCCACAAACGCGTCAATGCGCTTGAGCATTTCTTCACGTCCAAGATCGTGACGACTCTTTCTTTCATTTTTTTGAATGTCTTTTTCAACGCGGTTTTGAGTGGCGATTGCCGCAGAGTCAGTACCAGGGATCCAGAGCACTCGCTTTCCTTGCATGCGGTGGTAGCGCACAAGCGTGTCTTCAATCGCAAGCATGAGGGCGTGCCCCATGTGAAGTATCCCTGTCACGTTTGGTGGTGGGAGTACCATAGAAAATATCTCCGCCTCAGGGTGTGCAATACCATCTGTTACACATTTTTCAGGGGAAAAGTAACCCGAATG
>DASUDI010000008.1:0-23828 GCA_036275695.1 Minisyncoccota bacterium | reverse complement strand
AGGGTATAAAAATATAAATACGAAGGCGATAAAAAATTTTGCGATTAATTAGAGTATTTGAATACCGTTATTTTGGAATCTTTTTGTAATATTTTGAGTGCTTATTTCGCGCTTTGCTACGAGTTCTTCTCGAAGGAGAAGGGTAGTATCGTGACAGTGGTGGTAGGCGGGTATAGGTCATTGACATATATCCTTAATTCACGTAGTATATCTCGGTTCGGAGAACTCTCGGTACTCCGGCTTTGAGAGGAGTTGAGGTACCGTTTTTAAGTATAGTGTGGATATTTCGTTACGTACTGGCCGTTACCTGTTACGCAACGAGGTCTTCACCATGTGGTAAGGCACCATATCCAGCGTTTAGTATTCTGGAAATGGTTTGCAATTATATGATGCAACTCGTACGCTCGCTTTAAGCGTTTATTATTATGTCACGATCACTTTATAAAGGACCATACATCAATCCAAAAATCTTGAAAAAGATTGATGGAAAGAAGCCAGCTGACACGGGTGTTATTAAGGTGTGGGATCGCGCGTCAATGATTTCACCAGATATGGTGGGATTTACGTTCGGTGTTCACAACGGAAAGACCCATGTTGCGGTATTTGTTACCGAGGAAATGGTGGGACATCGTCTTGGTGAGTTTTCGCCCACGAAGAAATTCATCCGCCACGGAGGTAAGATGCAGAAGGAACTCGAACAGAAGAAGAAGGATGCTGAAATTGCAGCGGCAAAGGCAGCAAAAGCAACACCTGCTAAGAAATAGTTACGTATTATATGAAAGCTGTACTTAAAAACTATCGCCAATCGCCACGAAAGGTTCGCCTTCTCGCGGATATGGTGCGTGGCAAAGAGGTTGGAAAAGCACTTGATTCATTGAGTCTTATCAATAAGCGTGCTTCCGATCCCTTTACAAAGGTTATCAAGTCTGCGGTGGCAAATGCAAAGTCACAAGGAATTGATACCTCAAAACTCATTATTAAACATGTAGCGGTTGATAAGGGAGTCGTTCTCAAGCGATTTATGCCACGCGCGCGTGGATCTGCCGCACGTATTCTTAAGCGCAATAGTCATATTACTGTTGAGCTCGGTACTAAGTAAGTAAACTGTTATGACACACGTTGCACACCCCTATGTTCAGCGACTTGGAGTAATCCGAGACTGGAAATCACGCTGGATAACTACGGATCCGAAACGGTACCGTGAGTATGTTCGCACTGACATTGCAATTCGAAAGTTTTTTGAAAAGAGACTTCGGGGCATGCATGTTGCGAGTGTTGAAATTGAACGCAATCAAAAGACCTACCGTATCATCATTAGTACTTCACGCCCAGGACTTATCATTGGTCGCAGTGGCGAGGGTGCTACTAAACTACGCACCGAAGTTGATTTGATTTTGCGCACGCTTAAACTCACTGAGAAGCCTGAGGTCAAAATTGACATTGAGGAACTTCGTTCGCCTGAGACAAGCGCGTCGGTGGTAGGACAGATGGTAGTTGAAGGACTTGAAAAGCGCATGCCATTCCGCCGTGTTATGAAGCAAACCGCGGAAAAAGTAATGGCAAATCGTGACGTAAAAGGCGTACGCATCATTGCATCAGGCCGTCTTGGTGGTGCTGAAATGGCCCGCAAAGAGGAACTTAAAAAAGGACGCATCCCTCTCCAAACATTGCGCGCAGATATTGACTTCGCGCGTGAGCGAGCACTTCTTCCATACGGTGTCATTGGCATCAAAGTATGGATTTACCGTGGCGACGTATTCGCTGATCGAAAAGGTAAGCAGGAGGAACAAGGTCGACCCACGCCACGCCGTTCTACTAATCGCGGATAATATTAAGTATTGAGTATGTTATTTCCTAAAAAAGTAAAACACCGAAAGTGGCAAACAGGGCGCAAACACCCTGACAAGCTTAAGGCTCCTGATACACGAGGTCTCACGGTGTCATTTGGCTCATACGGGCTTAAGGCGCAGTCACAGTCACGCGTAAAGAGTAACCAAATTGAGGCGGCGCGTCGTGTTATTTCACGAACGCTCGGAAAGACAGGTAAGATTTGGATTCGTATTTTCCCCGATAAGCCCGTGACTAAGAAGGCTGCGGAAGTTCCCATGGGTAAGGGTAAGGGAGATCCTGAGTACTTCGTATTCGAGGTACGTCCTGGTCGCATTCTTTTTGAGATTGACGGCGTGCCAGAGGATCTCGCAAAAGAGGCGCTTCGCAAGGCAACCGCGAAACTTCCATTAAAAGCAAAATTCGTGACCCGCGAGGAGACACGTGTATAACGCTTACGATATCACTATGAAAGAGATACAAAAGATGACTGACATAGATCTCGCAACATTCATCAAAGAAAAGCGAGACGCACTCCAAAAGATGCGATTCGGGGGAGCGGGGAGTGGCATGCGAGACACACGTTCCATTCGGAACACACGGAGAGAGATAGCGCGCGCGCTCACCGAACATAACAGACGCGCAAAGGTCGGAGCATAATAACGCAATTACATAGTATGGCAACACAAAAAATTACAACTGAAACAACATCAAATGGACGCGTACTTCGCGGAACCGTTGTTTCCACAAAGATGAAAGACACCATTACGGTGGCGGTAGAGCGTTATGTTATGCATCCAAAATACAAGAAGTTCATGCGCCGTACTAAGAAGTATCTCGTGCATGATGCGGGTAACACCGCACAGGAGGGGCAAAAGGTCGATATCCGAGAGACTCGTCCGCTATCAAAGCGAAAGCATTTCGAACTTATTAAGGGTTAATCTCACTAATAATTTTGTATGATTCAACCACAAACAATAGTAAAGATTACCGACAACTCAGGAGGTAAAGTTGGTCGCGTATTCAAAATACTCGGAGGTTCAAAAAAGCGCTATGCGGAGCTCGGCGAAATGGTTGTACTTTCAGTACAAACAGCAGAACCACGCAAGCCTGTGAAGAAAAAGGACGTGGTGTACGGTGTCGTGGTACGTCAAAAAAAGAAGTTCCGCCGCAAGGACGGATCGTACGTGAGTTTTGATGACAACGCGGTCGTGCTTGTCGATAAGGCAAAAAAGGAACCCAAAGCGAATCGTGTGTTTGGTCCTATTCCCCGAGAACTCGCAGAGGCAGGTTATCAGAAAATCGTATCACTCGCACCAGAAGTGGTCTAGCGCTATAACATATACAATCGTATGAAAATCAAAAAAGGAGATACGGTGAAAGTTATCGCCGGAAAAGATAAGGGTAAGGAAGGTACTATTTCTCGTGTGTTCCCCAAGAAGATGCAGGTACTTGTGGAGGGGGTACATATGGTACAGCGCCATAAGCGCGCGACACGTCGCGGGTCACAGGGACAGGTGGTGTCAAAACCAATGCCCATTGATGTGTCAAATGTCGCGCTCATCGTAAAAGGTAAGCCTGTGCGTGTAGGATATTCGGTCGAGGGCGAGGGTGATACTCAAAAGAAGGTGCGTGTTGCGCGTCCTTCTGGTGCTCACATTTAATACGTTACCATCATAACTATCTTAGTATGAAAACAATGAAAGAAACCGCAAAGTCCACATATAGCGCGCTCAAGGATGCGCGTGGATACACTAATGTTATGCAAACACCACGCGTACAGAAGGTGGTGGTGTCTGTGGGTACGGGAAAGGTTCAGGATAAGCAACGTATCGCACTCATTATCGATCGTCTCGCGCTTATTACGGGACAGAAGCCCGCGCCGCGCCGCGCAAAGCAGTCAATTGCCTCATTCAAACTTCGTGAGGGTGATGTCATCGGGTATCAAATAACACTACGTGGTGAGCGCATGCAGGATTTTCTGTATAAACTTATTCATCTCGCGCTCCCACAGACACGCGACTTCCGTGGACTCAAAACTACTTCGCTTGATGAAATGGGAAATTACACTATCGGTATCAAAGAACATACCATTTTCCCCGAGACTGCCGATGAAGATATCAGGGACGTCTTTAGTTTTGCGGTCACTATCGTAACATCCGCAAAGACAAAGGAGGATGCTGAAGCATTACTTCGACACATAGGATTACCACTCCAAAAAGAAAACGCGTAGTCCTTGATTGAGGAGAGTTGATTGTTACATTAAAACACGCGCCCGAAGGGCGCGTGTTTTTTCTGTGGTACTGAGTCCGTGCGAATGATGTCATCCATACTATTTGGACAAATTACAGTAACAATTTAGTTGGGGTTACAATATTTGTTCGGAACACGCGTAGATACTGCACGTTTATTGACTCTTCATGGGCATTCTGGTATAGTCTCCCGGTAGCGTGTATTCGCCTACTCTCGTGGTATTTCCCATAGGGAGCATAAGACGCACCGATCGATTGGTATAAGAAGATACCAAAGACGGCATGCGACTTTTTGAGTAGTGCGTCAAGAGGCATTAGTCGTTGATTCGCAACGATACGATCCTCATCGTTACCATATTAGTTAATCAAAACGACGTGGCAAGAAAATCAATTCTATTGCGCGCTCTTCGAGTGCCAAAGTTCAAAAGCCGTGTAGTGCGCCGATGCTTTAAATGCGGTCGAAAGCGAGGATACATGCGAGACTTCGATATGTGTCGCATCTGTTTCCGTGAGGCGGCACACGAAGGACATATACCCGGTATAAAGAAATCATCATGGTAAACGACCCAATCGGAGATTTCATCATTCAGTTGAAAAACGCGGGAATGGTGGGTAAGAAGTCGGTACATATTCCGTATTCAAAACTTAAACACGCGATTGCGGATAAGCTTGTGGAATCAGGCTTTATCACGAGCGCTGAAAAGCACGGCAAGAAGGTAAAAAAGACACTTGAAGTAACCCTTAAGTACGATACACGCGGTGAGCATCATATTCATGGGGTGAAACGTGTTTCAAAACCAGGTCGACGTTTATACATCGGAGTAGCAGAAATCTTTCCCGTGAAATACGGTAAGGGTAAGCGCGTTCTCTCAACACCCGCAGGCATTCTCACTGGCGAAGAAGCGCGAAGCAAGAATATGGGTGGCGAAGAACTATTCATCATTTGGTAAGCATATAAATTATGAGTCGATTAGGAAAACAACCGGTTGAAGCACCAGCAAATGTTGAAGTGGCATTCTTAAATGGTGTACTTACCGTGAAAGGACCAAAAGGTGAACTCTCACGTCCTATTTCTTCAGAAATAGATGTAGTAGTTGAAGGTAAGACGATTACCCTTTCTCCAGTAAAAGAGAGCAATACGGCACGCGCGCTCTGGGGTACGTACGCAGCGCATCTCCGTAATATGATTATCGGAGTCACCGAAGGTTTTACCAAAATTCTTGAACTTGAAGGAGTGGGATATCGTGCGGAAGCGCAGGGAGGAAATAAGATTAAGTTATCAGTTGGATTCTCGCACCCTGTTGAATTGGTTGCGCCTGCTGGTGTAACCATTGCTACCGAAAAAAATGTCATCACCATTACGGGGTACGATAAGGACGTGGTGGGGCAGTTTGCGGCAGACATTCGAAAGGTAAAAAAGCCAGAACCATATAAGGGCAAGGGAATTCGGTATCGAGGAGAGTTTATTATTCGCAAGCAAGGTAAGAAGGGTGCATCCTAAGCGCGCGCTTCACATTGAGATATGAGTACAACATCACACAAAGTAACCAAACGAGTGCAGCGACACGCGCGCATTCGAGCTCGCGTAAACGGAACCGCGGAACGCCCCCGTCTTGCCGTATTTCGAAGTAATCGATTTTTGTACGCGCAACTCATCAACGATGATGCGGGTGTTACGATATTGGGCACGGATACACGAAAGGTAAAAGGAGCAAACGCAACCGCACGCGCGGAGGCGCTTGGTAAAATTATCGCTGAGGGTGCAAAAACAAAGGGAATAACTAAGGTGGTATTTGATCGAGGAGGATTTCAGTACCAGGGCGCGGTTGTTGCACTTGCAGAGAGCGCGAGAACACACGGATTGGAATTTTAATTGAGTAGTAAGTATACGATATGAGTAAAAACACACAGCAGGAAGCTATAGAAGGGACACCGGTCCCTCCATCGGTAGCACCAGAGGCTACCACCGATGCACCCGCTGCGAACGTGCCACGTGGTCGTGGGCGCGGGCGACGCGAGGGAGAAGGAGATAATCGTCGTAATCCACGACGTGCTCGTCGGGGAGGTCGTCGGGAGGATCGACCTCGTTCAGAGTTTGAACAAAAAATGATCAGTATTCGTCGCGTGACCCGCGTTATGGCAGGTGGTCGTCGTTTCAGTTTCAGTGTCGCGATTGTTATTGGTGACAAAAAAGGTCGTGTGGGTGTTGGCATCGGAAAGGCGGGAGATACACAGCTCGCTATTGAAAAAGCTGTCCGAAATGCACGAAAAAATCTTATTACCGTGCCAATGAATAAGCATAGCCATATTCCTCATGATGTGCACACAAAGGTTGCGTCAAGCGAGGTAAAGATTATCCCCTCACCAGGGCGCGGACTTGTAGCGGGAAGTTCTGTACGTATCGTACTTGAACTTGCGGGCGTTAAAGATGTGACGGCTAAGATATTTTCACGAAGCAAGAATAAACTTAATAACGCGCGCGCTGCAGTAGCGGCACTTAAAATGCTCAAGGCATAATCCTGAGTACATTCATTATTTACATTATGCAATTACATCAACTACAACCAAAGACAGAGCGCCGTGTGGCAAAGCGCATCGGTCGTGGAGGAAAGCGTGGTAAGACATCAGGTGCTGGTGGTAAAGGGCAAACCGCGCGCGCAGGAGGTCGTCCACGCCCTGAAATGCGTGACATTATTAAGCGTATTCCAAAACTTCGAGGTCATGGTAAAAATCGCGCGCAGACCGTGAATGCTGAACGCGTGTTATCGACTGTGGTAAATCTCACGGTCATTGAAGCCGCGTTTGTGCACGGTGATACTGTTTCTCCGCAGACATTAGTCGCGAAGAAAATTGTTTCAGTACATAAGGGTAAGGTTGCGCCTATTAAGATTCTTGGAACAGGAACACTTACAAAGAAGGTGACCCTTTCAGGGTGTACCTACTCTACCTCAGCGAAGGAGAAGATAGAAAAAGCGGGTGGCTCAGTACTCTAAAATCGATAAACGCCACCCTAGGGGTGGCGTTTATCCGACGAGTACGCACGTACGTGAAATATGCTACTATACGTGAGTACTCGGTGTATCGAGATACACCCCGTGACACTGTCATTAACAATATAATTCCGTAGCAGTCGCTACTATTCAGATGGATACCTTTCTACAAAAACTGAAAATCATGATGACCGAAAAGGCAATTCGCGACCGTATACTTTTCGTACTCGGCGCGCTTATTGTGTTTCGTGGATTAACCGCGGTACCGATTCCAGGCGTGGACCTCGCGGTCCTTGCGCAGTTTTTCCAGAATAATCAATTTCTTGGATTGCTCAATATATTCTCAGGTGGTGGACTTTCGAATCTTTCTATTGTGATGCTCGGTGTCGGTCCTTTCATTACGGCCTCTATCATCATGCAACTCATGACGGTTATGTCGCCAAAACTTAAAGCGATGTATTCTGAGGAGGGAGAAACAGGGCGTGCGAAATTTACACAGTATAGTCGCTTACTGACACTTCCACTTGCGATTTTACAAGCTTTCGGCTTTTTGACACTCCTTAAATCACAAGGCGTTATTGCGGGACTTTCAACATTTGAGTTCATGCTCAATATCGTGATTGTTGTCGCGGGATCCGTGTTGCTTGTGTGGCTCGGTGAATTAGTAACTGAATATGGTATTGGAAATGGGGTGTCTATCATCATTTTTGCGGGTATCGTAGCAACACTCCCACAGACCGTAAGTCAGTTAATCTATAACTATGATCCTACAAAGTTACCTCTTTATATTGCGTTCACCGCAGCAGCGGTAGCGATTATTTATGGAGTGGTTGTCATGACACAAGCTGAACGTCAAGTACCCATTACGCACGCAAAACAGGTTCGTGGAGGGAAGACGTATGGGGGAACCACGAGTTATCTTCCGCTCCGACTCAACCAGGCGGGGGTTATTCCAATCATCTTTGCACTTTCGATTTTGCTTTTTCCTCAAATGATTCTCAATATTCTCGCAAGTTTTAATGTGAGTGGTATTGCTGGTCTAACCGAAAAAGTAACCTCATTCTTCAATAATCAAGAGTTGTACGCGATGGTATATTTTGTGTTTGTGGTGCTGTTCACATTCTTTTATACCGCGGTTACCTTTGATCCTGACGCAATGTCGAAAAATCTTCAGCGCAATGGCGCGTTTATTCCAGGTATCCGCCCAGGAACGCACACCTCAGAATACCTTGGTAAATTGATTACACGACTCACCCTTGTAGGAGCGCTCTTTCTCGGAGTTGTTGCAGTGCTCCCTATGGTTATGCAGATACTCACAGGCGTCACCACGCTTGCTATCGGAGGTACAGCGCTCCTCATAGCGGTTTCGGTGGTAATTGATCTCGTGCGGAGAATTGATTCTCAGGTCTCAATGCGACAGTATTAAAAAGACTGAAACGGCGCGCCTGTATAGGAAACATAATGGCCACACGCGTAGCGTGTGGCCATTATGTTAATTCCTGAATGAAAATCCAGAAGGTACTTTACTGACTACTTGTTTCCAGCTTGATGACACAAGCCATTTTTGGTAGGTGTCAAAAATAGTGAGTGCTACGGTTTGAGGACTGTGTCGTGAGGTGTCAATAACAAGGTCAAAATGTTCAATGCTGTAGGGGTTTACACCGTAAAGTGTTTTAAAACGTGTGCGCTCACTCTGCATACGCGCGGTAATTTGGTCCATGACGTTACCCATATCAACACCACCCTCTCCTGCGTCACTGCGAAGCGTGTTCATGTTGGCGTCTCTAAATATTCGTGCTATGGCGACGTCACTATCAAGGTCGAGGAAGACCTTAAATGATTCAGGTATCCAATAGAAGCCAAGACGCGCGTCTATGACGATGTCATTGTGGTCACGAAGTTTTCGTAGCTCCTCATCAATTTTGTGGTCAAACTCTGGTTGTTTTTCTGCAAGTGCGTTGAATGAGGCGAGAGTTAGGTTGTGCTTTTTTATGTACTCACGTACAGTTTCACCTGAAGAGTATCGCGTATAGCCAAGCAATTCAGCGATGCGGTCAGCGGTTGAGGATTTTCCACTTCCAGGTTTTCCTGATAGTGTAATGATGTGTTTTCGGTACATGGTCGCATTGTAGCATTTCTTGCAGTATAATAAAAAACTGATAGGCTTATGCCATCATGCATAATTCAAGGATTACGGGACATCTCATACTCATGATGGCTCCATCAGGAAGCGGAAAAGGTACACTGACACGCCATGTACAAGGAACGTTTCCCGAGTTAGTACACACTGTTTCCTGTACGACGCGCGAAGCAAGGCCACATGAAGTGGACGGTGTCCAGTACCACTTTCTATCGAAAGAGGTTTTTGAACGCAAAATTGCTCAGGGTGATTTTATTGAGTGGGCTGAATATAGTGGAAATTTGTATGGGACATTACATACAGAACTGACTAATCGTTTAGTACGTGGAGACATTGTCTTGTGTGAGATTGAAATACAGGGTGTCCTACAACTTATACAACGTATTCCGAAAGAGCATCGAACTATTATCTATATAGACGCAGGAGATTGGAGTGTTCTTAAGGCGCGCGCCCTGAAGCGCGCGCCTATGAGTGAAGAAGAAATTAAACTTCGGTACTGTCGCTATCAAGAAGAAGTGGCGCATAAGGATATTGCAGATTATATCGTGTATAATCATGAAGGATGTCTTGAAAAGGCAAAACAGGATATGGAGGAAATAGTAGAAAAGATAATCACACAAGTCACTCATGCAAAAAACAAATAATCCGCTAACTATCATATTCATTGGTCCACAGGGAAGTGGAAAGGGTACACAGATTGAGTTACTTGACCACAAACTCCGTGAATTGGAGCCTGCGCGTAAAATCATTGATATCCAAACTGGCCGACGTTTTAGAGCGCTTTCAGCAAAACAGGAGGGGTATACCGAGAATGAGGTGCATAAGACGCTCAATACCGGAGTGCTTCAACCACTTTTTTTATCGGTAGTGCTATGGGGAGATGCGTTTCACCACCATGCGGATGCGACTTGTCATATCCTTATGGATGGTTTTCCTCGAACAGTGCATGAAGCGCAGGTACTTGAAAGCGCGCTCGTGTTTTATAAGCGAGAGCACCTTATCATTATTAATCTTGAAACTCCGGAAGAGGTGGTGCGTGAACGCATGATAGCGCGCGCGCGACCTGATGACACGCATGAATCTATTGAAGCACGACTTAAATGGTACCGCGAGGAAACATTGCCTGTACTCTCGTATTATCGAGAGAGAAATAATACAACGATTATAGATTGTGACGGTACGCAATCTATTGAGGTGGTGCATGCGTGTATTATGGAAACACTCGGTGTGCGGTAACTATATACATGTATGGCATATATTAAAACTTCCGAAGAAATCACACGACTACGAAAGGGTGGGCGCATACTCGCTCAGATTTTACGAACACTTGCCGAGGAATTAAAGCCAGGCATGAGCACTGAGGACATAAACGATAGAGCCCTTGAATTAGTAGAGAAGTTTGGTGTTGAACCAGTACTCCTCGGATATCACCCGCGTTTTGCGGACTTTCCATATCCCGCCGCGCTCTGTACGTCAGTCAATAGTACGGTGCAACATGGTGTACCACGAGCGGACGAAATCCTTAAAGAGGGAGATATTATCAACCTCGATATGTCTATTGGGTGTGAGGGGATGATTGTCGATTCGGGTATTACGGTTCCTGTGGGAGGTGCGACTGACCCTACCTCGCAGAAACTTATGGAGGTTACCAAGGAGGCGTTAAGGCGAGGTATTGCAGAGGCAAAGCCGGGCAACCATATTGGTGATATTGGGTACGCCATTCAAACATATGTCGAGTCACATGGATTTAGTATTGTCGAAGTGCTGTGTGGGCATGGCGTAGGCCATGCGGTACATGAAGATCCCCAGATTCCAAATTTCGGAAAGCGTGGCAAGGGTCCTGTAATTCGCGTGGGGAATGTGTTTGCGATAGAGCCCATTGTAAATGTAGGTGACAAGGACGTTATTTTTGATGATGAGGGTGATGGGTACAGTGTTTTTACCGTTGACGGTTCTCGAAGCGCGCACTTTGAACACACTGTTGCAATCACCGAAAAGGGTCCTGAGATTATGACGCGGGAATGATGAATAACGGGCGATGTGCGAGATGCGCATAGTTTGCTTGAAATAAAAGCATTATGCAGGTATACTTCCCGCATAATTATAGCAATTAAGCCATTTTCATAGGTATTATGCAAAAGAAACCGCATCAAGAACGAACATTTGTTATTCTTAAACCAGACACCGTTCAGCGCTCGCTCATGGGTGACGTTATCGGCCGCTTTGAGCGCGTTGGACTAAAATTTACTGCAATCAAGATGCTCGTGCCCGCGGAGGCAGATCTTCAAAAGCATTACAATAAGGATGAAGCATGGTTTCTAAAAAAGGGAACACGCATTGTGGAGGATTTGAAGGCGCAAGGACTTACCGTTGATAAAGAACCAATTGAGTACGGCAAGGATATTATTCGCACTATTGTGCACTACATGACAGCGGCTCCCGTAGTGGCGATGGTGCTCGAAGGAAATCAGGCGGTGGCAGTTGTTACTAAACTTGTAGGAACGACAGAGCCCTCAACTTCAGACGTGGGCACCATTCGTGGTGACTACACCCTTGATTCATATGGACACTCTTCGTATGAGAATCGTGCGGTACGCAATCTCATTCACTGTTCAGAATCACCTGAGGAGGCTGAGCGAGAGATTGCTATTTGGTTTACTGAGGATGAAATTATGCGGTACACGACCGCGCAGGAGCGGATTATGTACGATATTGACCTTGATGGCGTAAAAGAATAGTATCGTTGTGCACAGGTAAAAAGCGCGAGCCGTATACGGCTCGCGCTTTTCTGGTATACTTTTACCTAGAGCAACGGTAATAGCATGTTTCTGCTTAATGCATATCAAGGGAGTTTGTAGTCATGAGCACTGCTGAGAACTCGACGCGACGAGATTTCAAATGTGTTTGGAAAAAACACCCACCTGAACACCGATTCAGGAGACATGCATCCGTTGCTCGACCAAGTAAACGTGCGCGAGCACGTTTTTTTGTGTGTATAGGGTCTGCGCCACACAGATATAACTTGTGGTATCGTATAGAGGATACATCATATTGAAATTACATGGCGCATATATCATTTTATGGAGGAACGGGAGCGGTAACAGGTGCAAATTTTTTGCTTGAGACAGAAGATGCGTGGACGCTTATAGACTGTGGACTTATACAAGGTGATCGATTTGCGATGGAATCAAACTGTGACGCGTTTGCGTATGACCCCCGCGACGTAGATACGCTCTTAGTTACGCACGCACATGCCGACCATATTGGGCGTATTCCGCGTTTGGTGCGCGAAGGATTTACAGGAACTATTCACTCAACGCTTGCAACACGTGACCTTGCGAACCTCATGCTCCGTGATGCGTACAAGGTTATGGTGTATGAGTCTGAGAAGTATGGTACGCCACGGTGTTTTGAAGAAAAGGATATTGACCATACGTTCGCACTGTGGAAGGCACACGCATACCACGAAACCTTCACCGTTGCGGGCGATATGAATGTTACCTTTACTGATGCGGGGCACATTCTTGGTTCTGCCATGATAACCATAGAGCGAAAGGGGAAGAAGTTTCTTTTTACAGGAGATATTGGCAATGTACCGCAACCCCTCCTCAATCCTCCAGAGATCGTGGAAGGGTATGAGTACCTCCTCATGGAGAGTGTGTATGGCGATAGAAAGCATGAAGATGTTGAGGATAGGAGTGACATCCTCAGATCGTACATTGAGGATACGATTCGTAAAAAGGGAACACTCATCATACCTGCGTTTTCACTCGAGCGCACGCAAGCCATGCTTTTTGAAATTAATAATTTTTTTGAGGCGGGTGTTGTGTCTCCAATCCCCGTGTTTCTCGACTCACCTCTTGCGATACGGGTAACCGAACTTTATCGCACCCACATATCTTATCTTAAAGAAAGTGTTCAAAGACAAATACGAGAAGGAGATGATATTTTTGATTTTCCCAAACTTTCATTCACAGAGCGAGTAAAAGATTCACATGAAATTGCCCACATTTCGGGACCAAAAATCATTATTGCGGGGTCAGGCATGAGTCATGGAGGGCGAATACTTGAGCACGAGCGTCTCTATCTTGATGATCCCAAAACCACACTCCTTCTCGTGGGTTATCAGGCGGTAGGAAGTATTGGACGCATCCTTCATGATGGAGCAAAAAAAGTTCGTATACTTGATTCTGATGTAAAGGTGAAGGCGAAAGTTGCTCGCATTCAGGGGTATTCGGGTCACGCTGACCGTGACCAATTGGTCGATTTTGTGGCAAGGGGAGGGGAGCAGGCAAAGCGCGTGTTTGTCGCGATGGGTGAAGAACGCGCGTCACTTTTTTTGGTGCAGCGCCTCCGTGATTACTTGGGGTTACGGGCTGAGGCACCTGCGCTTGGTGAGCGCGTTGAGATTGATTTTTAGAGGGGATGTATGGAAATAAGAAAGCCTCGATGACCGAAGGTCATCGAGGCTTTCTTAGTGTGCCGTGAGCACATGTTAAAATCCTTACTTCACCTTAGTGAGGAAGCGAGCAAATGCTTCTGGTCGCTTATCGGCAATCTCAGAAAGCATTTTACGGTTGAGGAGAATGTTTTTCTCTTTGAGATCGTGCATGAATACACTGTATGTGAGTCCCGCACTTTTGAGAGCTGCGTTAAGGCGCGTTGTCCAAAGACGTCGAAAATCATTCTTTTTATCCTTGCGGTGTGCGAACGCATGAAGGTGTGCGTGATGAATTGCTTCTATCGCTTGCCGCTTCTTTTTTGAGCGTCCAAATATATATCCTTTTGTTTGTGAGAGTATTTTTCGGCGACGTTTTAGCGCTGATACTCCTCCTTTTACTCGTGCCATAATAGATAGTCGTACTAAATGATGGTAATTATGCTCCCATTCCCGGAAGGAAACGACGGGTCACTCGCTTTGAAAGCGTAAGTGAATGCATACGCTTGCGGTTCTGTCGCTGTGTTCCAGACTGCTTTGCGTTAAAGTGGTTTTGACCCGCTTTTCGCACTTTAAGTTTTCCGTTTTTGGTTACCTTAATGCGTTTGGTGAATGATTTATTTGTTTTCATAATACAGTTTTGCTAGTGCGTATGATTGAAACTACTTGCCACCTTTGGGAGATACGCGCTCAAGGGTGGCACTGAAACCTTTGGGACTTTTTTTAATGTCTTCGGCTATTTTATACTCTGTCGGTATGATTTTTAAGAATCGCATAAGTCGTTCCTTAAGAAACCCTTCCTCCATATATTTGTAGCGTCCCCAGAGAAACAGGTCTATTTTTACACGGTGACCTTCTTGAAGCCATTCCGCGACGCGTTTAGCTTTGAGGGTGAGGTCGTGATCTCCGGTGCCGATTTTCACCTGTACACTCTTAGTTTCGGTAACGTGTGACTTTGCTTTAACTTCTTTTGCCTTCTTCTTCAATTCGTACTGGTATTTACCATAATCCATTACTTTTGCCACGGGTGGTTGTGCCGTAGGTGATATTTCGATGAGGTCAAGTTCTGCCTCGCTCGCAAGACGGAGTGCTTCGTCACGCGAGATAACACCATGGTTTTCTCCGTTTACACCAATAACACGAAGTTCTTTCGCGCGAATGGATTGGTTAATGCGTACAGTATCTGATTTCAAGGTTTTTTAAAGCTAATGTAATGTATTGACGTTATTCCTGTACTCTGCCTGAACACCCAAAACACGTTGGTCTGTACTGCGTAGAGTAGCAATAAAAGAGAGTGATGCTCTCTCCGAATACCCTGCAAATGTACCACATGTGACACAAATGAGCAAGTGCAATGCTATGAAATAAGGGCGTTGAGGAGGAGGAGTCCCACAAAAAGTAATAGTGCGATACCGAGTGCTTTCATGTGCACAGTATAGCATACAGATGTATACCACAAAGAGGTATATCGGTGGTATACTACAAACAAATTATGCCACGAAAAAAAGTCAATGAGGGCGATGTTGTGGTGTTGCCCAAAAAAGCAAGTACACAACGACGGAAACAGAGTATTCTTGAAGAGGGGGCCGTGCCCGCATCTCGGTTGCGAAAAGGGAGTGGGTTCGTGCTTATGTTTTTGGTCGTGGGTGTGTTAGTTATTATTGGCGCAATTTTTCTCGGGCGCATGGATACGGGTGTAATAGACGTGAATCAGGCCATTGAATTATCAAATCAATCACAACGAGAATCAGGTGGTACTGGTATGGTACAAACAGTTCCTACTGAGTTTCAAAATCAGGTAAATGGTGGATTGGTTCCCACTGATAACCAGAGCACACAAGAGACGGTGAGTGGTGAGAGTGCGAGTTCAACCATAGCAACCGATGCTACCGCCACCTCAACAGCGACAACAACGCAGTCAGAGGCGGCTCATGAAAATGGTGAGGCATCACCAGATTCAGATAGTGCCACAACTACGCCGGAAGTGTAGTGTGAATTTAGCCCATAATAAATCAATCATTCATGTCTCATACTGAAGAAACCGCGCTCAAAGTAGAAGTTCATAATTTTCTTGATACGCACCGGAAAGCAGTATTTGCGTTTCTTGACGCAGAAGATAAGCCGGTTACCTCGCTCATGCTCTACATGGTTGATGAGCATTTCAATGTTTATTTTGGAACGCGGAAAGCGTTTGCAAAATACACCCAAGCAAAACGACAACCCCACATATCACTCTCGGTTGTTGAGGAAAGACTCGACCCGCTTAAGGTGGTGGATATACGCGGTGTTGCTGAGGAATTAAGTGAGGCTGAGCAGGAGTCGGTGTATGCGGACTTTAAACTTAAAAATACCTCACGATATTATGTGGAAGATGCTGATGATTTTGTCATGTTTCGTATTCGCCCACAGGTTATTCGATGGGCTGACGCGACAAGCGGAGAACTAAAAATTACCGAAATACCTGTTTTGTAGATTCTTCATAGGCATGGTGGATGGCGTTTTGTATGTCAGTATGACAGGCAGGGTGTGAAAATATCGCACCCGATGCAATGCGGTGGTCTGGATTTCCATAGATGAGTGGTTTTCCGTAACAGTCAGTTACAGTTCCACCTGCTTCCTCAAGGATACAGTGGGGAGCGCACACATCCCATTCGCCGAGTGATGCTCCGGTGAAGAAAAAATCCCCCTTATTTTCAGTGATGAACGTTGTTTTGATGCCGATGCCACCCATAGGAACCTTAATGGCGCCCAATTTTTCTCGCACATATTCCATGTGCATGTTGTAGTGATTGCTGCTACACACAAAGCGTAACGGTGTGTGAGTGTACTCGGATAGCAAAAGCTTTTTTGTGATACCGTTATGCACGACGTACGCTCCTTCACCACGGAGTGCGTAGTAGAGTGAGTCGCGCGCGGGTGCGTAGACTACACCAAGGATAGGCACGCCCTGTTTGATAAGCCCAATCATAATCGCAAAATCACCGGTACTATTGATGAATCCCTTGGTTCCATCAATAGGGTCAATTATCCACAAATACTCAGGATAGGGGAGTGAAATTCCGTCCGATTCTTCTGAAAGAATGGTGATGTGTGTTTTTTTGAGTATGGCATGGATAATGTCGTGTGCGGCGCAGTCAGCGACGGTGACGGGACTTCCGTCAGATTTTGTTTCAAAGTCAGTAATGTCGTAAAGTTGCATAATTGAGGTACCTGCCTGTCGCGCTGCAAAGATGGCGGTGTCACGTAATGTGCGTAAGTCATTTATATTCATACGCGCATGATAGTGGAGAATGTACCATATGTCGAGCGTGACTGATGTGTGCGTGCGTACGTGTGGGGAAGTGGCATTTAATTTTTATCAAACACGATACAATACTCACATGCATAATCATTTAGAACGCTACATTCGCGCAGCAAACTATCTTTCGGCCGTCCAGATATATCTTAAAGATAATTTTTTACTCGATGCGCCATTACAGCCAGAGCACATTAAAGAACGTCTTTTGGGGCACTGGGGTACCTGTCCTGGTGTTAATTTTGTATACGCGCACCTCAACCGAGCCATTAAGGCGCATGATATTGAAATGATGTTTGTGCTTGGACCGGGGCATGGTTTTCCCGCAATACAAGCAAACCTTTTCCTTGAAGGAACTCTGAGTGCGTACTATGAGCAGGTGCCCAGAAATAGTAGCGGTATTGCGTACATGGCAAAGCAGTTTAGTTGGCCGTATGGTTTTCCAAGTCATAGCAATCCAGGCGCGCCGGGAGTTATTCTTGAAGGAGGAGAACTCGGATACGCACTCTCTACTTCGTATGGTGCCATTCTCGATAACCCTGATCTCATCGTGACGTGTGTGGTGGGTGATGGCGAGGCAGAGACAGGTCCCACGGCTACCGCATGGCACCTCGCAAAGTTTGTAGATCCACGTACGAGCGGTGCCGTGTTACCAATACTTCACCTCAATGGATATAAAATATCAGGCCCAACGATTATGGGTCGCATGAGCGACGAAGAACTCGTGCATCTTTTTAAGGGGTACGGATACGAACCACATATTGTTGATGTGTATACGGAAGCAGATCCTCACGCACGTATGAGTGAGGTGCTTGATGTTGCAATTGAACGCATTCGAGATATTCAACGAAACGCCCGCGCGTGCAACGAGGTAACCTATGAACCATTCCCTATGATTATTTTCAGATCTCCCAAGGGGTGGGGAAGTATTAAAGAACTACACGGTAAGCGCATTGAAGATAATCATTACGCGCACCAGGTTATTGCTGACGATGCGCGAACGAATGTTGCATCACGTGAAGCACTTGAAACATGGCTCCGCTCATATAATTTTTCTGAACTCTATAATGGAAAATCGTTTCATGAAGATATTGAGGCACTCGTACCGGCGCCACATCGTCGCATGGGAAGTAACCAACACACCACAGGTGGAGACCCGTACTACAAGCCACTTATTCTCCCTGATATCACCACATTTTGCCATGAGGGAACGTGTCGTTCGGTGGGGAGTGAGAGTGATGGCGCGAGTAGCATGGAGGCCTTAGGTGCGTACCTTCGTGAAGTTATCGCGCTGAATGATTCATTTAGAAATATGCGCATTTTTTCTCCCGATGAAACATACTCCAATAAATTAGACGCGGTATTTGCGACAACAAAACGCGTATGGATGCTTCCCAACCAACCGTGGGATAAAGATATGGCTCATGATGGGCGTGTTATTGAAATGCTCTCAGAGCATAGTTTGCAAGGATTGATGCAGGGGTACGTACTGACGGGACGGCACGCGGTATTTGCTTCCTACGAGGCTTTTATGCCCATTGTGGGGAGTATGGCGGATCAATATGCCAAGTTTTTACATGTGGCGCGTGAGGTGTCATGGCGCGGTGATGTCGCATCTCTCAACTATATTCTTACCTCAGGTTCATGGCGACAAGAACATAATGGATTTTCACATCAGAACCCAGGATTTATTGATGATATGCTTCAGCGACAGGGATGTTTTGTGAACGTATATTTCCCGACCGATATGAATACCGCGCTTGCGTGTATGGAGCGTATGCTCATATCAAAAAATGAAATAAACCTTATCGTGCTCGAAAAACGCCCTGTTCCCTGTTGGCGTACTCAGGAAGAGGCTCTGAAAGACGTTGAAGAAGGTCTCTCGGTGTGGGATTTTGCGTCAGAGGATAATCCGCATGTGGTTTTTTGCGCGGTGGGTGACTATCTCACCAAAGAGACACTTGCTGCTATTACGGTAGTGCGTTCCGAGATACCAGCGATGCGCATGCGTTTTGTAAATATTGTGGCACTCTCAGCGCTTGGTGTGGGAGATACAAAATGTCGTGTATTGCCTCATGATATGGCGTATTACTTTACGGAAGATAAACATGTGGTGGTTAATTTTCATGGGTACCCACAGACCATTAAGCAAATGCTTTTTGACTACGGTTTTAATACGAGTCGATTCACGGTACATGGCTATAATGAACAGGGGTCTACAACTACTCCTTTTGACATGTTTGTGCGTAATAAAACCGATCGTTTCAGTTTAGCGATGGAGGCGTTTGTTGTGGCTGAACGTGAAGGTCTTATTACCGTAGAAGAGCGTGACGCACTTGTGTTAAAATATACAAATAAACTGAATGATCATCGCGCGTACGCAATTGAATATGGTACTGATCCTGACGAAATAACAAATTGGGTATGGACACCACGCTCATCATAAATCCAGGCAGTTCATCTAAAAAGTATGCCCTCTATCAGAATGGCAGAGAAGTTTTTTCGGTTTCTTATGAACAGACGAAAGATGGTTTTGGTAAGTGCATTTCGGTGGGTTCGGAGCGAAATGTGTGCGAGTCATCAACGGCAATACACTACCATGACGCGCTCGCGGAAACGTGCGCGCTCGCCGTGGCAAGAGGATGCATCAGTCGCTGTGAAGACATCACGCGTGTAGGGGTGCGCATTGTTGCGCCAGGGACCTTTTTCACCACCAATCGCGTTATTGAGGGAACATATATGACGCATCTTCGCGAAGTTGCGGTGTTTGCACCACTTCATATACCCCATCAAATTGAGGAGATTGAACGAGTACAGGCATTGCTCCCGCACACCCGCGTACTTGGTGTGTCTGATAGCGCATTTCACGCGACAATAACCGAACGCGCGCGGCAGTACAGCATACCCCGCGCCGAAGTGCAGCAATTTGATATGTACCGATTTGGATACCATGGACTTTCAGTGGCGTCTGTTATGAGGCGTGTCACTGATGAGCGGGGGGCGATGCCTGAGCGCGCGATTGTGTGTCATGTGGGAAGTGGGGTGAGTGTTACCGCGCTTAAACACGGAAAGAGTATAGATACGACTATGGGCTTTGCTCCTACGAGCGGTCTCATGATGGGAACACGCGGTGCTGATATCGATGTGGCGGCAGTATTTTATATGATAGCGCGACACGGAGGTGATGTGAGGGCAGTTGAACATATTATCAATGACGAGAGTGGACTCAAAGGATTGCTCGGAAGTAGCGACCTCCGTGTCGCGCTCGATCGTCGCGCTCGCGGGGATGTGCGCGGTATACTCGGTGTTTCCATGTATGTTGAGGGTATACGGAAGGCAATTGGGGCTTACACTGCCTTACTTGGAGGAATTGATATGCTCATACTTACTGCGACCGCACCTGAGCGTAATCCAGAGGTGCGCGCTCTACTTACCGAACGTTTTGAATACCTCGGTGTGCATATAGATGGGACAAAAAATGAAAGTCTTGGATCACGAGCGGGTAGTATAAGTGCGTCTCATTCTCAGGTCGAGGTGCGGGTGGTACATACTGATGAAATGGGTGAAATGGCGCGTATTGCAAAAGTAATGTGATGCGTGTGATGTGTAAAAAAGCCCGATGACCTACGGTCATCGGGCTTTTTTTAATTCATATCACGCTCGTGAGATAATACAGGCATCGCACATGCACCCTTTCGGTTTAATGTACTCTTTCCAATATTCTTTTCCATAATCATAGGTAATCTCCTCACCAATAGCAATTTTTCGCTTTGCTTTTATATAGATTTTTTGCATATCTTCATCGACCTCGGCTTCCGCGTTTGGTTTGCATGAATGGTTTATGTACCTTCCGAGATTCTCACGACCCTTTCCATCTACTACAGTTTTTTTATCGAGAATAAAGAGATATTTACCGCCCCGCTTGTCCGCTTCTTCATGGGTGATGTGTTCTCCGGTATACTCAATAACACATTCACCACGTAAAAAAGTATCGGTTGCGAAGAGTCCAATGCCGGCGCGTGATTTTCCACGGCGTACGCGTATCTTTTCCATGCATGCGAGTATAGCAACATTTTCTATGTGCGCCGAGGACGCGTGTGGAAAATATACAGATATGTACGGACACTCATCGCGCCACCGTGCTTGTTTGATATGATAGAGGAGATGGCGACTATCAAGACAAACATAAGAGCAATTGTGGTAGCAGTTTCTGTGTTTGTGACCCTAACGGCAATTGTAATTTACTTCCATGACACTTATGAGATATCTGATAGATATCATGAATATGTAGTACTAGGACTCACGTTATTTTCCGTCACGCTTATTTCCGCGCTTACCTACCAGTCATATCGAGTATTTGAGAGTGCGAGAGCAATGGCGCGTGGCATGACCCGAAATATGCTCGTAGAATCTCAGGATCTTTTTTCAGAATTATACCGCAACAGCCCTGTTCCGTACCTTGTTATCAATGAGCGCGCGGAGATTGATTCTATGAATATCGCGGCCGCGCGTTTTTTCCATGTAGAACTTGACGCACTTGAAGGGATTGATGTTTTTTCGTTCCTCAGCACAAGTGAAGATACGCAAAAAAATTCACTGATACCAGAATATTTTAAAAAGGATAAACCTGTTAATGAAGTTGAGGTGTGTATCCAAAGGCCTGATAAGATTGAGCGATGGGCACTGCTTTCATTGTTTCCATTTCGTAATGCAAAAGGGAGGCGTATGGGACTTCTCACGCTTGTTGATATTACGCAACAAAAGAAAATTGATAAAGCAAAAACAGAATTTGTGTCGCTCGCGTCACATCAGTTACGAACCCCCATTTCAGCAATGAAGTGGAATGTGGAGTTACTTACATCGGCACACGAGAATCAGTCTGAAGCACTTCAATCTTCATACATAGAAAAAATTGAGCGAAACCTAGCTCGCATGGAAATGCTCATCAATGATTTCCTCAATGTGTCAAAACTCGAACTTGGAACACTTGTACCAGAATATACACAGATAGATCTCGCCTCATTTTTGCGGAGTATACAGGATGAATATATCGCGCTCGCAACCACCAAGGGCGTCACGATTCAGATTGTGTTGGATCGCGCGCCCGAAGATATTATGTCAGATACACAGTTACTGCACATGGTTGTGAGTAATCTTGTGGGGAATGCGGTGAAGTACAGTAGTAAAAACGGTGAGGTGCGTGTTGTAGCAGAAGTAGTCAATCGCGAAATACATATACGTATTACGGATACAGGTATTGGTATTCCCGATGAGGAACAAGAAATGCTTTTTACAAAATTATTCCGCGCCTCAAATGCAAAAAAGCAATCAATCGAGGGCACGGGACTTGGTTTGTATGTGGTACGTGAGGCGGTGCGCGTACTTGGAGGCGATGTTCGCTTTGAGTCGGTGGTGGGGCAGGGCACTACGTTTGTGGTCATGCTACCGGTATAGGTATGATACACTTACGGTATATACGATACATATAACATTCATAAGTATGAGTACACAGAACACAATTCTTATTGTAGAAGATGAGCATGACCTTCAAGACGCACTTGCCTCAGCGCTCGGATATGAGGATTTCACCATCATACAGGCATACGATGGAGAAGAGGGTTTGCAAAAAGCAAAAGATGAATCGCCCGCACTCATACTCCTTGATATATCGCTACCAAAGATAGACGGACTTGAAGTGCTTCGTACCCTCAAAAAAACTGAGTGGGGAAAGGATATAAAGGTAATCATCATGACCGCACTCGATGACTTTGAAAAGATGGCAGAAGTTATGGATGCGGGCGGGGATGAGTATGTAGTAAAGACACAAATAAGCCTGAGTGATCTTGTGCAAAAAATAAACGCAAAACTTGGGAAATAGATCCGCTGCGCGGAATGATACCCAAACATCTCCATCGCAAAAAATGAGGATACTATGTCTGCACTGTACATACCATAGGGGGTATGCTATAATCGGAACGTATGCATGAATCACGAAAAAAAATTATCGACCACATTAGTCGTTTAGAGGGGCAACTTGCGTCAGTAAAATCTGAGTTGGGGCGTGAAGATCCCGATTGCGCGCGCGCGAGTGCCACGCTCCAATCCGCGGCACGTTCATTCGCGGGACTTCGTGAGCAATTTGTAGAGACATTTCTGCGCACCCATATACTCAGCACGCGAGGTGTTAAGGACGAGAGCCTTTTTAGTGCCCTCCTTGGACTTATTAAAAGTTAGTACGAAATAGAAATATGAAAACAATTTCAGTTGAGGCCTTTAAAGAGGTGTTGGATGTTGAGAGGGGTAACGATACTATTGACTTCATTAACGTATGTACACCTATTGAATATAAAGATAAGCATATCGAGGGCGTGCGAAGCGTTCCGCTCGATGAGATTGAAAAAAGAGTAAACGAATTTTCTGAAAAAAAGACGATATTTATACATTGCCGTAGCGGGAAACGTAGCGCACAGGCTATCGAAAAATTAACGAATCTCGGAGTAACAGCTGAATTAATAAACGTAGAGGGAGGGATGCTTGCGTGGGAAGGTGCGCAGTTTCCTGTACGCGCGGGAGCTGTACGCATACCACTGATGCGGCAGGTGTTTATTGCGGCAAGCACGCTTATTCTTGCGGGGTACCTACTCGGCGCGACCGTCGCATATCCTTTTACGTATCTTGGCGCGTTTGTCGCGTTCGGATTACTTATTGCGGGACTCACGGGATGGTGTGGCATGTCCGTGCTTCTTGCGCGCATGCCGTGGAATAAATAATAATGGCTTGGATATGAAGCACGGTGATTCAGCACTCAACATAAAAGGATTTTTTGACCCGGTGACGCACACGATTAGTTATGTGGTCGCCGATGATGTTCAGAAGGAGTGTGTTG
>DASUDI010000007.1:0-13402 GCA_036275695.1 Minisyncoccota bacterium | reverse complement strand
AAGTGACCCCTGACTACTCCACGCACTACCATCCCACGTGCGATATTTTGGTTCAGTTTGGACACCTTCACCGTACACTACCATTGCTTCAGATGCGGTTGTAGCCACCGCGAGTACATTGCTCGAAAGTGCTTTTGTACCTGAAAGTATATTGGTTGCAAATTGTTGTTGTGTCGTCTGGAACCATGTCGAAACAATGACCGTCGTATCAACCGTAAAACTTTGCGCACTTGACCAGAGTGACCACGCGTTACTTCCTGCGGGATCTTTTGCGCGGACACGCCACCAGTAGGTTGTGTTATTGGTCAATGTGTCACTTGACTGCACCGTAAATCGTATACTGTTACCCGTATTAAAAGGGTCAAGATCACCTCCTTGATTTATATTTACAAATCCCGCGTGCGCATCTGAAGTACGTGTTGTGGAGGATGTAAAGAGATTGCTCGTAGACCATGAAATTTGATACGTGAGACTATCACCTTGCGGGTCACTTGCGCTGAATTGAAAACTTGGTGTTGTGGTACCAACTTTCTCATTTGCAAATGGTTTTGGTGTCTCGGGGGTACTCACTCGATAACCCCAACTTACGGTCACGTCTTGCAGTGAGGGCGAACCACCACTATCTGTAAAATCAGCAACAATACGAATTGTACCGTAGGTACCTGTATCGAGACCAAGTAGTGATACTGGTGACGTATCAAATCCCGTGACATTTCCTGAAAGGACGGAGTCTGAAATTTGTTGCCACGCAGAACCATTGTAGTACTCAATATGATACTTTATATCTCCCACAGTCTCAGTATCGCTCCACGAAAGCGAATCCCACGCGTTACCTTTACTACCATCATTAAAACGAATCGCACTAGTCACCATGCTTCCCGTTGTTGATCCAGAAATCAATTGAACCTGATTGGAAATAACCGCGGTCACTCCTGAAAGTGTGTCTGTAGAAAATTGTTCTCTTGTGGTCTGATGCCACGCAGATACCGTGAGTGAAGTATCTATGGTAAAACTACGTGCTGCTGACCAATCACCCCACACATTGGAACCACTTGGATCTTTCCCACGTACACGTATCCAGTAAGTCACCCCGTTGGTCAAAGTCGTATTTGACTTATATCGTATGAGTTGTCCTGAGGTGAACGGGTCTTTATCTGATGGGGTGATGAGGTTTTCAAAAAGTGTGCCGTTACTTGCAGAATTATGATCACTCACCGTAGATGAGAAATCATAATCATTATCAATCTGTATCTGGTAGGTGATATCCTGTGACTCAGGATCGGTTGATACAAACTCAAACCATGGTGTTGTTGATGCAATTTTTTCATTATCAAAGAGCTTTGATACGGTTGGTGACACTGGCGCGCGATTCGTTAGCAATGTCGGGTACGTTATGTACGAATTGAAAGGACTTCCATTTGCAGTCACAAGTCTAAAGCAGTATGTCGCACCTGGATACGCACCGTTTTGTTGCAAAACAAAATCCCATTCACCTACCTTTCCTACACGAATTTGATTTGGTATAAGCGCTGAATAACCATTTTCCTCATATGATTCTAATACCGTAGAAGTTGCGAGCGTTGTGGTACTTAATGTTCCATGATCTGAAACAAGTGAATTATTGTACCCCTTCCATATCGCTGAACTTGTCGCGGATCCAACATAATTCCATACAGAAGCCGACGCGCACGTGCCCGTAGTAGATGCGTACTGTAATTTAACTGATGTACTCGCAATGGTTGCTGTCGCATTTGCAACCGATACATTCATGCGCAGGCGCGCGATATCACCAAATTTAAGAGGAGTGGATGTGGCAGTAATTGGCTCTGCTTCTACGATATTAGTTGCGCCTGCTGGCCATGGATCGGTAGGTGTTTGCGCATTGGTATTTGCGTACCAGCGATATGACTGTTGCGCAAAAAGAGGATTATCGCCCTGTCGTTTACCTATGATCACCGTTATCGTTGGAGGAAGATTATTACTTACACTAAAATTAGAAACGCTCACGGAGTGCGTGTGTGTGAAGGAAGACCCCGCGGACCCTGTTCTGCCCGAGACGAGCGTACCACTTGAACCCGACGAAATTATATTTGAAATATTTGCATGGTTGTGCGTAACCGACCCACCCGTCGCTCCGTATCCTGATGCGACTTTAAGTATCTTTCGACTAAACGCGGATGAGCCATTTGTTGAAACATCAATCCAACTCGTGGGGACACTATCAGTCCACATGGTAATGAGATCATTTTGTGGTGAGGATGTTGCGTTCAATTTTGCAAGTACAACTTCTCGATATGGAGGCTCATTGCTTACGGAAAGTGTTGTAGTACTTATGGTGTGTGTATGCCCTGCGGGAGCACCATTTGCTTGTGTGCCGCCACCGCGATTACCCACCGTTGATCCACCCGCCGTTCCTGATGTGCCGGTAACACTGTGCGTATGGGTGTTTGAACCGCCTGTGGTCCCCGGAGTATTTTCACCTCGAATATAATACCCATTTTGGGCAGTATATGCTGTCCACCCTGAAGGGAGCGCACCATCAAACATTCCAATTGCACCCGTAGGGATACTCGCTGGTTCTCCCGCGCTTGCGGTGTATTGAATAACTTTTAACTGACGGTAGCTCGGTAAATTTGACGCAGATGCGACCGTGGGTGTAAAGGAATGTGTGTGAGCGGTCACACTTATTGTACTACCAGAAAAGTTTTCTACCGCAGATCCAGATGAAGCAAGATACGATCCGCTTGCTGTCGGGGTGTGTGAGGCGGTACCCGTGGCAGCATTATATGTAGAACTTCCCATGATAAACTTTTGGAAAAACGGATCACCTGAAACACAAGAGACACATGTCCAACCAGACGGCAATCCACCAGTTCCGTCCCAGAAGAGCAACATATTACCCGTTGCGTCTGATGCAATTTGCCATGCTCTATGCTCTTCATAGATAACAGAAGATTGAGAAGATGTTTCTGGTATCGCTATGTCACTTGTTGAAGCGTTTGTGCTATTGGGAGTACTTGATGAGGCTGGTTCTGTCAGAGTAAGATGTGCATTTTTTCCTACTGATTCAATTTTCGCAGGTCCGAGTGTATATAAATATGGCGACAAATCAGGTGCGTCAAAACTATACGAAAAAGATTTTGTTTCTTCTGCGCGTATATCAATATCCCACGTGAGTTCCTTGTACGCACCCACCTCACGCACTGACGCATCCGTATCAAATATTTCAAATGTATAAGGGACTCGTTCTGTTACCGTTCCACGAAATGAACTGGATGCGGCAACCGTAAGTGTCATTGGGTATGGCGCGGGTGGGAAAATACGTGTCGGACCAACTCGTGTAATTGAAACATCGTGTGTCTCAGCGACCAAAAATGTATCGCTTGTGTGCGCGAGCACATTACCTTCTGCATCAACACGTTCAAGGTACATCGTGTATGTACCTGCGTGCGTGGGACTAAATGACGCCTGATAATCTGGCACCTCAGTTACGTTATTTCCCAAACATTTTCCTGACTGAGTGACAGAGACCTCACTGATATACTCCTCAGGATCAATAATATACAATTGCAAATTTGCATCACAGAGCGTATTTCCATTTCGCGTCAAAGCACCAAACGAGAGGTGCGCGGTTTCTCCAACTGCGTATTCTGCCTTATCTGGATTAAGCGCAAGCATTCCCCACTGAAAATTAAATGTATCAGTAAACAATTTTCCGCCTTCTGTGACTGTAATTTCTATTTCATATTCACCAGGTTGCATTTTTTCTCTATCAGCATCACTAAACTGCACCGTGATAAGTCCATCCTGCGCGACTTGTACATCAGGAGTAATTGACATTACTCCAACATTGGCGTGTGTAACACCCAACGAACGAACGTCAATCAATTTTCTTCCTAAAAGTTCTCTCATGAAGCGAATAGCAGGATTGCGTTGTGATTCATAGCGCATGGTGAAATGAGGCACTTCACCCTTAGTGAAATCCGTATCGGTGCTGAGTAGTGTGAATATATCTGATTTTTTCAGATGCGAGAGGTTGTCCGCTGAAATTCTATTTTTTAAAACCTCACGATCAAATATTTCTGTATCGATTTCAAGCCATGCTGAATCAACATAAAGATTTTTGATAGCTTCGACAGCACCCACATAGGTAAAACGCACTTCAAAGTTCTCAAGATCCTTACTGTCACGAATCTTGGGTAACGCGAAAAGATAATAGCCACCGTTGAGAGCGTTTGATATTTCGTCCTCAAGTAGAATCGTGCCCGCACTTTTCCATACACCTTCGCCAAGGGTGAATTCTACTTCAAGCGACGGCATTGAATCATCTGTGTCTATATGAGTCAGAGCGCCAACAGAAACACGCAGTTGCATGTTACGTATGAATTGCCCCGACTCTAAGCGTGGCATGTCAAAACCACTTAGGGTAAGTGAGTCACCTACAATCGGTGTGTACACAGGCTCGTGTTCATCATTCGTGGTAGATGATGTTGTTGCGTGATTCTCATCACTGAAAGTATCACGCACCTCACCGGGAACAGTTTCACTTTGAATTACATCATCAACGCGTTCAGCTTGTAACTCCTCTGAAATTTCATCATGAAAATCAGTGTGTGGTATATCTTGAATGGACGTATCTTCACGGGCGACGTTTTCTGCTTCGTTACCCACAAGTATTGGCACACTAACATCATCTGGGGTATTCACTGCCTCTTGCGCAAACGTGGTATGTGTAAAAAAATAAGAAAAAGACTTCTGTATTGTCTGTACGTATGAAACAATATTTTGCGCAGATTCAGAGACATTTTCTTCTTGAGCAGGTTCGACAACAGTATCCTGACTCTTTCCCCCATCTTCAGCAGCGCCCTCTAAATTAGTCTCAACCACAGGGCTTGTAGTCTGAGCAGATTCAGATGGTGCTTTCTGAGTAACATCAGTATCAGTATCAAGGGCTTCACTGTTACTGTTTTGTGATTCTAAATCAGCGCTTTCAGTACGCGGCTCACTTCCGTCGTAGTACGTAGAATTTTGTCGAGAAAAATTTTGATAAATTCCTTGCTCGTTCACATCTCGAATAAGCGTTGCCGGAGCATTGTGCCACATAGGTGCTTCGACATGTTCAGGAACAACAATAATACGCTCCTGTTTCCGTAATTCAGAAATACTTGACTCAGCCACAGAAGTGATGGATAGAACACTTACCAGTATCGTAATCGTTACAAACTTTCTCAGAAATAACTTACAAACAATACGGTTACGCAACAGGGACTGGTGCGGTATAAAGTGGGACGTCTTTAAGAATTCATTGTTTCTACCACTAATAAAACTCCACGTTCTCAATTTTATCGCTGTAAATAAAGATATTTTTTTAATTTCCCTGTTTTTTTGAGATAAATATCTCATCAGCACTAGAAACTGAGCCGAACAAAATAGAGTACGGCTCAATCATAATTATACCCCGTAAACACTTAGTTTTACGGGGTATGACTGTGGATTGATGGATTCTTATACGGTAGTATATTGTGACTATTTAAGTATCTTACTCACGTCCGCTATTTCCTTCTCTATAAGAGTCTCGGATACCTCAAGTGCCTGACTAAGTCCATCAACTGCTTCACGCTCCTTCTTTGAGAGACGTTCTTTTTTAGTAATTGCATTTATTTGATCGTATATTTCATCACGAAGCGCTGAAAATATCTTTTCCATTTGATCTTGTATCTCTTTGGTTTCGCGGCGTAATTTTTGTTCTTTCTGTTCTTGAAGCTTTCTTGTCTTACGCTGGTATGCAAACTGCCCAATAAGCGCGCAAAGTAGTATGAGTATTATAAGGTTCTTGCCCTTAAATATATCCCAAATTGATGTAACTGCTACAACCTCAACCGGTGGCTTCCAGCCCGCCGTTATGAGTACTGCCGTTGATGATTCTATTTTATTCCCTGCAAGGTCATACGCAATGATGTTGACCGTGTATGTACCATCTTCGAGATCCTTCAAAAGATATCCGACGCGTGCTTGGTCCGGCGTGATTTCTATCTTTTCGCCACCCGCAATGCTTAGTTCATATTTCTTTATACCAGAAGTCTCATCCTGCGCTTCGAAGGTGATGAGGGGGAATGAACTCTGTGTGTTACCAGCACGTACATTAATAGTAAACGGAAGTGGCGGAGTAGTATCTACCATTATCTTTCGATGAAGAACACCTCCCCAACCAACCTGGTTCTTAAATTGAAGGGTAAGATACTGAACACCATCTGAAATAATTTCTTCATTAAGCGCAATCTGTTCAATGGGGGGATCGTATTTTGTCTCAGGTTCATAATCTGATGATGTTGCGATATCAAGTGCCAATTCCTCAACATCAAAAGGAACATCCCACGTGAAAACACCAACCTTGGTCGGGTACCATACCTCAGGATCAAGAAATACTGTCGAACCGGCTTCAGGAGCACGGGGCGGGTCACCGAATGTAATAGCAGCGTCACTATTTTCATTCTCGTTCGACTCAGTCGATGGCACCTCTTTGGGTGGCTGCTCTGGTGTTGGTACTGGCTGTGGTGGAGTACCGGCACCAAGTGTAAAGCTTGCGTTTACTGGTGCTGTATAGACATTTGTACCTAAGGTTGCCTGATCAGCAGATGTAACCGTAGCAGAAACAACTTTAAGCGATGCAGTGCCTTCTGCAAGGACCCTAAATGTAACTGAAAAAAGATTTGAGCGTGTTGAAAATGGTGTAAAACTTCCTCCACCAAAATCAATCGTGCCCGCGGTATTGGAAAAGGTGGGTTCACCTGTCCATAGTGAAAACGCGGATCCAGTCTTTGACACATTCGTTACAGAGAGTTTCGTATTATCAAAACTTAATTTTGCTTCGACTGCGTTTACCACTTTCCCCTGTGGATTTGTCTGAACGGTAACCGTAAATGTTTGACCAACCGTATAGGTGCCACTACTCGGAGAAAAGCTTACGTCAGCAGCGCGTGCTATACCAACTGACAAAAAGAGCCACAAAAAAATAAATAAAACAAAATGATACCGCGCATGAAACCTTTGGTTTGAAAAATGAACAAACATACGCTAACGAGATGATTTTGCCTTGACCTTTTGTATTTTCAATTTCACCTTTTCCTTTTCCTCAGGGCGGAGGAGTGGCAGGACAAGTACGAGCACACCATTTTTAACCTTTGCTTCAGCCTTTGAAATATCAACACTCTCAGGAAGTATAATGCGACGATAAAAATCCCCCCAGACACACTCCTCAGTAAAAAATGCACCTTCTGGCTTTATCTTTGGAAACGCAAGATGCGTAGGTCTCATTCGCTTCCCTTCAATAAGTACCACATCCGCATCACCCTCAATCGAAACATGAATATCAGAAAGTTCTGCTCCCGCTGATTGAGCATATACAACAATGAGATTTGTAGTCTGAAACACATCAACATCGAGTTGGACTACTTTATCAAGTGCAGTTTCTTCCTCGCTCGATTGTAGGCGTTGTTCCGTCCGAACACCTCTACCTTTTAGTCTCTGCAAAAAGGACATACGTAAATATTATACGCTACTTTTTATTTCAATATATACAACTTATACACAAATCGAATCACGGAATACTACACTCGCAAACAGACTAGCCGGTCCAGTTAAAGATAAGAATAGAAAAATCAGTAAGACTTACCTTCCCGTCTTGATTTATGTCTGCGGGTGGACTTGAATTTCCACCATTTGTGTTCCACCAAAAAAGCAATATTGAAAAGTCAGTAAGATTAACCTTTCCATCACGATTAAGGTCTGAACTACCCGCAACTTTTTTTGATTGTCCTACTCCATAAAACGTGAAGTCTGAAAAATTCGTCGAAATTGAAAGTCCCCCGTCCTGTTTTGCTTTCGCGCGCGCTTTATAGGTTCCCGGTGAAAATCCAGTTGTCTCAACCTGCACACTCCATGCACCATTTGCTCCTGACGTCGTGGTGAATGTTTTTAAACTTGCGCTCGACTTGTCATTTTGATTCTCGATGGTAACCGTAGCGTTTGGTATGGTATATCCACTTATGGTAATGGGCGAGCCGGGACTAACAGGGTCAGGTGTAATTTGAACTGACGGCATCACATTAATGTTTGAAAGTACCGATTCTCGTGCACCAGTGACGGTAAACGTGGTGCTAAATGTACTAGACTTTATTCCGTCTTTATCTGTCGCATAAACTCCAAATGAGTACGCACCCCGTGCAATTTCACTAAGCACAAACTCGAACGAACCGCTACCGCTGGCACTTATTTCACCCGCTTTCTTTCCATCTACTAATGCAACGACCTTACTATTGGGGAATGCGTATCCTCGTATCGTCACCTGACCATCTCCACTTTGATACGGCTTACTTGTACCCTCAAATCCACCGCTTCCTGAATCGCCACCACTACTAGATCCTCCTCCACCACCACCACCTCCCCCACCACCGCCACCAGACGATCCTCCACTTGCATCATCCCCACCAGAAGGATCACCAGTTCCAGGATCTGAGTCGCCAGATCCCTCCCCAGTACCTGAGCCCTCTCCCTCAATTGCCCCTTCATCCCCAGGAACACCTTCAGGTATGGGTAAGATAACAAATGTAATATGGTAGTCATCAGTGTTGAAGTTTCCCTCATCATCAATACAGCGAACATAGAAATCATATGTTTGTGAAGTAGTTGTCGCGGTCACTGGTAATATTTTTGAATGTACAGCGGAATAATTTGTCTGTGAAAACTCATTTACCATAGAGAGGTATCCAATTCCTGGCGTAGTTGCATACCGGCACCGAGCAAACTCATCGGTACGCAACGATACCTCTACCGAGATAGATGTTCCCGATATATCTCCCGTCGGAGCGCCATTAAAACGAAAAGGCGGAATAGTCTCTCGTGTATCCACATCACCTACGTACACTTTTTCTGTTATCGCATACAGACCAATGACGCTTGTATCATCAATACCATCACCAGCAGTTATGATGTACTGAAAGGTACCGGTCGCATTTGGGTTCAAAATTGCCGCATCAGTACTTGTTGCAAGCAATGTGTGTTTCCCGACTTCGAGTTTTACACGCGTATTAGCAGAAATACCCGTAGTTGTATTGAGGTTTATTTGAATATTACCAGACGAACCTGGAGTAATTGAGACACCATCTTCCGTCGCACTCTGGGTAGTTGTTGAATTTCTCAAAATAAATCCTGATCCTGTATCAGTAGAAATGGTTACGTTGTCAGCATCAAAATTTGATGTGGGAATAGTGAATGCTCCATCATGTGGCGTAAAGCGCACGATACCACCTGCCGGGATCGCCACTTTCGTGGTGAAGGTGATTGTATGATTTGACTCTTCGTTTATTGCGGAATTTGAAAGTCGATCGCTATACGTCTGTATGGTAGCAGCGTGCGCAACATAGAGTAGCGCAATCATACACACTAAAGACACTCCTAAAAATGAAGCAAACCGGACACTAGCTCCTGTCGGAATACCCAAAACACTCATAGTATCTATCTTAACGTATTCTTGAGAGTTATGGATACGTAAATATGTATAACAGCTTATCTAACACAACGAAACCCGATTCCCGCACTACCTGAATTTGGTGGCGTATCAGCATGAGCAGCATATACACCAGCATCCTTGCCGCTCGCGTAATATCCACCACGAATAATGCCATACGCACCATCATTCCGTGACCAGAAGTAATCATCACCAAACAATGCCTGTGCATCGGTATGGATCGCAGTAGCCATACCGTACGCATCAACTTGTGACACGTATCCAGACTCAGGAAGAGAGCGCATATTATATGTTCCATCAATAACGTCATCACTCACCCACTCCCACATATTACCAACAAGATCATACACAAACTCCTGTGTTGCGCACGCACTATATGTGCCTGTTTTTGCGTGTTCCTGCGTGTTTACGTTACATGAATCCTCGACATCCACCATACCGAGGCTAATGCCATACCATTCCGCACTTGTTGGCAAACGCTTACCGTCGCGGGCACATAATTGCATTGCCTGCTCTCTTGATACAAAACGCCACGGGTCAGCACCCTCTATTGAGACTGATTTACACGAACCATCCTCTAAATTTTGTTGCGTTCCCAAAATCTGACTTGGGGACAATACGGGACATTTCTCACCCGCTGACGCCTCATATTGATCGACACATGAGATACCGGGCACACGTTCGAGTGACACCATACCTTGGGGGCAGGATCCTTCTCTGGCTCCAATGACCTGCGAAAGGAGGGTGCCTTCATTTCCGCGCAATGTATCAGCCGCATCAATGCCGAGCGCGGTAATAATGAGCGCACCAAAAATAACCAATACGACCTTACCCCACTTCATAGTAATAAGTATACAAACATTTTAGAATTAGAGCACGTCTTCCACGCACCGAAATCCCACTCCTTGTGTTGCGAATGATGTTTCAATTGCCGCATTTAAGGTATATATTCCCGCATCATCACCACTTCCATAAAATCCACCGCGAATTACACCAAATACACCATCTTGCTTAGACCAAAAATAATCTTTTCCATACAATACGTCAGCAGAAACACCCGACGAAAGCGCCACGCCGTTGGCATCAACCGATGTCACAAACCCCTCGCCGGGTAGTACTCTTCCGTCAAAATTATTACCTTGGACATGCGCATCGACCCATTCCCATACATTACCAACGGCATCATAAACTCCCAGCGCTGACGTGCACTCACTCACTCCCGTCACTTTGACCGATGACTCATTTACGACGCATGATGTCTCAATCGTACCTAACGCGAGACGATACCACTCCTCACTGGTGGGAAGACGCTTTCCTGTCGCGGCACACGCCCGCTGTGCTTGTGGAAGCGAGATGAAGTTCCATGGAATCACGTCTTTACGAGACACAGCATAACAGTCTGCTGACTTCAAGTTTTCTTCACTCTGCATTACGTTCGCGACATTCTTAAAAGCACATTTTGGTGAAGGGCTCGCCTCATACTGATCAACACACAACATACCCCGTGGTCCCTGCATAAATATTGAACCCTCCTTACAAACCTTTGCTTTTCCCACACTCCCCAGATGTAGTTCACCATCGATACCCTGTAATGCATCAGAGGCAAAAATGCCGAGTGTTGAAAAAAGTACCGCGCCACCCACCACAAAGACACCTTTAATGAGCTGTGCTTTCATAGTACGTACGTCTAGCTCGATTAAAATCCATAGCGTAATTGAGAATAACGAGCGACGTGAGTATGAATAATATAATACTCAAAATGTACGTAGAATAATCAGCACGTTGAGTGTCAAAATTTCGCGCTGAAATTTCACGCTCATTAAGGAGGGCTTCGCGCGCATTAAGCGACTCTTGCTCCGCACGCAATTGAGCTGAAAGTGTATTGAGTTCATTTGACGGCACAGACGCGTACATACCACTTCCCACATTTGCCACGTATGAAAGTGTTGTGTCAGAAAGTTGTTTTGTAAATGGTGAGAGTGCGCCACTATCAAACACAAGCATCAGTGTCACCACAACGAGTGATGAACGTAGAAACTTATGGTATCTAGTTACTTCCATACAAAAAGTATATCACACTACGCGATCAGAATGAGCATGATGATGAGGAATATAACGATAACAGTCATTACTGACACAAACACAAACGCAAATCGTGATACACCCACTTGTTTACGATATCGCTGAGATACAACACGTTTTCCACCAGACGCGCGCATGACCGCCTGTCGAATGTAATACTTTGTTAGCGCGTAACCTAGCATAAATATCAATAAAAATCCTCCAAGTACCGAGAGAAGTATTTTTGTCGGAAACACCCAAAATGTATGCGTAGCATCAATAGTTCTCTGCCCATCTTCACCATCATACACGAGCGCAAGCACGGCCTCATATTTGCCAAATCCCGTACCCTCTGATTCCCAGGTAAATTTCAAATCGCGAGCAGATTTAGGAAAGACTCCTGCGAGGTTATCATTAACCGTAACAACCTCCTTCTTTCCGAACATGCTCGTAATAGTAAGTGGGCCACGTGGTCGTATAAGAATATTTCCTTGGTTTTCAACACGAGCGACAAATTCAACCTTTTTGCTACTATACACAAGTTTATCAGTCGAGAGCGAGCGAATGCGCGCGCTGTCGTCTATATCCCCGCTGATACGAATACTAAACACAGACGCAATCTCATACCCAACTCCCGCTCCCATTTCGCGAAGACGCGGAGGTTCCAGTGACACAAAAACGCCTGCAAAATGACTTCCCGGGGTTGCTTCCTGAGGGATGTTTAGTACCACTGGTATTTCAACTGATTGCTGCGCACCAATTTTAATTTTATCGCTGGGGAGCGCTATCCATTCAGACATTTCGTATCCTGTTTTTTCCGCACCCTCCTCGGCAAATACAGGAACACCTCCTTCCTCAACTCCTTTAATATCTCGCTTGTATATATAGTACTCCCTCTCTTCCTGACTCTCGTTGGTGACTTTCAGAGTCTCGTTTAAGGTAGTACCAGGGTCAGCTGGCTTCTCAATACTTGCGGGAATTATTGTAATTCCACTCCCCTCTTGTGCGCGCGCCGTTGAAATTACATTAACAAATGCCAACAAAATAAATGTGGCGACAAATAAATTTTTGTGTGAAAAAAACATAGGACTGGATTATAGTAACATAAGGAATATAGTGGGACACACTATTAATGTACATAACATCAAAAAACTCCCATGTGGGAGTTTTTTGATGTTTACCTAATTTCAAATTAACTAAAATGTAGGTGTTGCGATGTAAGTAAGCGTAGTGTTGTAGTCGTCACCCGCTTCCTGAAGTGCTGAGATTTGTACCTGATAACCAATTCGTGCTGCGCCAATGTTGTCAGTTACACCATCGGCAGGACCATTGTGTGCCATGATAGCACGTGCCGTGGTACTTGCTGAGACCCACTGATTTGAACCGAAGTTGCTACCCGAACCCCAAAGGTCAGTATCATCCGAGGTAAGACCCCAGTGACCCCATGTATTCTCTTGTGAGATGTTACTAGTTGGTGAAACCCATGCAGTTGGTGTATTGGTATACGCACCATTTGAGAATCCATCAATATCTGCACCTGTTGAAGAGAGAAGATTTTGACTTTGCTGAACGGTGACTACATAACCGTTTCGTGCGTTTGTGGCGACCGTAAGATCTTGACCAAGCGTCTTTGATGTTCCAGCTGATAATGTTCCGAATGGAAGGGTAGTCCCCGTTGATGCTGCGGCGGTCGTAGTCGGACTACCATTGACAGTCTGCCCTGACCCCACACCACTTACGGTAAACGTGAGTGTTGCATCAACGGCTGCTGTAACAAGCGTATCGCCAAGGATAGCTACCATCGCAGTTCCGCTG
>DASUDI010000006.1:0-25246 GCA_036275695.1 Minisyncoccota bacterium | reverse complement strand
CCGCCACTCCGGCATATCACCCCCATTACTACCGACAAATCTCTGTAACAGAAATCCCCGTGAAGCCGTACCCCGTACGCCTCCACCTACCATTCCGCCACTCCGGCATATCACCCCCATTACTACCGACAAATCTCTGTAACAGAAATCCCCGTGAAGCCGTACCCCGTACGCCTCCACCTACCATTCCGCCACTCCGGCATATCACCCCCATCACTACCGACAAATCTCTGTAACAGAAATCCCCGTGAAGCCGTACCCGTACGCCTCCACCTACCATTCCGCCACTCAACACTGTTGTGTCCATTTGCCGATATTGCGACTCCCGAATCTGCTACCGACACAGTATCAGGATATTATTGTCACGTGCGTGCACGTGTGGTGGTGTGCGGAGAGTGTAGCATGATTATACACAGGTTGGAAATAGAGAGTGTGATACAATACCCACATTATGGCGTACGAAAGTAATTCGATATTTTGGATCGAGGTTGAGAAAGTAGTTCCTAATCCTTTTCAGCCACGGAGGGAGTTTGATGAGGCAAAGTTGCGTGAACTCGCAGATTCCATACGCATGTATGGAGTTCTCCAGCCACTAGTGGTGACACGTAGGGAAATTATTGGTGATAATGGGGCATTTCGTACCGAGTATGAACTCATTGCGGGCGAGCGCCGACTTCGTGCTTCGAAACTCGCGGGGCTCACGCAGGTACCCGTCATCATCCGCTCGGGGGAGGAGACGCAACTCATGAAACTCGAGCTCGCGATAATCGAAAATCTCCAGCGCGAGGATTTGAATGCGGTGGATAGAGCGCTCGCATTTAAACAATTGTCTGAACAATTCGGGCTTTCACATGTGCAAGTGGCACAAAAGGTGGGTCGTTCACGTGAATATGTATCAAACTCAATTCGACTGCTCGCGTTACCCGAGACTATACTTGACGCGCTACGAAAGGGGGATATTTCTGATGGTCACGCACGCACACTCCTGATGCTTAATGATAAGCCTGTTGAACAAAATGTAGTTTTTCGAGAAATTCTTCTCAAGAAACTTTCTGTTCGTGAGGTTGAGCGCATTTCTCGAAAAATTGCCACCGACAAGGTGCGAAAAAAAGACTGGGAGGGTTCAGACCCTGAACTTATTGAGATTGAAAAGCAATTTACGGAAACGTTTGGCACGCGTGTTCAGATACAGAAGACTGATTTTGGTGGGAAACTTACTATTGATTATTTTGCTCCCGAGGATCTTCGCAAGGTGCTTGATGTGGTGCATAAGGGTGAAATGGTTACCTATGGAGAAACCGACAGAAAAATGCTCGCGCATATTGAAAATACCACACCGCTTATTGCGGTAGAGAAACTAGATACCATTGCAGATACTCAATCAGTGCATCATGAAGAGAAAGTATCACCCATTGATAAGGAAGATTCCGTCAGTGGACCTGTATCAGAAGAATATTTCACACGACATGATACGATGCGAGTTCCTGAGACGGAGTTTAGTGAGGCGTCACTCGACCTTTCTACTGTTGAAACTGAAGTCGAGTCTGAGGTACTTGATAAGGTTGCATACGCGCAGGCATCTGAGAGTGATGTGGTTACACCATCTCACATACACGTTGTAAATGAACGCGCAGATCATGATACGGTTGCGCACCCACAAACTGAGTCATCAGAAGACGACTTGTATTCCATTAAGAATTTTTCTTTGTAGCATTTTGTTCTGCAAGTGCGGATCTAATTTTGCGTCGCGCAAGTGATGTCTTCGCATAGTCAAGCCACTTTTGTGTAGGTTTGTTTGATTTGCTCGTCAGTATCTCAACAATATCACCATTGTTGAGTTTGGTATCGAGTCCAATAAGTTTGTTGTTCACCTTAGCCCCAGCGGTATGGTCACCAATATCTGAGTGTATCGCGTACGCAAAATCAATTGGTGACGCTCCTACCGGCAAGTCCACCACATCTCCTTCGGGGGTAAAGACAAATATGCGGTATGAAAAAAAATCCTCTTTGAGGCCACCAAAAAATTCACTATGTTCATCATGTGTATGCGCGTGAGCAATTTCTTGAATCCATTGCGGTATGCGTCGCTTATGAGGGTGTTCTTGGAAGGATTGTTTTTTCTCTGACTCTGATGTTTGTTTTTTCTCTTTTTCTCGCCACGCAAATGGGCGGAAAAGTGCTGGTACCAGTGATGCAAACCAAGATTTTGATGACGGTTCACTTTCTCCAAGTCCGAGTTGTTTATTTTTATATATGATGTGTGACGCAATACCATACTCGGCGTCCCGATGCATTGCCTCAGTACGAATTTGAACTTCTACAATAGTGCGGTTGGGTGTGATGACGGTGGTGTGGATTGATTGGTATCCATTTGGTTTTGGGAAGGCGATGTAGTCCTTCACACGTTTTGGTAGCGGTCTCCATAATTCGTGAACAATACCAAGTACCTGATAGCACTGTTCAATGGTAGGAACCACAACACGGATAGCAAAATAATCGTGAACTTTATCCATATCCCAATCACGACGTTTGAGTTTTTGGTAGAGACTGTACGTGCCTTTGAGTCGGTATGAAGTTTGAAAGTTGAGAATATTACTTTCCGCGAGGCGCTTTTGAAGCGATTTACGAATTTTTTCGATTTCTATGTTACCTTTTTTGGTGAGATGTTTTGTGAGGTCGAGTACCTGCTTGTATTCTTTGGGGTAAACGTAAGGGAAGGCGAGGTCTTCTAGTTCCTTTCGTATGCGACCCATGCCAAGGCGATGGGTGACGGGTACGTAGATTTCGAGAGTCTCACGTGCAATTCGCTCTTGCTTTTCTTTGGGTACGTACTCCAATGTCTGCATGTTTTGGAGGCGATCAATGAGCTTGATGATGAGAACACGAATATCTTGGCTCGTTGCGACAAAAAGTTTTCGAAGACTCTCGTTATGTCTATCGCTTCCATAGTAGCGGACAGAACCAAGTTTAGTAACACCATCAACAAGAAAGAATATTTCCTCGCCAAATTCGGCACGTAGTTGCTCTTGTGTAACGTCGGTATCCTCAATGGTGTCATGGAGAAGTCCGGCGGCAACGGTGTTGGCACCCATGCCTATTTCTGCGAGCATTTTCGCAACATGCGCGAGGTGATTAAGGTAGGGTTCACCGGAGTACCGTTTGTGTCCTTGGTGTGCGTGCTCCGCGAAGGCATATGCACGTTTTATGAGTTCGATATCATCAGGTGTAGGAGATGTGAGTACCGCGAGTATCTGCTTTATGCCGATTGTGGTTACCATAGCACCATTTTACACGGTATCAGGTAGAATACAAAACGCTATTTTACTGAGAGAAGTGCCACTGCTTCTTCTATGGTGAGGGTAGCAATATCAGTGTTGTCGGGTATCCAAACACGCGTAAAGCCACGCTTAAAGTACCGTCCTGATTTTGACTCAAAAACTTTAATCATTTTTTTAGTGCGAGGATGCATACCAATTTCTCTGACTAACTTCTCTCCTTTTCGAGTTTTTTTGGGCTCACTGAGTATTTCAAGCGCGCGTTCACGGGTGATGGTGTATGGGTCGTCAGATCCTTTGAGAGAACGGAAATCGCCCGCGTGTCCTATGTATGGTCCAAATTTACCTGTATTTGCCACGATGGGTTCGTTGGTCTCTGGATGGGTACCGAGTGTGCGTGGAAGCATGAGATAGTGAAGCGCGTCATCAAGAGTGACCTCAGAAGGAGATTTTCCTTTGGGAACGCTTGCTCGTTTCAGAGCTGGCATTTTTTTACCCTTGATTTTCTCAGGAGTTTTTCCTATCTGTACATATGGTCCAAAACGTCCCGTGAGAAGATAGATTGGTTCGCCAGTTTCTGGATGTGTGCCGATGGGTTTGTCTTCTGTGATATGTGAACCGTCTATCATGCGGGCACCATCACAGTCGGGGAAGCGAGCACAGGAAAGGAATTTTCCATTACGGCCAAGTTTGATGACCATGTCACTCCCGCAGGTGGGACAGGGAAATTCCTTTGGACCACTACCGAGGTTTGTTATCTTTTCGATATGTTCTTTGTTGTGCACTGCCTTTTGGAAGGGTGTATAGAAATCAGCGAGAGTGCTCGTGTACGTACGTGTGCCACACGCAATCTCATCAAGTTCGTCTTCCATGGTACTGGTGAATTGATCGCTGATGTATTCGGCGAAGTGATCTTCAAGAAATGATGATACGAGATCACCAACGTCAGTGGGAACGAGTGCTCGCCCTTCCTTGGTAACGTAGCCTCTGTCGATAATAGTCTTCATTATGGAGGCGTAGGTTGAAGGTCGCCCAATACCTCTTTTTTCGAGTTCCTTGATGAGGCCGGCCTCAGTAAATCGGTTGGGTGGTTGCGTTGTCCTCTCTTCGTGCGCGATGCTGTCAAGAGTGAGTGGGTCGTGTGGGGAAAGTTTAGGGATTTCGACATCCTCGCCTCGTGCACGCGTGTCCACGGTGAGCCATCCTAGGAAAAGTATACGCGAACCATTAGCGGTGAAGTCGGGAATTGACTCTGTGCTCTCCACATTGGCGGTAATTTTTGTGCGTTCTACTTGAGCGTCGGCCATTTGTGACGCCACGGCTCGCTCCCAAATGAGCGTGTATAGTTTTTTCTGATCCTCAGTCGCTCCAACTGATTTTTTTGCAAAATGTGTTGGACGAATGGCCTCGTGCGCTTCCTGTGCTGATTTACTTTTGGTTTTGTAGGTGCGTGGTTGCACAAAATGTGCGCCATAATCCTTATGGATGAGTGCGAGAATTTGTTTTTGAGCAATATCACTCATGTGTGTTGAGTCGGTGCGCATGTAGGTAATATGTCCCGCTTCGTAGAGTTTTTGCGCCGCGCCCATGGTGCGAGAGGGCGAAAACCCAAGTCGTGTCGAGGCGACTTGTTGGAGTGTGGAGGTGGTAAAAGGTGGGCGCGGCGACCGCTTCTGCTCACTCATGTGCGTACCGAGTATGTGCCAAGCATGTGCATTGCCGATTCGGACAATTCTGTCAGCTTCTTCACGGGTGGTGGGTTCAGTGGTGCAGGTAAGGGGAAGTGGACTTTTTTCCGCGGTGAGTGTATGTGCGGTAATGGTGAAATATGTTTCTGGTATAAAGGCACGAATTTCTCGTTCACGTTCCATGATGATGCGAAGGGCGGGCGATTGCACCCGTCCTGCGGAGAGTCCGTAGCGCACTTTTTTCCAGATGAGTCCTGAAAGGTCGTAGCCCACGAGGCGGTCAAGTACGCGCCGTGCTTCCTGCGCTTCTTTGAGACAGAGGTCAATATCGCGGGGATGTTTGAGTGCCTCCTTTACCGCTGGTTCCGTAATTTCATGGAACACAATACGTTTAAGATTTTTGTTCACGTCTCTAATGAGCTCTGCCACGTGCCACGCAATTGCTTCTCCTTCTCGGTCGGGGTCGGTTGCGATGAGCACCTCTTTTGCTCTTTTTGCTTCTTTTCTGAGTTCAGCAATGACTTTCTCCTTACCGGATGAAATAATATAGCGAGGGATAAAACCACCAGGTATGTCCACGGCGTCAGTATTACTTTTGGGGAGGTCACGCACATGACCGACTGAGGCACGTACTACAAATTCACCACCAAGGTACTTTTCGATGGTTTTTGCCTTGGAAGGAGACTCTACAATTACCAGTGTGTGTGCTGACATTGTTACCATAGATACTAGGGAATAACGCGTGTGTCAAATGACAAGGTGTCAAACTGGGTACATTGACCTATATTTTATAGAATAAACCATTATCTTCGCGGATAGTGCCACGCAGTGACATTTTCATGAGTAGGGTGAGTGACTCGTGGGGAGGATATGGCAGTTGTTGAATGAGTGAATTACTATCTGTGGGTGTGGTGAGTAAGCTGATAACTGCGAATTCTTCTTCAGTATATGAATGCTCAAATAGAGGTGTTGTGTCAGTGGGGGTGAGTCCAAGAATGCTTATGATGTCATCAGGTGATGTGACGGGAGTCGCTCCGAGTTTAAGAAATTGGTGTACACCTTTGCTATTTTCTGAAAAGATATTACCCGGAACCACAAGAACCTCACGATTGTAATCGGCAGCGAGGCGTGCCGTGATAAGTGTCCCTGATTTCTCTCCCGCCTCTATGAGGAGTACTGCGTCAGACATGCCCGCCATGAGACGATTGCGCTGTGGGAATGACCATGGTGTTGCCGTGAACGTGGGCTCAAACTCGCTGATGAGTGCTCCTCCTGCATTGAGTATGGCGTGGGCAAGTGATTTGTTGCGGGTAGGGTAGAGTACGTCATCGTTAAGACCAGAGCCAGGGACCGCGACGCTGGTGAGGTGGTTTTCGAGTGCGGTTGTATGTGCAAGGGTATCCACACCGATTGCAAGACCAGAAATAATGCATATAGGGTAGCCATGGAGTCCACCAATGAGGTGTTCGGTTACCTGTTTTGCATAGTTGGTGTATTTGCGTGATCCGACCACCGCGAGACACTTCGTGTCCCGCGGTGGCACCCTCCCTCGCACATACACATACTCAGGTGGGCTAGGGATGTGAAGTAAACGGTCATTTACGTGTGTAGTTAGTAATTTCTGTACGGAGAATTCTTTGACAAAATCCATAATGTATTTTATTGTACCGTAAGAATTTTAACACACAAATACGGACTGTTATTTACTCCGTAGATGCTGTGGCTTCACTTGTTCCTGTTACATTAAATTTAAGGAGGGGTGATTATGTCAGGACTGGCGGTTGCGCAAAGTTTTCTGATTCACCATGGAGATTTTACGCACGAGTATGCCACTGATCTCGATAATTCTGAATTGCTGTGTGTTCAGGTGTCGGTGTTCAGTGTTCCATTTGAGTCAGAATGTTCATTTAGGGACGTGGCGTCTTTGTGCACTGATGCGGGTTTTGATATCTGCTCGGTGCGTTTAATTGATGCAGTTTCTCGTGTTATCTGCAACTGTGACAAAGGCATATTTGATGCAAAAAACAACTATTTCCTTCCCATTCGGCCCGCAGTTGTCACATTTAACGCGCCACTTAAAATATATAAATTGATTGGCGGAACTCTTGTTCCATACTGTGTGTCATTCGAGAAAAAAATTTTTCACGATATCAATGACCGATGTGTCATGATATCAAAACACGTCATCTGATACATTTCGCCGTAACACCCACACATATGAGTATGAATTCATATGTGTGGGTGTTTTTTTGATAAATATTAAATATCTGTATAATAGGATATAAATATATTCAATATGTTAGATATAAAATTTATTCGCGAAAACGTTGAGCTCATAAAACTCGGCGCGCAAAAAAAGCGTATTACCGTAGATGTAGATGCACTTATTACCCTTGATGATGAGCGAAGAAAATTACTATCTTCAATTGAATCAAAAAAAGCCGAACAAAACACGGTGTCAAAAACAATGGTTAGTAATATAGATGAGGAAGCTCGCGCGCGCACCATTGAAGCAATGCAAAAGGTAAAGGAAGCATTGCAAAAAGATGAGTTGCTTTTGAAAGAGGTGATGCAGAGATGGCAGGCACTCATGTTGCAAATACCAAATATCCCCGATATGTCGGTTCCCGAAGGTGTTGATGATAGTGAAAATGTCGAATTAAAAACATGGGGAGAAAAACCGCAATTTTCGTTCGAACCCAAGGATCATGTTCACATTATGACAAAACTTGGTATGGTGGATTTTGATCGGGGCACAAAGGTGCATGGATTTCGTGGGTATTATCTTCAAAAAGATGGCGCGCGCCTCTCATGGGCAATTTGGAACTATGCTCAGAAATTCTTTTTAGATCGTGGGTTTGATCCCTTGCTCGTGCCAGCAATTGTACGCAAAAGTAATCTCTACGGTACGGGACATCTTCCGAATGACGCGGAAGACGTATATAAGACACAAGATGAGGATTATCTAGTGGGGACAGCGGAAGTCTCTACGATGGGTTACTACGCGGATGAAGTTATTGATAGAACCACGCTTCCTATTAAGTGGCTTGCGTTCTCACCTTGTTTTCGTAGGGAGGCAGGTAGTCACGGTAAAGACACAAAGGGACTCATACGTGTGCATGAATTTTTTAAGCTCGAACAAGTTATTATCTGTGAGGCAAGTCACGCTGAGTCGGTGAAGTGGCATGAGTGGCTCAATCAAAATACCGAGGCGTTTATTGAGTCGCTCGGTATACCATATCGAACCGTTGTAAATTGTGGAGGCGACTTGGGGCAGGGTCAGGTAAAAAAGTACGACATTGAGTTGTGGGTACCACTTGAACAGCGGTATCGAGAAATTAGTTCCGCATCATATTTCCATGATTTTCAGACCCGCCGCTTTAACATTCGCTATCGAGATACTGAGGGTGTGATGCGCTACGCACACTCACTCAACTGCACCGCAATCCCCACTCCCCGTATTCTCGTGTCACTCATCGAAAACTTCCAACAGTTTGATGGATCTGTCGCTGTTCCGCCTGTTCTTGTGCCATACATGGGAAAACGCGTGTTAGAATAAATTCGTGATATCGCGAAGAAAAAAAACAGCCCGTTCTGGTGGTCACAAACTTACCACGGCGAACGCATTCTTTTGGAAGCAACTACTCAAAGGCTTCGGTGTGGTTATTCTGTGTGGTGCGATTGGGTATGGAGTGCATGCGTTTACGAGTGCGCGTTATTTTACCCTTGATACCATCGAGGTTTCAGGTGGACAAACCATTTCTCATGAACGAATTAGAACTGATGTCCAGGAAATACTTCACGGTTCGTATGTAGGTATCATTCCAAGGCACTTTGCCTATTTTTATCCTCAGAATGATATCGTGAAGTATATTGAGCGAGATACTCGTGTATACAATATAGTAGTGGAACGCGAGGGGCGTAAAAAATTACACATCCAATTTGATGAGCACGTGCCCTATGCATTGTGGTGCGTTCGTGATAACACCGCAAAACCGTGTTTTTATATAACGAGTGACGGGTACACGTTTAGTGAGGCACCTCAGTTACATGGCGGCGCGTTTATGCGTTTTTATACTGATGAGGCAAATGTAGTGGGGCAAAAGGTAGTGTTGTCAAAAGATGTGCTTGCACAATTAACAACATTTGCCGAGCGAGTTTCTCGTGAACTTGGATTTCAAATTATCTCTATGGATATACAACAAAATGGTGATGTTTTGTGTACTATTGCGGGTGGTGGCTCATTCTATATTGCCTCAAAAAGAGATGTTGATGAAACGTTTGCAAATATTAGATCAGTCTTGACATCAGATACCTATACGCACATTAAGCCAGGAAATTTTAAATATATTGACGCACGTTTCGATAAAAAATTATTCGTAAACGAAGTGATCGCAACGTCTACAGTGGCACAAGCAGAACCTCATCCCGATGGGGAAGATATACCACATATATCCACGCAATCAGCGAGTGTTGTGAATGCAGCAGGCACACTGAAGTCACCCACTTCGACAGGTGATATCCGTGAGTATGGTGATGAGGATAATGGAGTATCAACATCTACGCAGAGTGCTTCTGAAGCAACAACAAGTGCCACGCTTTCAGAATAGTATTTTATGTGGTATTACAGTGCCATGTCATTTTGGCACAATCTACCAAAGCCAATACTCGTGCTCGCACCCATGGCGGATGTCACGGATGCGTCTTTTCGACGTATGATTGCGAAGTATTCGGCACACACAAGAAAAGATGGGACAATGGGCGGACCTGATGTTATGTGGACTGAGTTTGTGTCTGCTGATGGCCTAATGCGAGCTACAAAAGAAGGGAAGGAAAAACTGATGGCTGATCTTATATATTCAGAGGAAGAACGACCAATTGTGGCTCAACTTTTTTCATCACATCCCGAACACATGGAACAGGCATCACTGCTTGCGCGCGAGCTTGGTTTCGACGGTGTTGATATAAATATGGGCTGTCCTGACAGAAGTATTGAACGGCAGGGGTGTGGCTCGGCAATGATAAAAAACCCTAAGAATGCGCAAGAAATTGTGCGAGCCGCAAAACGTGGTGCAGGAAATATACCGGTCTCAGTGAAGACGAGGGTGGGATATAATCACGACACGCTTGATGAATGGCTCCCCGCGTTACTTGAAGTTGAGCCCGCGGTAATCACCGTACACGCGCGCACGCGAAAAGAAATGTCCAAAGTGCCAGCACAGTGGAGTCGGGTTGCGCGCGCGGTATCAATTCGCAATGGTATGCAGGGCGATGCGTGGCGCGCGCAACATCCCACAAAAAATCAAACGCTTATTTTTGGTAATGGAGACGTAACCTCAATCGCAGATGCGCACCTAAAAGCGCAAGAATCTGGTGCTGATGGCGTAATGCTTGGGCGAGCAATTTTTGGTAATCCGTGGCTCTTTCATCCTGTGCATGATTTAAACAGGGTCCCACTCGAAGATCGACTCCGTGTCATGGTAGAGCACACCCGTCTTTTTACTGAACTTCTCCCCTTTAAAAACTTCGCCATAATGAAAAAACACTATAAAGCATACGTGCATGGGTTTGATGGTGCAAAAGAATTGCGCGTGGAACTCATGGAGCAAGAATCAGTCGATGCTATTGAAGAAGTTGTGAACAGGTTTTTAAGACAACGTCAGTAATGCTAAGTATTATTTGATATACTATATCTGATGAATGAGGTATTGCACGCAAATGTGTTCTTTTTTATTACAAGCATTGCGGTGATTGTATTTACCGCGCTTGGGTGTGTTGTGCTTATACATTGTATAAAGTTACTTAAATCAGCACGTCGTATCGTAATGCGTATTGAGGAAAGTACAGAAATAATGCATGCAAATGTAAGAGACGTACATACACGCTTTTCAGAGGGGGGTGTAGTGGGTTTGTTGCGCTTCATTATGTTTGGGTCGGGATCAAACAATAATACTGATTCAAAATATAGTGCTGATAGTAACAGCACCCCACGTAGTGAAAGCACCCCAAGTAAACGAAATCGCGGGCAATCTAAAACGTCATTACATATTAAAGATGAATCATAATATATGACCACAAAGAAAAACGTTAAAAAAGTAGAAATAAAGAAAGGAGAGGTGGGCAATGTGGCAAAGGTTGGCTTTGGACTTACGGCTGCTGCGGCAACAGTAGCGGGAGCGTACTTCTTGTATGGCAGTAAAAAGGCTGCTCAAAATAGGAAAAAAGTTAAAGGTTGGGCACTCAAAGCAAAAGGGGAAGTGCTTGAAGCTCTTGAAAATGCCCAAAATATTTCTGAAGAAGAATTTAAAAAGTTAGTTGAAACTGCGTCAAGTGCGTACGGTACGGTAAAAAGCGCAACGAAGGGTGAAGTTGAAGATTTTAAAAAAGAAATGGCAACGCACTGGAAGGATTTGCAAAAAAACACAGCCGTTCGTAAACTCGTAGGAGCGCCGATTGCTAAGAAGTCAGTCAAGAAAGCTCCTGCAAAAACGCCAAGTAAAAAAGTTGCACAGAAAACCACTTCAAAGAAATAAGCACTCTTTAGGTATACTCTGTTGAAGTAAAACACATATCCAAGGGATATGTGTTTTATGGATAACCATCGCAAGTCAGATATGTGTACCATGATATGGTATCATTTGAAAAGCATGCGTATAATTGTGGCAGTTGTGACGATACTATTTTTAGGTACTTTTTTTATTGTGCACGATCAACCACGTGCCTACTCGTTAGGTGAGCAGGAACCTGTTCCCGCACCCGCACAGTTAGATCCCATGGTTGATGAGGTGAGTGCTTCAGCATGGGCACTTTTTGATGTAGCGAATGGTGAGGTACTTGTGGGCGATAACATTGTGACAAAAAAGCCAATCGCATCAATTACAAAATTATTCACCGCGTTTGTTGCATTTGAAGCGGGTATGGAAGAGCATTCAGTATTGATTACGCCAGAGATGGTCGCAACGGAGGGGGGTGCAGGTAAGTTGCATAGCGGAGTTACGATGAGTATTCGAGAACTTGTATTCCCATTACTTATTGAATCATCTAACGATGCGGCAGTGGCAATACGTGAGGGAGTTGGTGCTGATTTTGATACACACGTGAAAAATATTATCCACGATGCTCATCTTATGGATACGCGTATCGTTGATGCAAGTGGTCTTGATTCGAAAAACGTCTCTACTGTGACAGATATGGCGCGGTGGTTTAGCTATATATATAAGAACAATCGCCACATTCTCGACATAACACAATTACCCATGTACATCGGGGCGCACGATGGGTATGTAAATAACGACCCCGCAATCCACACAGAGGGATTCATTGGTGGAAAACAAGGTTTTCTTGATGAAGCGCGCTACACGTTTGTTGGTGCATTTTTACGATCAGATGGCACGAGTGTCGGTGTCGCCCTTCTGGGAAGCGAGAACATTTCAGAGGATATAGATGTACTGCTTGATTATTATGATGCTCGTTAATCTGTTATACTATTTTTCATGACAGAAACATCCTTTGCATTGTATCGAAAATACCGTCCTCAGACATTTTCTGAGGTAAGAAACCAGGACCATATTGTTCGTGTATTAGAGGGTGCTATTGCGAAGAATGCGGTACCCCACGCGCTACTCTTTACCGGCTCGCGCGGTACCGGCAAGACGACCGTTGCGCGTATTTTTGCACGAGCAATAGGCGCTACGGAGGTTGATATCTACGAGATAGATGCCGCTTCAAATCGTGGCATTGATGATATTCGAGCGCTTCGAGAGTCAGTACACACACTCCCGTATGAATCACCCTATAAGGTATATATTATTGACGAAGTACACATGCTCACCAAGGAAGCATTTAATGCACTGCTCAAAACACTTGAAGAGCCACCGTCACATGTAATTTTTATTCTTGCCACCACAGAGCGTGATAAGTTGCTTGATACGATCACGTCTCGCTGTCAGGTGTTTGAGTTTCACGCTCCTACGCGGGCTCAATTAAGGGAAATGGTGTTGCGTGTTGCCCAAGATGAAAAGTATGTACTCGATGAACATGTTGCAGATGTCATAGCACTTGCCGCGGGTGGGTCATACCGAGATGCCCTTGGCATAACACAAAAAGTCATGATGTCGTCCACTGACACAGTGCTCACCGCGGATGAGGTTGCCGATATTGTGGGCGCACCCAGACAATCACTCCTCTTAAAGATGGTTGAAGCACTTGCAAAAAAGGATGTCGCACAGGGTCTTGATGTGCTCATGCAAGTACAGGAAAGCAATAGTGATATTAAATTATTCTACGCACTTCTCCTTGAACGTCTACGTGCGATTATGTTTGTTCGTTTTAATCAAAATGGCGCGGACACCATACTTGCGTCATTTAGTGATGAAGAGGTTTCTTTTATACGCGCCATTGCGCAGGATCGTGGCGCGCAGGTACACTCAACACTCCTCGCAAAAGCACTTATGTATGGAGCATATATCGGAAAGAGTTATGTAGCAACGTTACCACTTGAACTTTTGCTCATTGAACATAGTCAAGCATAACTATGCATGTGTATTTTGTTCGCCACGGCGAAACCGAAGAAAATAGGAGGCATGTACACCAATCACCCAACACTCCGCTTTCCCCACGAGGCGTTGATGGAGTGCGCACTACCGCATCAATGCTTCGTGTAGTTAATCCTGATCTATTGATATCGAGTGAATATACCCGCGCGCTTGAAAGTGCCCGCATTATCGGACAGCACGTCGGGCTCGAACCTGTAACCAACGGCCTATTTTATGAAATCGTTCGACCGTCATCGTTCTATCAGAAGTCGATTTTTTCTTTCAAGACACTTACTTTTGTATTTTTTTCATGTATGCGGAGAAATAATCCGTCGTGGAGATATGAAGATGCTGAAAATGCCGTCATGATTGCTGATAGAGCACAGCGCGCGCTTGCGTATCTTGAATCACTCCGAGGAACGCGCCAATCAGTGGTGGTTGTGTCACATAGCGTATTCATTAACGTAATGGTGGCATACATGTGCCGCAACACCATGCTGCGTATTACTGATATGCTCGGGACATTTCTTCGTATTGGAAAATTAAAAAATGGCGAAGTAGTACACCTAGAGTATGTTGGTAATGGAGCAAAAGGTTTATGTAATTGGCGAATCGTGCAAGACAAGTGATAAAAAGCAAGTATACTAGAAATGTCATGAAGCGTAGTAAAACCACTTTGATGAACAATAAAAAAAAGTCCTTGTTACAGACTATGGTACCATTCGGTGTCGGTTTTCTCATGCTTATCGTCTTGCTTTCCGCAAGTTTCTCGCTATTTGTCTGGGTTAGTAAAAAGCAGGGGTACCAGCAGCAAAGTCTGTATTCTGAAATTGATCGCGTGCCATTGGAAAATCAGTTTCCCGTAAGCGTCAACGCATACACTAAGGAAATTTATCTAAATCCCACGACTGAGGGATTTCTGAGTAATCATGTTGCATCTGCAAATTCTGCGTATATTCCCTATGGTTGGTTTGATAAACTTACGGGAAAGCTAGCGCTTTCCTCGATATATCAAAATTTTGCGTCATTATCGACACGTATGGTGGTAATTCAGTCAGGAGAGCGGAAAGAGGAAGTTGCTCGAAATTTTGGAAAGATATTAGGCTGGTCACCAGAGGAAAAAGTAATATTTCTATCCCAAGTCGCCTCATCGTCACCTGAACTCGGCGAGGGAAAGTTTTATCCGGGTCGCTATACGGTGAGTAAAGATATTTCTCCGGAAGAAATGGCCGCGCTTGTGCATGAACGGTTTAGTCAAGAGATACTAGGACGGTATGGTGATGAGGTGACTGCGAACGTCGCACTCGAAGACGCGCTCATCATCGCGTCGCTTCTCGAGCGTGAGGCGTATGATTTTAATGATATGCGGCACATAGCAGGTGTCATTTGGAATAGACTTTTTGCCGGTATGCGCCTTCAGTTGGACGCGTCACTCCAATACGCGCGCGGCAGTAGTTCTCAAAAAACATGGTGGCCAAAAGTCGTGCCTGACGATAAGTATATTACGTCACCATTTAATACGTATGCACATGAGGGTTTGCCTCCAAGTCCCATTGCAAATCCTTCAGCGGTCTCAGTACTTGCGGCACTCAATCCCATTAAGACAGATTGTATGTTTTACTTTCATGATAAACGGGGAAAATTTTACTGTACGGAGACATACGATGAACATGTTGCCCTTCTTAAAAAGGTATACGGTCGAGGTAAATAATTTGTTGTATGTTCACCACGCTTGAAGAAATGTTGCTCGCCTATGCGCACACGTTACCGCTTGAAGTTTTTGCATTCGTTGCGTCATTTGTCGAAGAAATTATTGCACCCATACCGTCACCCACGGTCATGGTGGTAACGGGTTCGTTCGCGCAGATGCAAGGATATTCTGTATTTGGGTTGCTCGCCCTCATACTTATGGGCGCGTTTGGGAAAGTTATTGGCGCGGTGGTGGTCTACACTATTGCATTAAGGGCAGAGTATTTTCTCATGAATACCTTAGGTAGATTTTTCAATGTTTCAGAAGAAGATGTCGCAAAACTAGGTAGTAAATTAGGGAAGGGAACAAAGGACTACGCACTTCTTACTTTTCTCAGAGCACTCCCAATTATGCCGAGTGTCGTTGTGTCTGCTGGTTCAGGTATACTCAAAGTATCAGTGCCACTTTTTATAGTCTCTACCTTTTTAGGCACTATTATTCGTGATGGTTTTTATATTTATGCTGGATATTATGGCGCGCACATACTGCAAACACTTATCATATCGTTCGGGCACATTGAAACTTATGTTGAAATTGCAGTAGTACTCTTTATTGTTGGGTTTATGGCGCGTCGCCTTATGAAGCGTTCTTCACGAGCGCAATCGTAAAGGTAATTGCGTCACCCTCGGCAATACCTTCCTTCGCGCGTACGCGTGCGTTAAGGGGGAGTATATACGTACCTGTTTTTCCATCAGGAAAAATCGAGGTATTCCACATGGTGTTTCCTGTCGTGACATGCACCCTCACAGAACCCCAGCCACGTCGCGGCAGAGTTTTTGTGAACTCCTTAATATGTGTACTTGTGTTTTTTGGGATTGAAACGAAGTGCCACGCACCATGTTGCGCTGGGTACAGCCATACATTCGAGGTAATGGTAAAAGAAATCTTGGTCTTGTCGCGTGTGTGAGGTGTGTTCACGGACATGTGCCTAGTGCTGATGCGTATCCTCAGTGGTGTGTGTCTCGGGCACCCAAAGTACGTGCGTGATGAGTTGCATGCCGTTATCAAGATTACGTACAAAGAGAGAGTCTTTACCCTGCGAGTCTTGTGCTACCGCCTGACCCCATGATGCAGGATCAATCTCTGTTGTAGAAACGGGGGTCTGTCTACTACCACCTTTACCGCCACCTTTTACATTACCTGATGCATCGTTGAGGTGGGCGTAAATACTTTTAAGCATTTCAAAATCATGTGGATTAGGGTGCTCATTGTTTGATGTGCCATTGGTATCCAGTGTTCCTGTAGGATCGCTCGTATAATCCATACAACTTCCAAGATTTGTATTATTGAAATTTTCATCTTGGTGCGCGAGACCAAAGGTGTGTCCAACTTCCTGACACATTACCATCTGACGCCACGCAGTTGTGTTGTATTGAGGGAGTGAAAAGTATGTATCATTGAGTAGTGTTGTTGCCTGCGCAATATGCGCCTCCTTACCACGGTATGCCCACACCTGCGCAATGCCAAGCCAGCTATTTTCTCCATAGGTATGATTACACACCTCAATTCGTCCAGGTGTGGGAGTGCAAGTTGCTCGATTATTTGTTCCGATGATTACGGTATTTTTTAATACTGACTGATTCCAATCTGTAGCAGCAATAGTAAGTGATGCATCCCACTCAGGAGTGATATTTTTAGCAATTTGGAGTGGCGCTATTTCGGTTTGTGCGGTTGAAAGATTCCAGTGGTATTTCCCCCACGCATGATTTGCGTATGCGCTTCCACTAATTGCAACAAGTATAAGTATAAATCCCGCAACAATAAACTTTGATTTCATACTATATATAGAGATTAATTACGCCACGTGGTAATTTCAATAATATAGCACAGGTTTACAAATCATGCGCTAATTCATGTTAGTATAGAAAAAAGTATCACTGTGCCTAGTTGGTACTGAATGTCAGATATGCTACATACACACACCTTCTTTGATGATGTGTGACAACTTACATAAGGCGCACGAAATGAGTATGCAGTGGATTAAACAACATTATACCCTAATCACTATATTAGTTTTTTTGGTAGTGCTTAATGGTTTTTTTTATTTTCACAATCCACAAGACATAGTAGAGCGTATTGGGATACAAAATACATACGTACTGTCTTTTTGTATCGCGGCGATTGGGGGGTTGTCAACGGTAACAGGTACAGTTCTATATTCTGCGCTCGTTACCTTTGCAGCGGGAGGATCTGCGCCATGGCTTTTGGGAATATCTGGGGGATTGGGTATTTTTGTAAGTGATAGTATCTTTTTCTTTCTAGCTCGCTTGAGTGTACAACATATACCAAAAGATAAGAAAAAGTGGGTATATAAAATACAAAAATTAGTAAGCAAATATCCTGTGTGGAAAATGCTCATAGTTGTGTATGCGTATCTTGGTTTTCTTCCGCTCCCTAACGATATTTTAATGATTGCATTAGCTATGACAAATATTACATATAGTAAATTGTGTCCAATTATCTTACTAGGGTCAATAAGTTTTGCACTGGTCACGTCTCAATTTGGTAGCGCGCTTAGTACTCTATAGTACTTATGTAACACAATATGCTCATCTGTAAAAAACAAACGCTTCCATGAAAGTCCGTTTTTGCTGTACTGAAAATCATAGGGATTATGCGTACGAGAGAGAAGTGACGCAAGGATGAAATTAGTCACTTCCAATAAAATACTTGACCAAAACATATTCACAGGTATAATATTAGTATACCTAACTATTAGGTATTATAATATTTTAAAGACATGTCATCAGGACATTACGCGGGACAAACGCTTGAAGATCTTATTCTTGCGTTACGGAGGACGCTCTCTGAACACCTTAAACAATCTTCTGTGCAAAGTGATTTATCACTTATGCAGTTTGAAGTAATTATCTTTTTGCAGTCAGTAAAGGAAGCGACCATGGAAGAGATTGCGAGACATTTCCGCATTAAAGCACCTTCCGCAACAAACCACATTTCAGAATTAGAAAAAAAAGGCATGATTAGGCGCACCTCGCGACCAGGGGATAGGAGAGTGGTGTGTGTCTCTCTCACAACGAAAGCGCAAAATAAGATCCATACAATACGTCAAGAAAAGCGCGCTTTATACCAAAAATTCTTTTCGAAGTTGTCGCCACAAGATGTCGAGGAACTCAAACGTATACTTACTAAATTACTTACCTAGTCTTTATGAAAAAAACCTTCCTAACAATACTTAACAAACCACAAATAGTCACTGTCGCATCTCTGCTTATCGCGGGAATTATCGCGTATAGCTATTTTGCGAGTGAACCTTTCCACAAAGAGACTTCATTACGGGGAATACGCACTGAAAAAGCAATTTCTGGAAATATTACGCTTGGAAACGCGATTGCAGGCACTTCGACCATCAAAAGTCTCACGCTCGCTTTTTCTTCGGGGGGTCAAATTAAGGACGTGCGTGTAGATGTGGGACAAGCAGTTAAGCGAGGAGATGTACTTGCAACACTTGACCCTCAGGATACGCTTGGGCGTCTTACGCAAGCTCGCGCGTCATATGATGCAGCAGTGGCAAATTACCAAAAGGTTATTAATGGCGCATCATCACCTGCTATTGAGGTGGCTAAATCAGCACTTAATACCGCGCGCGTAGCGCATGACGAAGCAGTGCGACAACAAGAAACACTTGTTGAAAATGCGTTCACGGCACTTCTTAATAGTACGTTTGAGGCATACCCACTGGATTCTGATGACGTAATAGAAAAACCACCAGTAATTACGGGAAGTTATCTTATGGGAAAAGAGGGTCAGATTATGGTGGAGACATATCGCTCAAATGCAGATTCAGGATACTCATTTCGCCTTTCAGGTCTCTTGGCAGGCGGTGGTACTGTCTCCACCATTACACCACAACCCCTTGGCAGTTCAGGATTATACATACAATTTCCGAATGGTGTAAAACGTTCGGAGACGTGGGTTATTGCCGTCCCTAATACAAAGGCTCCTGATTATATTACTAAATACAATGCGTACCACACTGCGTTGCGTACCAAGGAACAAGTGCTCGCTACCACAGAGGCATCCGTCACTCAGGCAGAGGCAAATCTTAATTCTGTAGTTGCGAGTGCGCGCCCAGAAGATATTGCGACCGCATTGGCACAAGTAGAGGCTGCGCGTGGTGCGTTGCAGGTAGCGCAATCCGCATTTGATATGCGAAAGATTACTGCTCCCGTTGACGGTATCGTCACCGCTATCCGCATTACCGCAGGGCAGTCTATTGTAGCAAACGCTCCGTCAATCGATATGGGTACGCAGGCTACCGAAAAAGAGGTTTCAGTTATGGTACCAAACAGCGCGGTATTTCAAAAAGATGGCAAATCGTTTGTATCCGTTTCTCATAACGATGTAGTAGAAATACGTGAAGTTGTAACAGGTAATTACGATGGTACACACACAGAGATACTCTCAGGAGTGAGTGTGGGTGAGGAAGTGGTCATTGAATCATTATAAATATATATCTATCGAGATATTTGACAATCATACAAAAGATATGGAATTTTCAGAGAAAAAAGTTAGTGTGTTTCGTGCGCCGTGGGCTCAAAGTGTCATCGCCGTTGTTCTTATTTTTGGCTCATTAGGCGGAATGATATTTTGGCAAAAGATGAGTACCACCGTACTTATTGACATGTCAGTTCTCGAAGCGCCGATAGCTCACATTGCGCCCTCTTCGGGCGGGGTATTAAACGCACTGTATGTTAAGGAGGGGGATTATGTCGTTGCGAATACCGCAATCGCACAAGTGGGCACTGAGACACTTTTTGCAAAAGAGGAGGGTATTGTGATAAGTAAACCCCAGGTTTTGGGAACGTATGTTACTCCTGGGCAAAAAATTGTAGATATTGTAAGCAACAATCAGATGCGCGTAGTGGGAACTCTTGAAGAGACAGAAGGTCTCGCAAAGATTCAACCGGGACAAGCCGTTACCTTTACCGTAGATGCATACATGGATAAGGTGTATGAGGGCAGTATCGACTCAATTAGCCCTGTCTCTAACGACGCAGGCGTTGCCTTTGCCATATCAGATAAGCGTCCTGTTAAAAAATTTAACGTCTACGCACGATTTGATGCTTCGCAGTATCCAGAACTAAAGAGTGGCATGTCTGCGAAAATGACAGTGTATCTTAAATAAAAATCATGAACGTCATACGAGACGAACAAACAGGACATCCGTACTCAACGTGGATGGTACTCGCTACGGTAATGGTTGGTACTCTCCTTATCGGCCTCGGGCGCACCGTTGCTAATTTGGGACTCCCAGAAATGATTAATGATTTTGGGATTAGCGTTTCAAGTGCGGGGTGGATTGCGACTGCGTATATTATTTCAAATGCAGTTTTTGTGCCCGTATTTGGAAAACTTGGCGATAAGGTGGGTAATCGACGTATTTACTTTTGGAGTTTCATTGCATTTGTAGTGGTTTCAATTGGGGCGAGCGTTGCGTGGAATCTTTCCTCCATGATTTTTTTTCGTGCATTGCAGGGATTGGTGGGTGCGGCAATATACCCAACGGCAATGGCACTTATCGTGAGAAATTTTACGGATCCTGATGAACGGACTCAGGCACTCGGTATGTGGTCTGCTTCATTTGCTATCTCTGCGGTACTTGGACCGCTCATTGGCGGACCGCTCATTGATAATTTTTCTTGGAGGTGGCTATTTTACATAAATATTCCATTTGGTATTTTAGGCATTTTGATGACAATGCGTTACTTACCTGATGATGCTCCTGTTGACAAAGAACCTGGTTTTGACTACAAGGGTGCAGTGACACTCGGCGTCGCGCTTACCGCTCTGGTGCTTGTGTTAGAGCAGGGTATGGACTGGGGATGGCTTTCATTTGAAAGTATTGTGGCATACGCAATCATAGGCGTATTTTCATATATTTTTATTCGGACTGAAATGAAAGAACATGATCCTATCGTAGACCTAAAACTTTTCAAAAATCCTGTATTTACGAATGTGCTTATCATATCATTCATCTCATTTGGTGGCATGATGGGAGCGATGTTTTTGCTTCCTGTATTTGCGCAAACGTACCTTGGCTTTAACGCGACTCAAACAGGATTTCTCTTTATACCTATGTCACTTGCAATGTTTGTCGCGGCACCACTTGGTGGACGGCTTTCAAAACGTGTTCCGTTACGGTATCTCATGGTGGTCGGTATGACTATCGCATCGTGTGGTATTTACTTACTCACTGACCTCGATGTAAAAAGTACCGCACTCGAGCTTTCCTTGCCACTTGCAGTATTTGCGGTTGGGCTCGGGTTGAGTATGTCGCCTATGACGGCTGCGGTTGCAAACTCTGCTCCACCAAGTGAGGTGGGTGTTTCCTCCGCGGTGCTTAATTTGGTGCGCAACATCGCGGGTGCTGTGGGGATTGCCTTTTTTGGTACGCTCCTCACTAAGAGTATCGAGTCACAGGTAATGCGTATTGGATATGATACGGTTATTCAGACTACAAATGTTTCAACGCTTCAACTTGCACAGACGCTGATAATATTAAAGGCACAAATATCAGCATACAGCGAAGTGTTTTTTGTTGCTTCAGGTATTATGTTTTTTGCTGCGCTTGTTGCACTTTTTCTAAAAACACCGACGCGTACTCAAGATAATATTAATCAAGCAACTTCGTAATATATAAAGTACTACGGTAACGCATAAATGCACCATGTACCGTTTTTTCGTTAATCCTTAAATCAACGTAAATCTTTCTTTGCTGATTTATAATCATTGGTACGTCTGAATGGTTTGAAAAACCGTGTTCCAAAAGCGATTTTGCAACAAGAGTGCAACGTTTACTCGAGTCTTAATGGTTTTGTGGGCGCAAGTATCGCGTGTGGGTCATCTTTCCATGAACTGTCCACATCAACATAGAGTTCAAGTTCATTCCCGTCAGGGTCGAGTATGTAAAGGCTGTGTGTAACGGTGTGGTCGCCTGTGCCCACTATGGCAACTCCTAGCGCGCGTAGTTCCTGATAAGCCTTTTTCAAGACCTCCGCAGTATCGCCAATTTTAAATCCAATATGGTAGAGTCCTGGGGTAATGGCACGTGGCTGTGGAGGTGTGCCAATTTCAATCAGGAGCAACTCGTGGTGTGTTCTCCCGCCACCGAAGACCGCCACGCCATGTGTTCTTGTAATTTCAGTAAATCCTAGTGTGTCACGATAGAAATTTGCCATGCGCGTAAGGTCGCTCACATAGAGCACTACATGTCCTAATTCTTGAATATGCATATACTTAGTATAGTAGAAGTGTAGCAAAAAACCATAAAATAACGCATCGGTTTTTTTTGATTCACTTTTCTCTGAAGCTGTTACTTGACGGTAAAGTTAAACATCATACCTGAGTGTAGGTGCTCAGCAATGTGACAGTGAGCCATCCATGTGCCTGGGTTGCTCATATCTACGAGTATATCGACTATCTTACCTTGTGGAATGAGTGCGGTATCCTTCCATTGATAATTATCATTGGGTGTGCCATCTGTCGCGAGAACTATGAATCGCTGACCATGGAAATGAAGTGGGTGTTGCATGGGGTGTGCGCTGTTTCTGTCATTAGAGACGCGCACTTTTACCAAGTCACCTTGTGTGAAAGACCAGTCGATGTCATGATTTTTTGCACCTGTGTCCATATCTTCAATAATCCACGTAAGTGTTTCGTCGGTGCTCATGGCATTCATAGCAGACATGGTATCCTCCCACTCAATACCCGCATCTTCTGTTGGTAGCGAAGATTGCTCAGAAGAGGGAAGGTAAGGTTCACATCCTTGCATTTCGGGCATCATCTCACAGTGCTCGACCGCTTGCTCTCGTGTCATCGCCATACCCATAAGTACGACAGTATCATCATGGATCTCTCCTTGTGCTCCATGTTGCATGTGTGGGGTTTCTCCCATCCCATTCATCTCGATAGTGAGGCGAATATTTTTATCAGGTTCTCTTGCGAGAAGATCACTGGCGCGTGAACGGATATCCTCATAGTCGTTATTAGTACGCAGCAATGAGAATTGAGTACTCGCATTTGCGTGTGATGGTTTTACGACGACGGTTCCCATTGTTACTCCTCTGTGCGAAATGGTATATGTGCCGGGAGTGTTGTAGTAGAGTTCTAATACAGAGCGCTCCGCGGGAGCAATAATCTGACGTGTGATGATTTCTTCATGCTCTACACGCCCCGAGTCGCCACCAACCAATTTCATGAGTGCGCCGTTAAACACAAGGTCAAACGTGCGCGTGTTCGCGACATTAGTTATGAATACACGAGTGATTTCCCCTTGGGTAACGGTAAGTGTGTAGTCTGTACGGTCATTTATGAGAAGTTGGTCACCAAAGCGTCCCATGAGCGTGTGTGTGATTGTGTCACGGGAGAATGTGCCTTTTTCAAGTATATCATCCACCATGAGATACGCTTCTTGATTAACCTCATTCCAATAGCCACTCTCCTCAACCGCGAAGTTTCCGTAGAGTCCGAGTTCTTGTTGGTAGTCTTCACGTACATGGGGGTGATACCAAAATACACCCGTGTCAGGGAATACTAAATTGTAACTGTATGTTTCTCCAACCTTGACCGGTGGTGTAATTGGCACCGCGCCATCCATGCGCCAGTCACCCCTAAGTCCGTGTGAATGAACGGCGGTTTCCATATCAATGTTGTTGGTAAAATTGATGGTCACGCGTGAACCTTTTTGTACTTTAATGAGTGGTCCAGGTATCTGCCCATTGTACGCCAAGCGTTTAATGGTTCTATTGCCGACTTTCTGTGAGACAATAGTGGCCTCCATGTTGTATGTTTCTCCATCTTTGAGTTCAACGACTTCTGTTGGTTTAACATGCATCAATTCGGAATCAGGAAGTTTTGTGAGGTCGGCTGGTTCTGTAATGTCCACAACGTTTTTTAGCGGAATATGTTGCCAGAGCCATAGTATTCCCATACCAAGCACCAATCCTGCAATTATGAGTTGAAAGGTTTTATTTCGCATAGTGAGTTATGTGTTTAACGTAGTGCTGGTGCATACTGAGTGCAAGCGCTAAGAAAGTGTCGCACGGATGTCACCTACCTACTGTCTGATATCATAGCATGTGTGATGAGATATCCCCCTTAGAATTATTTGAATTGAAATATCTTAAAAAAACTCTTGTGCAGAGTGTGACGTGTATATTTTATGTGCATACGATATTTGTCGCATTATTTAAATGACGCAGAAGCAAGCACCTTACCGTAATCCTCATAATACATATCTCCCACCTCATAATATGTTTTTGATAAAAGATATATGTGCTCACCGTAAGAAAAGGCGTATATATCAAACAGGTACAGGCCATTAATCGAATATTTAATACCCACTACACCAGAAATCTCGTATGACTCAACTTCGCTTCTCTGGTCGATCTCATAGTTTGAGATAAGGGGATTGTTTTTCACCCATTCCAGTGGCGATAATTGCTCAGTGTTTGTAAACACACTAATGGTAAACGATGGCGAAGTCTCCCCAACAAAGTCAGGTTGAGAAAATAATTTATATTCCTCTGCTCTAAATAGGGTGATACTCGAAATAATATTTTCTGGCCATGTTTGGTAATTTTCAACAAGAATATAATCACTCGGTGACTTTGTGTATGATAATTCAAGATCAGCGATTCGAGCAGTTTCTAGTATTGCTATACCTGATTGTGGTTCTAAATTTGTCGGATCGGTACTTTTTTGACTAATAAAAAAACTGACAACGTATGCAATGAGTGTCATCCCTAAAAGAATAACGCACAAGGAGTTTCTTTTTGCCATGCAACGATATTATACACGCAGATGTGGAGATTCTATATGAGAGAATAGATACCTCAATTATATCTCAACAATGAGACGCCCGGGCTAGAACTGTACACAGCCAAGCCCAGCTTGACCGAATAACCACTCTGAAATTTCCTAAATCGACGCGTCTCGTGCACTTCAAATTATGACAAAGTTTTTTCGACTTCAAAAAGT
>DASUDI010000005.1:0-4867 GCA_036275695.1 Minisyncoccota bacterium | reverse complement strand
TCACATGAAGACCCAAATCGGGTGAAAGAAAAAGTATACCGTACGAGGATTGTGGCGTTGAGAGAAGAGCTGGAGAAAATAAATAATGCGGTGCATGACCGTACGTATGAAATACTGAGAGACTCACTTTTTCCGGGCCTTACATTTACTGTGAGTGACCGTGATGCGTTTATTGAGCAAGAGGTGAGACAGCGTGAATCAGAATTACGAAATATAGAGTCTCTCTTACAGAGATTATCTATGGAGGGGAATAGTTCAGCATCAGTTCCGCAACCCCCTTCCCAAGAAAGAGAAATTGTTGAGGATATAGGTGTGTCGCCCCACATATCAGAGGCTCAGCCCCTTAGTTCATTTGAAAATGTAACCGCACGTAGTGGTGAGGAATCACCCGAAGAACCTGCGCAGAGTGTGGACGTTTTAGATGTAAATCCTCATACAGAGAATCACACATCATTTTCACCAGAGACAAAAACCACTACTCCACCTTCACGAGAGGAAAAAGTACCTGCTTTTGACTCACGGCAGGCAGTACTTGATGTTCGTTTTGAACACACATTTGATATTTCGCGCACTGAACTTGAAACCATTGAAGGATTTAAGTCACTCTCAATTCCACAGCAGAAGTTGTTATATGAAAATTTTTTACAGCTTACATTGGGAAGTGTGCGTGAGGATGTCGCGCAACTACATGCCGAACATGTTGGTGCGCGCGCTCAGGAGCATATGAGGCGGTATGGAGAAAAGCTCGGCGCGGTGATTTCTGGATTACAAGAAGCATTTACAGGCACCTATAAAAAGCTCGGCGCGGAAAAAAAGCAAGCTCACGCAATGAAGACAGGGGGATTTGAAACGCATAAAAAATTACTTACTGATTTGATACACGGCATGGCAGCATATGGACCCCGTGTTCATGAAAATATTGACGGTGAACTCATGGTTGATTTAGTGCAAATTCGCGCCCGCGCTCAGGGTAAAGAAACGCGTGATGCTGAGTGGTTCGCGATGAATGAGCTAAATATAGTAGCGCACGCATACGCGCGAATCCCAAGCACGTGGGGTGAATATACGCTTGGCGTGGATACGGAGCAGGATTCACGAGTTGGGAGATTTGTGCGCGAGAAGATACTGCGACAAAAAGGAAGGGTAGAACAAGAGGATCATAAGCTTGCGTTTGAGACAGCTCATTCTCGGTATGAAAAGGCAAAGGGTGCGTTAGAACAAGTCATGCGAAGGAGCGGAAAACGCGATGATGAAATCGCGGAGATGCTCATGGGAATAGATATGCGCGTACATCAGTTACAAACCCTTCAAACCGATCCAGACGCACTTAAAGCACTCGATGAAATTTCGCATAAGAATCTTTTCTTTGAGAGTGCAAAGCAGATGTTTTCATCATCACAGGTGGGGTATTTTGCGCTTGGTTTTGCGGGGCGTTCACTCCTTGGATCCACATTTATGGGATATATGGGCGCACCCATGGTTTCTGGCGCGGTGGCATCAATGCGCTCATGGGATAAAACAGCAGCAGAACTACGTGAACGTGATCGTAATGCGCGAAAGGGTGTGGTGGACGGAAAAGAAGGTGCGCTCAACATCGTTATTGCGGATCATCTTATTTCACAGACAGGACGATTGATAGCGCAGTATCGAAACGCGACATCTGATGCCGAACGATCGAAATTACTTTCGAGTATCCAGGCACGTGCTACGTATATTCATGACAAACAAACACTCAACCGTATCAATTATGGCAATCGAGAGGGGATGGTGACGAAACAGGTGCGGCTCGCCGAAGTGCTGGGTGAAGCGATGGCGATTGTGAGTGCTGAGGAAATTATTGCTGAGCAGGATTCCACCAAGAAGCGCGCGGAAACAATCCGGGAAAGACTTGCACGCAAGCTTGATGCTACCGAGGAGCAGATTACGCATGTGCGGAGAGTATATCGTGATCGGGAAAAAACGCGGAGCATAGGGAAAGCGGTCGCAATCTCTTTGGCGGGTACGTTTGTGTCGCATGCTATTCACGCACAAGAGACAAAAGACGCGGTAACTCTTTCAGGAAAGCCATTGAAGCCAGAGACATTTGCGCGAGAAGTACAGCCTGGTGCTGTTCCAGAAATCCATAAGAGTGAAGCGGTCTACGTGATACAAAAGGGCGACACACTCACTGATATTATGAAGAAGCATGTTCCTGAAATTAAAAATCTTAAAACACCTTTTGCGCAGGACAATGCCGTCGCGAACATGTTGAAATCATTGAAACCAGAAGAATTGAGTCGCATCGGTATACGGAGCGGGAACCCAAATGTAATTTATGCAGAAGAACCGCTATATCTTACTGAGTTACAAAAAATTATAAAATCTAAATCAGTCTGATGAATAGAAAATGTACAAATATGTAAAAGTTTTTCGAGGTGGTGCGTATTACAGTTGGTACATAGCGATATATTTATCTAAGCGTGAATACGCGTTCCCATGAAAGTTTCACCATTTAAATACTTCTCGATATCTTCTACCCGCTTCCCGTTTATGACTGATACTTCGATGTTGTTTGCGTGAGCAAGGCGCGCGGCAACAGGATCAAACGGTGAGGAGAGACCAGGACTCCATTCTCGTGGAATAAGGGTAAGAAAATCTTCCCATGAAATATTCTCAATTTTCGAAGCGTTTTGGTCTGTGCGTGGGTCCGCGGTATAGACGTAATCTATATTTGAGAGGTTCATGAGGCGCACAGATTTACGGTGAATGGCAATCTGCACTGCCCGTAGGTCAGTTGACGCGCCCGGACGATATCCCGCTGCGATGATGAGATTGCTTTCCTCGGGAATACGTAAAATGTCATCAGGGTTTGTAATCATTTCGGGGTATGCGATATCACGGAATATGGTTCGCAAAAGATGTCCATTGAGGCGTGTGGCATGGATACCCATCCAGTCGAGGTCTTCAGGGTCGAGGTCGGATACGGTACTTGCCGCCTCTTGATATCGGCGTGCGGTCATACCACCGCCGGTGATTATAATGAAACGCCTTCCGAAGGCGCTTATTTGATGTTCAATAAGATTTTTTAACGATAAAAGAAAGTCAGTATCAATGTGGTTCGGCACAATAATCGAACCACCTACTGACATAACGACTGTTTCATGCGTATCCATAGCATAAGTGTAACCTTTTCATATTATTTTTGCACATAAGTTTGTTTTGTGGGTAATTCTTGAATGACCTATGCGCATATTGCGGGGTGGATATTGAGTAAGCACGTATGGTTGTGCGGTAAGGTGCTCGATGAGGAAACAAAACAACGGAAATGCTTGACCTTTTTTGAGATACCTGTATAATGCTCGCACTGTCCTGATGTGGCATTTTATTTTGCTCATCAACTGTGGAGGATGGTGTGTTATTTGAAAGTACATACTCATCATTATGTGAGTATGGTTTGCGGGCAGAGGCACGCAAATGACATATTTGGTATATCATATCAGCAATATGGTATATCACGTACAACGTTGCAAACGCATCATATATTTGATGTATGTAAGTAACGGTACGCATCACACAGCAAAATGTATCGGTAAGATACAAAATGTAGACAAAAGCAAATACTAAGGGGAACCTTGGACATTTTCTTTTGTCTTATCCTTGAAATGCTTGATTGAGCGAGCACAAAGTACAGTGCTCATACGCTCTCAAGCGCAAGATCAACCAACTACTTCGGTAGTTAGTTCTTGTCTTTATTTAGAGTTTGATCCTAGCTCAGGGTGAATGCTGGCGGCGTGGATGAGGCATGCAAGTCGAATGGGTTTAGACCCATGGCAGACGAGGTAGGAACACGTAGGTACGTACCCCAAAGTCAGGGATAACCCGCCGAAAGGCGGAATAATACTTGATGGTCTCGAAAGAGTAAAGATTTATCGCTTTGGGAACGGCCTGCGGTCTATCAGCTTGTTGGTAAGGTAACGGCTTACCAAGGCTACGACGGATAGGGGAGGTGAGAGCCTGACCCCCACCGATGGAACTGAGACACGGTCCATACTCCTACGGGAGGCTGCAGTCGAGAATCTTCCGCAATGGGCGAAAGCCTGACGGAGCGACGCCGCGTGGTAGATGAAGTCCTTAGGGACGTAAATACCTTTTATGAGGGAAGAAGTTTATTGACATTACCTCATGAATAAGGGGCTCCCAATTCTGTGCCAGCAGGAGCGGTAATACAGAAGCCCCGAGCATTACCCGGATTTACTGGGCGTAAAGGGTGTGTAGGTGGTGTGATTAGTCGGATGTTAAATCCTGGGGCTTAACCTCAGGCTCGCATTCGAAACGGTCACACTCGAGGAAGTGAGGGGTGTACGGAACTCAAGGTGTAGGGGTGAAATCCGTTGATATCTTGGGGAACACCAAAAGCGAAGGCAGTGCACTGGCACTTTCCTGACACTGAAACACGAAAGCGTGGGTAGCGAATCGGATTAGATACCCGAGTAGTCCACGCCCTAAACGCTGTCTGCTAGCTATGAGGAGTATCGACCCTCTTCGTGGCGTAGGTAACCCGTTAAGCAGACCGCCTGGGTAGTACGAGCGCAAGCTTAAAACTCAAAGGAATAGACGGGGGCTCGCACAAGCGGTGGATCATGGGGCTTAATTCGTCACTAAGCGAGGAACCTTACCGAGGCTAGAAATCCTACTGCACGCTCCCCGAAAGGGGAGAAGCCTTCGAGGGTGTAGGACAGGTGATGCATGGCCGTCGTCAGTTCGTGGCTTGAGCTGTTCCCTTAAGTGGGGAAACGAACGCAACCCTCGTTGCCTGTTACAAGTGTCAGGCGAGACTGCTCCCTCACGGGAGAGGAAGGTGAGGATGACGCCAGGTCAGCATGTCCCT
>DASUDI010000004.1:0-28892 GCA_036275695.1 Minisyncoccota bacterium | reverse complement strand
GCCTTCGGGTGCTTGGGGAGATGCGGGGAGCGTGGGGACGGGTGGAGGTGTTTGCTCTTGTGCGTAGAGTGGATTGATAAAGAGGAGCATGAGCCCACCGATGAGCATGGTCGTGAGACCATGTCGTATGTATGATGTATGCATATACGGGTAATTGTATCGTGGAGGTGTGTGCTTGGTGGGGTGTGTTGTCCACAGGTGTATGAGAAACCCCCGCTCTCTGAGCGGGGGTTTGTTTAAACGATGACGCGTCTTGTGAGACGTGATTTTTTGCGTGCCGCGGTGTTCTTGGATATAACTCCTCGTTTTGCTGCTTTATCAATTGCTTGATACGCGGTAGCGAGATGGGTGGGGGTGATGGTGTCTCCCTTTTGTCTACGTGTCTCTATGGTGTGTATCGCATCATGGAGTGCGCGTTTTCTGCGTATGTTATATACCCGCTTACGCGCGTGACTCCGTATTGCTTTTTTTGCGTTCTTGGTGATTGCCATATGTGGTGGGTACTATACAGGGGATTGGGGGTTGGGTCAATAGGTGTGTATTCTTGGCGTGTTAGACTTACCTACCCTTGCTTATGCTTTACTTAATGTCAAAATCGTTGCCACCAAACCAGCACGCTGTGGTGGTGTGTACATGACTACGCTATACTAGTTTGTATGATTGCAAGACTTACGGGAACAGTTGCTATGACAACGATATCAGACGCTCTTATACTCGACGTACAGGGAGTTGGGTATCGCATATGGGTGCTTCCGGCTGATACATATACTGACGGGGAGCGGGTGACTGTCTATACGTATCTTGCGGTTCGCGAAAATGCCATGGACCTGTATGGATTTCGAGCACACGAGACACTCACTATGTTTGAGCACCTCATCAAACTACCTAAAATAGGCCCTAAAACTGCTCTGAACATACTCGCACACGCAGATGCGCGCACGATTGTTAAAGCAGTTGTTGAGAAAGACGCGGGATATCTCTCAAAGGTTTCAGGCATTGGTAAAAAAAGTGCTGAAAATATTGTATCAGGTCTCGCAGATATACTTGATGTATCTTACTTTGAAACGTCTACTCACGCACCGAGCTCGCGTGATGCTGACGTACTTGAAGCGCTTATCACGCTCGGCTACTCACAAAAAAATGCCCTTGACGCGCTTCAAAACATACCGAACGATATTACCGACACCAACGAACGTATTAAACAGGCACTTAAATACGTGCGGTAGGAGGTTGGGCGTGGGGTTGCGAAGCAACCCCACGCTTTTCTTAGACGCAAAGAGGAAAACACGATATTATACGGGGTGAGGGATTGTGTATGGGCGCGGATATTCTTTTTTAAAAAAAGAATATCCGCTTTAAAAAAAGAATATCCGCGCCCTCATGCCCACACCACATAACCACGCATTTCATGGATACCATTTTATACTACATCAAACGCCTCATCCCGAGCAGACTATTTAAAATTGCACAGCCAGCCTACCACTTCCTCTTTGTGCTTATAGGCGCACTCTACTACCGCTTCCCTTCTAAGGAAATTACCGTCATTGGCGTTACTGGCACCAAGGGAAAATCAACGGTAACTGAACTCATAAATGCAATCATGGAAGCAGACGGAAGACGAACCGCGGTAGCAGGAACTATACGTTTTAAAATCGGCGAAAAAAGCGAACGTAATATGTACAAGATGACCATGCCGGGACGTTTTTTCATGCAAAAGTTTCTGCGGGATGCGGTTAATGCGGGATGCGATATTGCCATTATCGAAATGACCTCACAAGGGGTTCTTCAGTATCGACACACATGTATCGATCTCGACGCGCTCGTATTCACCAACCTCTCACCCGAACACATTGAATCACATGGATCATACGAGAAATACATTGCCGCAAAACTCAAACTCGCCACAGCACTCCAACGTTCCGTTAAGCGCCCGCGCTACATGATCGCAAACAGAGATGATGAGCAGGGAGCTAAATTTCTCGCGTGCCCTGTCGAACACCCCATACCCTATGGACTCGATGATCTTGAATTACACACGCTCAACAAAGAGGACATTAGTCTCGTTATTGATGGCATCACCATCCGCGTACCTATGGTGGGACTTTTTAATGTATACAACACACTCGCAGCCATCACCACCGGTAAGGCATTTGGCGTTCCTATAAAAACCATTCATAAGGCACTCACCGATTTGGAACCCATCAAGGGACGCGTGGAACGATTTAAATCTCCCAAAGGCGCGTCAAAAAAGGTTACCGCCATCGTAGATTACGCGCACACACCTGATTCACTCGAAAAACTCTACAAAGCATTTGAGAAGGAGTCGAAAATATGCGTCTTAGGAAATACTGGTGGCGGACGTGATACGTGGAAACGTCCCGAAATGGGTCGTATCGCGTCAAAATACTGCGAGCACGTTATACTCACAAATGAAGACCCCTATGATGAAGATCCTCAAAAAATTATTGATGACATGGCGCGTGGCATTGACGACACCTCAAAACTTTCAATTATTCTCGACAGAAGAAAAGCGATTCGTACCGCACTTGAGCGCGCCACCGATGGGAGCGTAGTGCTCATTTCGGGCAAAGGGACCGATCCATATATCATGGGACCCAATAACACCAAAATGCCGTGGAGCGATGCGAAGGTGGTACAGCAAGAGTTGCAGGCGTTGTTTGGTGAAAACGATTAACGTCACCATGGCAGACGCACAGAAGCGGACACCGAAGGTGTCCGCTTCTGTCACACACATCATCCACGTGTACCTGTATGCCGAAACAGCACCACACCCGCGCACACTGAAACATTGAGTGACTCTTTCTTTCCATGCATAGGAATATGTATGTGCGCGTCACAGCGCGCAAGCATATCCACATCAATACCCGTAACCTCATTTCCAAACACAAATGCCACATCTCCCTCAAAGGTACATGTATCAAACGCAATCGCTTGCGGAGTTTGCTCTACGGCAACCACACGCACTCCTTGCTCTTTCAAATGTGCGACAAGCGCATCTGCGTCTTCCCACACTTCATAGGGCATTGTTTGAGTAGCCCCGAGTGAGGTCTTTGCTATCTCACCACGCGTTCTCCCAAAGCGGTCAGTGGGGGCGGGTGTATACCCACTTATATAGAGCGCGGACACACCCGCCCCATCCGCCGTCCGAAATATAGATCCCACATTGTGCGCGCTTCGTATATTGTGGAGCACAACGTATCGTTTCATAATGCGCGCATCATACCGAGTGCCATTACTCAGCGCAAGTCTATCCTATCGCCATACTACGCTCCGTGCGTTACACTTACACATATATGTTGAGTATATTTCCCATTCAATTTCTCGCACTCTTTGGATATTTTATCATTCGTATCTGCGTTGCGCTCATACTCATACATCTTTCACATGTTCATTTTACCCACCGCAAGCAACTCATACGCGACAACATATTCTCCTCGCGCTTTTTTCCATTCAATACATTCTCCGTATGGTTCTTGTGTACATTTGAACTTATCGTGGGCACGCTCTTATTCATTGGACTTTTTACCCAAATCGCCGCGCTTCTCACGAGCGTATTCGCGCTCAAAGCGCTCATGTTAAGAAAATATTTTTCGCACCCGCTCATGCCAGAACGGCTTTTTTTTGTACTCCTTCTCGCAGTCTCACTTTCACTCTGCATTACCGGCGCGGGTGCATTTGCAATTGATCTCCCTATTTAAATATTATCGACAAAAGTCGATAATATGGTATATTTTTGCCACGCTCGTTTTGTGTTCCGTAATACATACTACGCCACGCAAACAAGTGCGTACCTTTATATCCACCCATAGCTCAGTTGGTAGAGCAGCTCCCTTTTAAGGAGACGGTCCTAGGTTCGAGCCCTAGTGGGTGGACAGATTGTATAAAAAAGCGGTGCTTCGCACCGCTTTTTTATACACACATCACACACTCAGTATCCACGCTTCAAATCCTTCACGCATGTCACGCACTCCCGCATGACCTTCATGATAGAGGGTAACCAGCGAGCGTGAGAACGTATCAATTTCTCCTTGCTTAAATCGTGGGAGCGCCTCTTTTGCTTTCTTGTAGGGGTATGGCTTCTGTCCCGCTTCCTCAGCGCTCTTGGTGCGCTCGGCGAGACGTAAAAGTTTTATTTGCCAAAAGAGTACGCCGACAATCTCCTCGATGGGCACATCACTCAATGTGGTGTACCTAAGCCACAGCGCTTTTTTGTCCCGCTCCAAAAATGCATCGCACAGTGCAAATACCGTACGTTCTTGCTTTTGCGTATCCCGCGCACACTCCTCCATTTCATGAGCGTGTGTTTCGTACTTTTTTTTCTCGCCCGCGGTAAGTGATTTTTCAATAACGATGAAGTGATTTTTTGAACGAGCGAATGCGTCACGCATAGTGCGCACCTCCTCCATAAAAAGAGTCTCTTGCGATGACACGTCTACCATAAATACTTGTGTTTCGCCAAAAAGAGATATGCTCTCACACGCGTCTTTAAGCATATCAGTATCATAGGTTTCATTTGAAAGTGTGGTCACTTGCTCAAAACCACCCGCAAGTATTTTTGCTTTTTCTATCGCGTGCGCGCGAACACGAAGTTCATCATTGCCATAATATACGTAGAGCATATTTATATATTCTCCATATCACACCAATTATGTCCACACTTTGCCTCAACACGAAGTGGCACACCTTTGGTTTCCTTATCGCTTAACACACCTTCCATGAGGGACCGCAGTGCAGGCACCAGTGCCTCGATCTTCTCGGTACGAATTTCAAATACCAGTTCATCGTGCACTTGCAACATCATATGCACATCGTCAGTGAGTGCGTGCTTCTCTATATAGGCATGAATACGTACCATAGCAATGCGCGTAATGTCAGCAGATGTTCCTTGAATGGGTGCGTTTATTGCCATGCGCTCTGCCTGCGCGCGCATAAATGGCATAGCGGATTGTATCGCGGGAAAATATCGCTTGCGCCCAAAAAACGTTTTAGTGTAGCCATGAGCGCGCGCATACTCCTTCGTCTCTTCAAGATATTCCGCGAGGCGCGTGAACGTAGCGAAATACGCATTGAGAAACTCCTGTGCTTCTGCCCTGCTAGTACCTTCGCCCAGATTCGCCCGAAGCGCGTTTACACCCATACCATACAAAATACCAAAATTAATTACCTTCGCGCGGCGGCGCATGTCGGCCGTAACTGCTTCGGGCGCAACCCCAAATACTCGTGACGCGACCCCACGGTGCACATCCTCTCCCTGTGCGAATATCTCAATCATCTTTTCATCACCCGAAAGAAATGCCGCGACCCGCAACTCAACTTGCGAGTAGTCGATAGCCACAAGTGTGTATCCCTTTTCAGCAATAAATGCTCTCCGTATCTCCCGGCCCTCCTCCGTACGGATAGGTATGTTCTGTATACTTGGGTTTTGTGTTGCCATACGACCAGTCGTACTACCCGCCTGCAAGAAAGTGGTATGTACCCGTCCGTCTTCCTTAACAAGTGTTGGTAAAACATCAATGTACGTAGAAACCAGTTTTTGAATTTCGCGATACCTCCGTATATCATCTACAATTGGATGGAGCCCTTGCATTTTTTCTAATTCTGATTCGCGCGTGGAACGCTGTCCCGTAGCGGTGTGTTTTTGATTTTTTAGGGTGAGTCCGAGTGTATCATAGAGCACGTCACCTAATTGTTTCGGGGAATTGATGTTGAATGTCATTCCCGCATGCGCGTAAATACGCGCTTCAAGGTGCTCGATTTCTTTGTGAAACTTCTTTGAGAGCACTTCAAGGTGTTTCACATCAATGCACACACCTATCTTTTCCATATGCTGTAATACCACCATGAGCGGGAGCTCTATATCACGATACACCTCCATGAGCCCCTCGTGTTCTAACGCACTCATGAGACGCGCCTCAATCGCGTCAAAAGTCTCAAGTTGGTAACGGCGTCCGTACTGCATAATATCCTCATGTGAGGGGTTTGTTGTATCTGACGCAATGAGCCAGAGCGCGATACACGCACGCTTGCGACGTGCTTCATCAATCTCTTCTTCCACGAAAGTTTCTTCTTCTTTTTCAATATGCAAAACAGTTCTCATGCGCGAGGCAAGCGTACGAAAACCAAGTTCACCAAAGAGCATCAGTACTTTTTCCACATCGAATCCTTCACGCCACGTATGCTCAGGGAGTGCGAAGTGAATAGGTGCGTCACGTCGAATTGTTGCGAGCGCTTTTGAAAACAATGCCTCATCCTCTCCCTCTTTTATAATATCCGCCATGCGTGGTTTGATGCCAATATCGTTCAGCACGTTTTGATGCTTCGCAATCGCATGGTACATCCGCTCAACTGTTCCAAAATGAGTAATGAGTTCCGTTGCGGTTTTCTCTCCCACGCCTTTAATGCCAGGAATGTTATCAGAGGGGTCACCTCGTAGCCCCTTATAGTCGGGTATTTGTGTAGGACCAAAGCCAAAACGCCCGCGTACCGCAGTCTCGTTATAAAGTACCGTATCCTGTATTCCCTTTTTGAGCGTATAGACAAGCACCGAATCATCACGGACAAGTTGTAACGTGTCCATATCGCCCGAGGCTATAACCACCTGCACCTCTCGCACATCTTTCGTTTGTTCAACAATGGTACCCAACATATCATCTGCCTCAAATCCCGCATGTTCATATATAGGTATATGAAATGCGTGAAAAATGTCATACGAACGCTTAATTTGCGATACAAGACTTTCGTCAGTCTTTGCGCGCCCCGCTTTGTATGCGGTATAGACCTCATGGCGATATGTTGGCTCGGGCAGATCGTAACAGGCAACAATATAATCGGGTTTGAGTTCTTCAATAATTTTAAGAAGCATTGCCACAACCCCATAAAGCGCGCCCGTCGGCTCACCTGTGGGTGATGTGAAGTCTGGAAGGGCGTGATACGCGCGATGTAAAATCGCATGCGCGTCGAGTAATATGAGACGTTTTTGTGGAATAGATTTTTTACGCGGTGCCATAGGTAAGGGTGCGAGTGTGATTATCGTGGAGTGTCACTGATATTTCGAGCACATCTCTGGGAATGAGGTGTGGTATTTTTTCAGGCCACTCAATGCACATAACGCGTAATGGGTCAGTACAGAGCGTTTCAAATCCCAATACACGCATTTCCTCTTCATGCTCCACTCGATACGCATCAATATGCGTAAACGTAGTGAATCCTTGGTACGCTATGGGATATGATTTCATAATCACAAACGTAGGACTCGTGATTTCTTCTTCAACCCCAAGGTGCGCACCAAGCAACTTAACAAATGCGGTTTTCCCTACTCCTAAGTCACCTCGCAATGTAATGACAAACGCATCTTTTTTTTGAGTAATATGTGTCGCAATCTCGCGCGCTTCGCGCGCGAGATCTTCAAGGGTAACAATCTCAACGGTTCGCATGCACCCATCATAGCACCGATACTACGCAGACAAAAGAAAGGGCCACCACGCATGTTTTTGAAAAACATACGTGGTGGCCCCACACCTATCGGTGTCGTCGATGCTGTTGGTGGTGATGCTGGTGACCACGGTGATAATCACCACCGTACCGACCACCCCCACGATAGTGGTGATTGTACCCGCCACCCCGGATTCGCACCGAGTGTCGCTCGCGAATAATGATTCGCTCGCGCACATGTCCTCGTCCATACCCTCCGCGGTACCCATGCCTCGGGGGGGAATGGTGGTGGTAACGTGGGGCATAGTAATCATTACGGTACTCGCCACCCCAATAATCACCCCGCCAATCATCATGGTGACGCACGCGCTCGTAGTTGCCAAGCGCCCCGAAGATATCGCCAAGCAAGTAGTACCGCGCGGCGTCCCCATGATCCGCCAGAGCGGAAAACGGAAACGTAATGGTGATACCTGCCACAAAAAAGAGAACCAGAACAAGTCGAGTGTTCATACACCCCTCCATACGGTGAGTCCCAATCAAAGCATACAACTATTTTTAAAAATGAAAAGCCCCACGAGATTAAAAATCTCGTGGGGCAAAAGAGCGGATCAGTCCCGGCACTCACTCTGCGCCTGCAGCGCAAAGTTATTTCGCTGGTGTGACCGGTACGCACTTGCGTACCCCGTCTCACCAGCGTGCACCATCGCGCGGGTACGGTGCGCTTCGGATGAGGCGCACCGTACCGCATGTGCCTCCATGGCGAAGTTTGCGACCTTCGCCATTGCAGGTGCGTTGGTGCGCACCTGCAATGAACTCATTCCGCCCGCACACCCCGTAAGGAGTGTGGCGGAAATTACGAAGATGATTTTCTTACTCACCACCACCTCCTCGGCGAGTGCGCATACACTCGCCGAAACGCTGTGCTCGCACGGAGTACCCTCCTCCGTATGCACTTTCGCGCGCATCGGCGTTGGCACGGAACCCCTCCTTGCCCTCACCATCGCACGAAGCGCGAGTAATGAGTTCTTCCACTGCCGGTGACTCCATCACCGACATCACCTTTGCCCCAGGCATGCCCGGATGGTAGCCACGGCCACCGTCGCGGTAACCCCCACGGCGCGAACCGTGGCCTTCGTTGTGGTCATCATGGTAACCGTGATCTCCGTGACGGCGAGGATCGTGGACTCCCGCCGATACGTCGACGCCCCCGATGGGCGTATCGACGTCGGCGGAGAAACCAACCGACGGTCCTCCGCGCGGGGCGCCGTGAGTGGCACAACCACCCATAACACTCAACACAAAAACACCAAACACCATCTTCAAAATGTTCATTTTTTGCCTCCTAACGGCAACTTAAATCCTTTTTAATTATAACATAATTACATAACGTGTCAATATATCTTTGCCCATCTACTTTCGGGGTTTGTTTACACGCCCGTGGTACGATATATAGCATATGCCATCATTTGATGACTCTCGCATTAAAAAAACCGTGCAAAGCCTTCACACTGATGAGGAGGAGCACTTGCTCGAGATACTTGCGCCCAAATATGGCCTTGCCTACATAAATCTCGCGGGGCGTTCTATTGCCCAGAACGTTTTAACGTACGTACCTGAGGAAACCGCTCGCTCCTTGGGTATTGCAGTATTTTTAGAAAAGGATAACACCCTTCATATTGCAACACACAACCCTCACGGAACAACGCTCACAGAAATACTTGATGGGTTACACGAGTCGGGACATAAAACGAAACTGTATCTTGCCACCGCACGGAGTCTTCAATATGCATGGGAACAATACCATAATGCTGAGGAGAGTATCGCGAAACAAAAGGGTGTGCTTGATGTCGATCCTGAACTCATTGCCACATACTCACAAGAAATTACTTCTTATCTTGATGTCGCAGAAAAAATTTCTAACATAGTCGGTAAGCACAACCCTCGCCAACTCAGCTTTATTATATCTATTCTTTTTGGTGGGGCACTCGCGCTCGACGCCTCAGACATTCACATTGAACCTGAAGTCACTATCGCGCGCATACGGTATCGCCTCGATGGAGTACTCTGGGAAATATGTGACATTGAATCTCACTTCGCAAAACAAATTACCTCGCGTTTGAAACTCGTTGCTGGTGTAAAACTTAATGTAAACAAAGAAGCCCAGGACGGTCGCTTCACCTTTGCGTTTGGGGATCGCGAGGTTGAAGTGCGTACCTCAATTATTCCGGGGGCATATGGCGAATCTGTTGTGATGCGCCTTCTCGACCCAAACGCATCTACCTTCAATATTGAAAAGCTTGGCATGAGTAATCGAATACATGAAATTATTACTGATGAATTACGACGCCCCACTGGAGCCATCATCACTACCGGCCCCACGGGGTCTGGTAAAACAACAGCACTCTACACGTTTTTGAATACAATCCACAAACCCGATATAAAAATCATCACACTTGAAGACCCTGTTGAATACAAACTTCCAGGGATTGTGCAGACGCAAATAACCAAAGATTACTCATTTGCCACAGGTCTCCGCACCATACTGCGACAAGACCCTGACGTTATCCTTGTGGGAGAAATTCGGGACAAAGAGGTGGCGGAGACCATGGTGCAAGCAGCGCAAACGGGACACCTTGTATTCTCAACCCTTCATACCAATAGCGCGTTTGGCGCGATTCCCCGACTCATGGATATGGGTATTGATATACACGCAATTATAAGCGCGTGTAATGTATTCATAGGGCAGCGATTGGTTCGAAAAATATGTGAGCGGTGCAAAAAAGAACGCGAGATGACTGTCGAGGAAAAAAAACTAACTCACCGTATTCTCGGGCAACCCGTTGATATTCATACCGTATTTGAGGGTGGCGGATGCGATGTTTGTGACGGGAGTGGCTATAAAGGGCGAACGGGAATTTTTGAAGCGCTTCTCATAGACGATACTATTGAAAAAGCAATGCTCAAAGATACACGCGAACGTGCGATTCGGGAGGCTGCAAAATCCCAAAACATTCCCACCATGCAACAAGATGGCGTCATGAAGGTACTCGCGGGTGTGACGACTTTTGATGAAATATCGCGAGTGCTTGATTTATACCATCTTGAATAGGTACGTGTTGAAAAAGCGCGCGCCCTTTGGGCGTGCGCTTTTTCAAACACACAGGCAACACTCGGTCAATCTCACTTTTTTATCGTATATGATATAGTCACCACATTGCATGACGCATGTTCTTCGATACAGGAATAAAATGTTGAGTATATAACCCTCAACGCAATAGCTTCCGTAAGAAGTGACTCTCCAAAACTAAGGTATACCCCAGTGGTCACACTCGTAGGTGCGTACCAGGATACCCTCGTCATGAGAACCAAGTATTGCGTTGAGGGTTATCGACTCGACATCACCTCATAAAAAAGAAAAACACTCGTGGCGCATGCACGGGTGTAATGAACGATATGGTTATATTGTATCACTTGTATTTTTTTTGTCAATAGCATTTTTGCGCCCTCTTTCTGTATCCTTTGCTTTTTTTTGTATACAATAGAGAGACCATGCAGAACGATTCTTCATCACCAACCACATTCAAACGAGATGGCGCGGGAAATCTCGACCAAACACTCCGCCCCCAAAATTGGGATGAGTACATTGGGCAACCTAAAATAAAAGAAAATCTCCGCATTCTCCTTACCGCGGCGCGCGAGCGTGGTCACGCCGCGGAACACATTCTTTTGTACGGGCCACCAGGACTTGGCAAGACTACGCTCGCACACCTCATTTCAAAAACCCTTGGTACCAATATGCGCACCACCTCAGGACCCGCCATTGAACGTGTTGGTGACCTTGCGGCCATACTTACCAATCTCTCACCCGGCGATGTACTCTTTATTGACGAAATCCACCGACTCTCTAAATCAATCGAAGAAGTACTTTATCCCGCGATGGAGTCGGGTGTCCTTGATATTATTATTGGCAAAGGTCCTTCGGCACGCACGGTACAACTCGACCTCCCTCCTTTTACCCTCGTTGCCGCAACAACTCGCATATCACTTCTCTCCTCACCTCTTCGTTCTCGATTTTCTGGGGGAACGTTTCGACTCGAATTTTATAGCACTGAGGAAATTGCAGAAATATTAAAGCGTTCAGCATCACTTCTCGAAGTGTCGGTCGATGAAGCACAGATTTTACGTATTGCGGGACGTTGTCGCGCAACCCCTCGTACCGCGAACTATCTCTTAAAGCGCTGTCGTGACCTTGCACAACTTGAAAACTCATCACTTACCATCGATATTGTCGATCAAACATTCACACTGCTCGATATTGATTCGCTTGGTCTCACACGACCCGATATATTACTTCTTGAAGCGCTCATCCAAAAATTTAATGGTGGTCCTGTGGGACTCAATACGCTTTCAGCGGCAACGGGTGAGGAAATGTCCACCATTGAAGATGTGGTAGAGCCATACCTTATTCGACAGGGATTAATTGAGCGTACACCGCGCGGTCGCGTCGCGACCGCGCTCGCGCATGAACACATGACGCACATCGCATAACATATCTACACATGAGCGGTCACAACAAATGGTCTAAAATAAAACACAAAAAGGCATCGAGTGACGCTTCGCGAAGTAGTGTTTTTTCAAAACACGCGCTTCTCATCGCCATGGAATCACGAAAGGCACAGGGAAACATTCGTGCCGCGGGCCTCATATCAGCAATCGAGCGCGCAAAAAGGGATTCAATGCCAAAAGATAATATTGACCGCGCTATCGCGCGTGGCGCGGGAGTAGGTGGCAACAATCTCGTTGAGGTGCTCTACGAAACGTATGGACCGGGGGGTGTGGCAATACTCATTACCGCCATTACCGATAACCCAAACAGAACCACTCCTGAGATACGACACATTCTCAATAAGTCTGGATTCCAATTAGGAAATAGTGGGGCTGCTGTATGGGCATTTTCCAAAAATGGCGCTGACTATTCTCCTCATACACCCGTCAAACTTTCAGATACTGATAGCGGGCACCTTGCAGTCTTCACAGAAACGCTTTTAGAGCATGCTGACGTGCGTGGTGTTTTTACAAGCGCTGATGATGTACCACACACGTAATTATGCGCGTACTTGGTATCGACCCCGGATATGACCGCATTGGCGTTGCCGTCATAGAACATGACGCGTACGGAAAGGAAGTGCTCCTCTTCTCATCATGTATTGAGACCCCACGTACCGCACCGCTCGCCGACAGGCTTCTCGTGCTTGGTAATGCTGTTGGGGAAATCATACGTACGCACAAACCTGACCTTGTTGCGGTAGAGACGCTTTTTTTTAACAAAAATGTTAAAACTGCCATCGGCGTGGCGCAGGCACGTGGCGCGATACTTTACATTGCAAAATCGCATCATTGCATTGTTACCGAATTTGGTCCACAAGAGATAAAAGTTGCGCTCACAGGGTATGGAAAAAGTGACAAAAAATCAGTTATTCAGATGGTGAAGCGTCTCGTACGCAACACTCCCGACCGCGCACATGATGATGAATACGACGCCATCGCGGTCGGCGTCACCGCACTCGCGACACATCGCGCATAATCCCACATTTTCCCTATTGCAGAAATGCGCATCTTTTGGTACAAAGTCCTCATACTGGTAATTGTAATAATATAAGTAGCACACATATGATGTTTGTTTCAAGTCACTACATGACTCGACGCGATGATGAAGAGGATGAGTTTGGGGATGAGGATGGAGAAGTGGGCGATGAGATACTTGACGCACTTGATGACGGAGACGACACGCTCGATGATGAGGATTTTGAAGATGATATGCGCGAAGAAGAAGATTTTGATGAAGACGAGGATGATGAAGACGCAGAAAATACCGATGATGAGAGTGTGGCAAACGAAGAAAATATAATTGATGCCGCGTTTGGGGAAGATGATGAGGATGATGAGGATATGGATTATGACTCATTTGATGATGAAGATGATATGTAGGTGGTGACATTAAAAAAGAGCGGGCACCGAAGGTGCCCGCTCTTTTTTAATACACCCCTACGGAAGTAATCGCACAAACCTTTGTTTTCCTATTTTTATGACCATTGGCTCATCTACACGCTCAGGAACTACTACCAACTTTTCTCCCGTTTCCGCATTACGCACACTCCCAGATTCAAGAAGTCTGCGAAACTCCCCCTTAGAACCCACCACACCAGCACGTACAAGTTGCTCAAGATAGTCAGGGTGTACCTCGAGTATATTCTCGGGAATATGTTTTTGTTGAAATGTCTCCACAAAATATCGCTCACCTCGCTCCGCCCCCTCCTCACCATGATACATACGCGTAATTTCAAATGCCAGTTTCATTTTGAGGTCACGTGGATTTGCGTATGTTTGGTGCATTTCTTCAATATCATCTACCGCCACATTGGTGCAATCAGTAAAAAGTTGTCGTATGTTTTCATCGGGTTGTGCCATAATCGCGCCGTACATTTTTTGCGCATCATAATCAAGATATACACCCGTACCGAGAGATTTCGACATCATTTTTTCACCTGTTTTTGGGTTTTCAAGAAGTGTGGTGATGTATACAAATTTTTCTTTGTTTTTTAATTTTCGGAGCAGTGTTCTTCCTGCGAGTGCGTTAAACTTTTGGTCAGAGCCACACAACTCCATATCCACATCCATAGCCACCGAATCATACCCCTGCATCAAGGGGTAAAAAAGTTCATGGAGATAGAGTGGTTTATACTCCGCGAGTCGTTTTTCAAACATATCGCGTTCAAGCATGTGTTGTACGGTAAAATGTGACGCGAGGCCGATAATATCCTCAAATGTAAGTTTTGAAAGCCAGTCGTGGTTGTACATAACACGCACGGGGTTTTCAGAATTATCAAAATCAATAATTGGTCGCACCTGCTCTATCCATGTTTTGGTGTGACGTACCACCTCATCGCGGGTAAGTTGCTTACGCGCTGAATCACCTTTGTCCGTAGGGTCACCGATGCGTGATGTAAAATCGCCAATTAAAAAAATTATTTCATGTCCGAGCTGACGAAAACGTTCGAGTATAAGATAGTTTGTTGCGTGTCCCAAATGAAGTGACGCCCCCGTGGCATCAGTTCCTATGTATATACGCATACGCTTTCCTGAAGTAAGCACTTCCCGCAATGACTCACGGCTTGGAATAACCTCTTTTACTGAGCGCGTAAGGATGGCATCAATCACATTTGGATCTGTATTTACTTTCATACCAATGTGTACTACTGTACCACACTCCCGCTATATTTATATATAGACAATGAAATGGTAGTATTGACAATATGAAACATCATACACGTATTACGCAGTGGTTACGTAAACACCGAAAAGACACCTTTTTGGACATTGTTGTTGTTTTATTTGTACTTGGGTTAATTGCCGTGGGAATACTTCTTATATGGGTTGCGACACTCGACATACCCGACCTCTCCTCATTTGAAGAACGACGCGTGCAACAGTCCACCAAAATTTATGACCGATCTGGTGAGGTTGTACTCTATGACCTCCATCAAGATATTCGGCGCACTATTGTGCCGTATGAGGATATTTCTCGCCACATCAAAAACGCAACAGTTGCGATTGAGGATGATACGTTTTTTGAACATGCGGGTGTGCGACCTCTCGCGATACTAAATGCTGCTTTTGATAATGTCATGGGTGGAAAATTGCTTAGTGGGCGCGGGGGATCTACGATCACCCAACAGGTGGTTAAAAATTCTGTTTTAGAACGGGAAAAAACACTCACGCGCAAAATTAAAGAAGTAATCCTTGCTATCCGCCTTGAACAAGTACTCACCAAAGATGAAATTTTGAGTCACTATTTGAATGAATCACCCTATGGTGGGACTATCTATGGCGTAGAGGAAGCAAGTTTGTCATTTTTTGGTAAACGCGCGTCTGAGGTGAGCCTTGCAGAGGCTGCTTACCTCGCATCACTACCACAACTTCCTACATACTACTCACCCTACGGAAATCATTTTGATGAATTGGTGAAGCGAAAAAATCTCGTTCTTGAAAAAATGCTTGAAAATGCTTTCATCACTGAAGAAGAATACCAACACGCAAAAGACGAAGTTGTTGAGTTTAAACCCCAATCAAATTCGGGTATTCGGGCGCCACATTTTGTGATGTATATACGCGACCTTCTTATTGAAAAATACGGTGAAGAGTCACTCGCGGAGCGCGGTCTTAAGGTAATCACCTCACTCGATTGGAAATTGCAAGAACAGGCGGAAAAAATAGTACACGACAAGGCACTCTCGAATGAAAAACAGTACAACGCGGAGAACGCGGCGCTTGTAGCCACTAACCCACAAAATGGAGATATTCTTGTTATGGTTGGGTCACGTGATTATTTTGATGAGGAAATAGATGGGAATTACAACATCGCACTTGCTGAACGTCAGCCCGGGTCATCTTTTAAACCTTTTGTGTACGCGACCGCATTTAAAAAGGGATACACTCCTGAAACTGTTGTTTTTGACCTCAAAACACAATTCTCTACCAATTGCGCGATTGATAATCTAACATCAGAAGATGGTTGTTATGCTCCTGAAAATTATGACCACACATTTCGCGGTCCTGTAAATCTTCGGAACGCGCTCGCGCAATCACTCAATATACCCGCGGTTAAGGCGTTGTATCTTGCGGGTGTAAACGAATCACTAAAAACCGCGCGTGATATGGGCATCACAACACTTCTCAATAAAAATCAGTATGGGCTCACATTGGTACTTGGAGGTGGTGAGGTAAAACTTCTTGAAATGGTAGGAGCGTATGGTACGTTTGCAAATGAGGGTGTCCGTTCTGAACTTCGCCCCATACTTCGCGTTGAGGATACTCAGGGAAATATCCTTGAAGAATACACTGAGCAACATAAGCCTGTACTTGATAAGAATATTGCACTCTTAATATCAGACATTCTTTCTGACAATGTCGCACGTACACCCCTTTTTGGCTCAAATTCTGGACTTTATTTTGGTAACCGTGATGTCGCCGCAAAAACAGGTACCACGAATGATAAGCGTGATGTGTGGGTTATTGGGTACACTCCAAATTTTGTTGTGGGGGCATGGGCAGGAAATAACGATAACTCATCTATGAGTGAAATATCTGGTTTGGTTATTACCCCGCTGTGGCGTGAATTTATGGATGTAGCACTCCCAACCATTGAAACACAATCATTCCCATCACCAACATACACTTCACACAATGTGAAACCTATACTTCGTGGTATTTGGTTTGACCCCTCACATGTTGAAACAAGTACCAGCACTGATATTTCAGTTGAAAATGCCGTTAGCGGCGCTCATTCAATCCTTTACTATGTCTCAAAAGACAACCCAAACGCTCCAGGTCTTGGTGACCACTCTGATCCACAATTCCCTTATTGGGAATACCCCGTTACGGTATGGAAGAATAGTTTACTCAATCTATCAAGCTCTACTTCACCTAAATCTGAAAGTGACTCACGCAACCACTAATACACGTGTTGTGTCTTAGTAGTTTTTATATAATATTTTTAGGGGCATTTTGTTTACCTACTTTTTTTGTAACCTCATCAAGAATACAAGATTTATTCAGTATAATTTCTGACTTATAAGGTCCTTTGATATGGAGCGTGAGTGTTTTTGACGCAACATGATACACACACTGTTCTTTGGTAAGAGGGTATTGGTATATATCTTGTATTACCTCAATACACGCGTTAATAACTGACTGTTGTGGTGCTTTGAGTGTTTTTGTATATTTTTCAAAAAGTGATCCTATATGTACCACTCCCACACCTCTATGGTCTTTTTTTTTCCACCCCACTTCTGATTTTTTTGTATGTTTAAACATGTACTACTTATTCATCGGCATCACCAGATACCTCATTGAGGTGTTGTGGACATTTTCAATAATCATTGGCCTCCCCACACCCGCACATTTTAAGCGCACACTCTCATCGGTAATATGTTGTAGTACTTCATGGATGTACCGTTGGTTAAAGTTGAGGATAATATCTTCCCCTTCAATATGTGCATTAAGTGATTCAGTAGTTGCTCCCGACTCACCACTTTGCGCAGAGAGGGTGAACGTTCCACCTGATATTGTCATGGTAAGTTGCATGAATTTATTAAGAAATATATTGGTTTTCTTTAACGCTTGTTGTAAATCTTGTGTCAAAAGTGTGATATGTGTTTTATATTCTTTTGGAATTATTTGTGTGTAATCAGGAAATGTACCACTTACTAATCGCGAGGTAATGTATATATCCCCTACCATGAGGGCGCATTGATTTTCATTAATATACAAATCAACCTGACCATCAACATCTTCAGTCACACGCGCGAGTTCGAGTGCGTTTTTATAAGGAATCAAGATAGACTCTTCTAATACACAATTCTTTTGTGGAACTGTTTTCTCCATCAACCGAAATGAGTCAGTCGCAACAAATGTGAGGGTATGTGCTTGTTTTTGATGTATGTAAATACTCCCCAACTCTGGTTTGATAGATGATTGTGAAGCAGTAAATGCGGTGGTTTTAATCCCTAAAGTAAAGAGTTTGCTTTGTATTGATATGGGATTTTCTTTAATATGTGGAATATTTGGAAAATCATGAGCGGAGATACTTTTTATTTCTGTTTTTGATGTTGTTGTTTCTACAAAAAGTGTCTCATGTTCAGTACTCAACGTAATTGATGTTTGTGTAATTAAGTTTACTGTTTGAAGAAGAATATGAGCAGGTACTGCAATAATACCAACTTCATCGACCACAACATCCATTGTCCCCTCGATACCGATTTCAAGATTCGTTGCTTTAATGATAAGTTTACAACCTTCAGTAACTTCTAAAAGCACACACTGTAGTACCGGGAGTGTGATGTGCTTAGTGCTAACCCTCGATACACATTCGAGTATATGTTTTAGTTTTTTTGTTTCAAGTGTGATGTGCATAAAGTGTTATTTAATTTTTAAAAAAATATTTTCTATTCATTATTAATGATGTGGATGTGTGGAAAATGATATATTGTGGCTCTCTGTATTACTATTTTATAAGTCAGGTAACAACACAGTGTGTGTATAGGAATTGCGTATGTGGTGAAAATCTGTTAATTAATTTTCCATGTAGTGATATATCTTTATGGTGCTTCTACATATGAGGTTATATTCCTACCACATTCCCCACACCATGAACGATATACATACATCTACTCCACCTCACTATCAACACTTTTACACAAAATATACACACTATTTTAATAGTGCGCGTATCTGTGAGACTTCATCTTCAAGATCGGTATTCTCTTTAATCTCTCGTTTCATTTTTTCACACGAGTGAATAACAGTGGTGTGATCACGACCACCTAATTTTTGACCAATCGCTGGATAGGAAACTTGAAAATCTTCGCGGAGGATAAACATAATGAGTTGGCGGGGTTTTACTACTTCCTTCCGTCGCGTTTTTTCATAAATACTCGCGGGTTCGATGTCATAAAATCGCGCGATTTTATCCACCACATCTGAAACCGCGAGTGACTTTCGCGGACGTGCACTATTTTTAATAAGTGACTTCACTTCCGTGAGCGAGAGAATCCGGCCTAAAAGTTGTGATTGGCAAAGTATAGTATTGAGCGCGCCTTCAAGCTCGCGAATATTACCTTCAATAGTTTGAGAGAGATGATCCACCACTTCCTCATCGAGTGTGAGGCTATTTTGCGCGGCTTTTGCGCGCAAAATAGCACCACGTGACTCAATGTCAGGCTGTGGTATATCCACAATCATTCCCTGTCCAAATCGTGACTGCAATCGCTCTTCCATATTAGACATGAGCGCGGGGTGTACATCACTTGAAAACACAATTTGTTTATTGTTGTCATGCATCGCGTTAAAGAGGTGAAATAATTCTTCCTGAGTTTTCTCCTTATTCATTAAAAATTGCACATCATCCATGATGAGTACATCATACTGTCGGTAGCGGTCTTTAAATGAGTTTGCGGTGCCGTTTTGCAAAGAGTTCATGTAATCAACCGTAAATCGTTCACTGGTAACATAAAAGACCTTCTTCCCATTGTATTTGAGTTGATTTCCAATTGCTTGAATAAGGTGGGTTTTTCCATGACCTGTTTTTCCATAAATAAAAAGTGGGTTGTAGGCAATACCAGGTTTATTTACTACCGTGCGTGCCGCGGCGTGAGCGAGTTCATTAAACGGACCCACCACGAAAGTATCAAAAATATATTTAGGGTTTAAATTATCACTTTTATTTATATAATACTCTTCAAGAGGCAACGAGGCGTTTACAGTCTGTTTTTTACTGGAATTTTGGCGCTTGTCTGATTTCTGAACGACCATGTACTCAACACTTCGCGCGTATGGAGTGATGTCGCGAAGGGTTTTAAGAATGAGTGTTTGAAATTTATCCGCAATCCAGTCACGTACAAACACGCTTGGAACACCAAGAATTACCGAACCATCTTCGAGCGAGACAATGTGTGTATCCTTAAACCACGTCTTAAAATTTGCAGGAGTTATTGAAAGTTCAATATGTACCAACGCGTCATCCCACAATTTTTTTATATCAATCTGCTCAGTTTGTATAATGTTTGTAGAGATGTTTGATAGAGAACTCATAGTGGTTGATGACAAATGTGTAGATAACAAAAACTATTATACGTTCCTGTGGAAAACTGTAAACTATTTTTTAAATATCGCGGAGAATATGATGGTCTATACATCGTTGTGTGTATAACCTGTGGAGAGTAATGTATAGATAAATAGTCAATACACTCACTTGTAGACAATGTTGGACAAAGAAAAAGATTAAAATCCAGCGCAAACACTTACTGGACAAAACTGAGAGTTTACTAAACTAGTAGCGCACTGATTGTGGTGTGGTACATATTGTATACGGATATTAAGTATCACCAACAACATACCAGCAGTATGAAAAATACAATAATGAAGGCATATTGATTTTATTGCTTATGTGGTGTACAGTGTGTGCCACAAGATAGATAATTTTATGTCAAAACGAACTTACCAACCAAAAAAGCGGAAGCGCGCCACCACACACGGTTTTCTCGTGCGTTCACAAAGCACTTCAGGCGCTAAAGTGCTCTTGGCACGGAGACGAAAAGGGCGTGCAAAATTGAGTGTTTAAGATACACTATATCCATGCTTCCCAAAAAAGAACGATTGACTAAAAAAGAATTCAATCGTTTTTTTTCTATGGGAAGACGTTTGCGTACCCCACTGTTTCAGGTGGTGTACGCTCCCTACCCCACCCTACACGTTTCCGTCGTGGTACCTAAAAAAATTGCACGCCACGCGGTGACACGAAATAAAATTCGGAGGCGCGTGTATGAAATCGTGCGCGTATATCACAAGGAACACAGACTCGCAGGTGTGTATATATATCTCTGCACGCAAAATATTGCTACAATGAAACACCACACTGTACGCGACGCAATTATTGAAATAATACAAAAAACCAATCCAACATCATGAGTTTTATTTGGCATACATTTTTCTTTGACCCTATATATAACAGTCTCGTTTTTTTTATTGACGTTGTCCGTCATGGAGATGTCGGAATTGCCATTATCTGTACCGTTATTTTGGTAAAATTAGTACTTCTCCCCATTTCTCTTAAGGCAACACGTACGCAATTGGCGATGCGCGAAATTGAGCCAAAGCTTAAAAAAATCCGTGAGGAATACAAAGAAAAACGCGAGATGCAGGCTATCAAGACCATGGAACTGTTTCGTGAGGCAAAAGTGAACCCCTTTTCAAGTGTTCTTCTCCTGTTCATCCAAATTCCGATCATCATAGCGCTCTACTTCGCGGTGTACTCAGGCGGTGGTGTTAAGTTGCCTGATATCAATACAGTACTTTTATATAATTTTATACCAAACCCTGATACCATCAGCATGGTATTTTTGGGAATTATGGATATTACACTCCGTAGTCTTCCTCTTGCGTTGCTTGCGGGAGTCACGCAGTATATTCACACGTCCATGTCACTCCCTAAGCTAGAACCACGAGACAAAAATGCTGCGCCAAATTTCAAAGATGATTTTGCCCGGAGTATGCAGGTACAGATGAAATACGTTATGCCAGTTCTTATTGTATTTGTTGCGTACACCATCTCGGCTGCAATCGCACTTTACTTTGTGGTAAGTAACATTACCGCAATCGCGCAGGAACACTATGTGCGTAGGAAGGGGTTGCGAGCATAGAGTCTACCCTAGTATAGAAATACTATCGTAACGTTTCGTTATAGAGCCAAAGGGTATTGTCGTTTTTGTTTATCAGGACAAGTTGCGACCCACTTTCGTCTGATTGAATGTACGCTACATCAATTTCTCTCCCACTTATTTCTACAAAATCAAGAAGTAGTAGTGCATCACCTGTTTCTACACTCATGAGCCAGAGTTTGTCGCTATATGACTGAGTTCCCATATACCAGTCATCGGGGAATGCGCCATTGAATTCGCTCGGTATGCCACAGTACACAAAAGATGAGTCTGCGCCTCGCATGGTACATTTTTCAGGTATAAAAGGAAATGCTTGAGTGACGGTGTTACCTGAGGTGGATATTGCTCGCGTGGTTATTGTACTACCGTGGAGTGATGAGACAATGATGCCGTCACCATAACGAAACCCAACAAGTCCAGGCATTCCCGGAGTGACATATGCAAGGGTACCTTTTCCAACCACTTCGTAAAGGTACCCTTTTTGTGTTTCTGTCGGTGTGGTGTACACATAGTGAGGATTGCCCCATAGTACATGGATATCACTAAGAGGAAGCGCAAATATCTCTGTGCTTTTTTCTGTCTCTATGTTAAACAAAAATCCCGAAGCTCCTGAATTATTTTTCAGAATATAGTAAAGTGTAGTACTGCTATTGAATGTTACTTCACGCGCATCTCGTGGGAGTGTGATTCCGGTGACATCACCGCCTGCGCCGAGGGTTGCGATGGTGGTAAGGGCAGAATCTCCGTCAGATGATGATATTGCTACACGTGAACCGTCAGATGAAAAGGTTGCGTGTGTTGCTTTTGGTATTGTAACACCACTTACAAGTACCTCACTTCCCGAGGTACTACTTTTTTCATACACATGGCCAGTTCCCTGCTCTACAAAGCGTATGACACCATTTTTAACATGTGCGCCCGCAACTGCCCGCTCGGTGACCTGTACGAAATGTGACGCCATGTCTTCTGCTGGCGCAATATCGTCAGGTACGGTTTCATTTTTTTCAATTGCAGTAACAACATCGTCTGTAGAACTTGTAAATCCAAGGTTAGCAAAAATCTGCTCGCCACTCCTTGGTGTTCCGAACACAAAGAGATACAGAAAAATAGCAATAATAATGCTGATGAGAATTGTTCCGGTTGCTATAAGTAGAGTTTTTTTCATAAATAATAAATTATGCTAGCGACATACATAGAATCCTCCCTGATCCTGTCCAAGAGTGCCTCCCGAAAAAACACATGACTCCATACACTCGGCATCTGATTTGTTACACGTGTTAGGTTTTTTTGGTTTCGATACACAAGTAAATTTTCCATCGGGACTGTCAGCCTTACTTATAAAGCCACCCGCATCGGTACAACTTTTTATATCTGCTGTGGAGCTTGTGTCAAGCAGGGCTCCTGAATCAACACGAATAGTATTTGATTCTATGTTCGAACTATCGCGACTCGTGTCTATGTGGCCTAGGTTTTGAAGTATATTCAGATTCAAAAGCGGAGCATAGATGGTTTTTAGTATGATGTATGGCGTGAGGATAATCGCGAGACCGATAAGCACACCTTTAATGTCCGCAATAGATTCACTTTTCGATGTGACGACGTCACTCATGGTGTATTTCACTCCCGCAATGGCAATCTTGATTACTCCGTACGTCGCGCTTACGGCAATTATAATAAGATACAAGCTATTAAGTAGTTCAGGAATACTTCCCGTTCCCGTTAGTCCTGGAAGGTTGGTCATGGGGACATATTCGAGGGCTTGGTATGCGTTTGCGGTAAACGCAAAAAAATAAAGTATTAAAATACTATAGATAGTCGGTGTGTATCGTGCAGATATATCTTTTTTATGTCGCATCATACCTATTCGTAAGAAATGTTAAGTTGCGCTCGTGCTTGTTGAGGTAGCGCTTCATTGGTCAAAGCAGTAAGTTGCAGTAAGGCTGTGCCACTTCCATCTTGCGCATTTAACTTAAGAGAGTTTGGCATGGAACTGATCTGTTCTAATTTCTTTTGATTAATACTCCACATGAAATTTGCTTCACGAACATCAGAAATATTCATGAAATACGGTTCTGCAATAATGTCTGTTTCGGTATTAGGAAGAAAGAATGTTCCAGTGAGTGCTTTCTGCACAATGCCTCTGAGTGGATTTGATTCATAGAGATAAAGTTCTGGAGCGTGGGGCTTTATGGTGACAGATCCACCCCCCACCGGAATCCCTTTTTCGTTGAATATTTCAACAGAAAGATTTCCCGTCTGAAACCGCCGTGTAGGTATCGTGATTTTATACATACCAGTGAGCGCGCCACCAGAAATGATATCACCATCAAGTTTCCAGCGATACGTAAATGACTGTGGAGTTTTTTGTGAACCATCCATAAAGAGTGCTGTTGCGATGAGTGGCGACTGCACTGAAGGAAGTGCTCTACCTTTGTAAAAGGAAGGTACATAGGTGTCTGATTCAACGATGATATGTGTAACACTTGGTGAAAGGGTTATGCTCGCAGGTGGAAGTGAGACGTTGGTTCTTGAAACGGCCCGAAGTTCAACGTATGTTTTTGTTCCAATATCACCCGTGGACACGGTAATTGAGCGCTTATTTTTCTCTGATGGCACAGGGGCGCCATTCACCACCCAGTTAAAGTCATACCCAATCGTGTTTATGCTGTAATCAGAAACTGAAATTGTTGTTGAGGCATGTGGTGCGGGGTATGTGTGGGAGGATGTGAGTTTTATACCAGTATCCGCGAATGGTACTTGTGCGTGTGTAAATAGAGCGTGTGCAAAAATATACACACACAAAAGACCGAGAATGTAGAGTTTAGATGAAACAAAACGTACGTTTGACACATACCTATCTTACCATTTTTGTGTGGATACAGGAGTCCATTGTGTGCATTAGCGGTGTCTCATTTTTGTGTTACGATGCAGATATTCCATTGTATCATTAAGTGTTCTTACGATCAGTGTTTCACGCTTGTGAACCATATATACAAAAAGGGTATTTGCGGGAATTATGCCAAAGAGTGGAAGTGACTCAATGCCAAGCATGATAAAAAAGCGCCTCCATGCAAATTTTATCATTTTCTTCTTATACCACCCCCCTTGTAGTCTCCCCCTAATCCACAGAAAGAGTACTAATGATATAAAAAAACTAAATGGCAGAATAAGTACAATACCAACAATGGTAAAAGTTAAAAAAATATCAAGCATATCTTTTATGAAGGCCACAAGGAACATGCCAACAGGGAACGGCTCTTCGTTTTCTCTACCTTGTAAACGTAATAAAAGACTTATGTCTTCGTCGGTAATGGGTATATTATGTTGCCGCGCTTGTTCGGCTATGTGAGCATAACTTTCGGAGTTTGGTGCTTGTGAATCTGTGTACTTTCGACGTGAGGTGTCTCGGCGTGTTCTCTTTTTTTTGTAGCTAAGTCTTCCTTCTGAAAACGCATCAAAACGGGCATCAGTAGTTTTGTTGCGTATGACGGAGCGTGTGTTGTCGATGGTGCGCGTTTCTTGATTTTCCATAATTAACGTCTACTTTGTGCCAGTTCAGCGCGCGCCCGTTGTATTTGAAGTAGTTGAGATGGGTCAGAGGTAATGATCTGGTCTTCGGTATATGATGCAATAATTTTAATGGCGACATGTTTGAGACCCACAAAGAATAATCCTTCCCCTACCCCTGATTCAAGGAGCATAAATTTTTCCTCATCGGTAAGATTAAACACATTCTGCAGTGTGTCGGCCGCGGTCGGCGATTGCTTCATAAGGAGTTGGATTGAGGAATTGGTGATCATGGGAACTCCATAGGGAGAACGAAGAAAATCATCCACATCTTGCGTAATCGTGGAAATACCTAAGTAATATTTGCGCCCTCGTTTGGCAATATTATGGAGAAACGCCGCAGTGTCTTCTGACTTAAGCATCCACCACGCCTCGTCAATGACGAGAAGGCGTTTTTTGAGTTGTCTGCGCACGGCACCCCAAATGTGATTGGTGATAAGATACATGGCGACTGTTTTGAGTTCGTCCTCCATATCACGAATAGAAAAGACTACAAATTTCGTATTGATATCGACATTTGTGGACTCATTCATGAAGCCCGACCACGTCCCGCTCGTGTATTTACTGAGTCGTTGTATAAGTGATTCACTCCCCTCCATGCCCGCAAGTACCAGTTCAAAATCAGAGAGAAGAGGTGGCGGTAATTCACTGAAATCGGTATCTCCAGTGATGTCCTTAAGTGCATACACTTCACGAAGCGCTGCGTCAATAATCGCATCTTCTTCGGGTGTAAGACCACCCAGCATAATTTTAAAGAGCCCGACAAGTTCAATAATATGTGTACGAAGTACGTCACGGGGGTGTTCGTCAGGAAGTGGTTTGGGAAGATCAAAGGGGTTGATGTGGTGAGGCGAAGAAAGCGAGATGTTGATGTACCGACCCCCTGTAGCTTCAGCGAGATATTCATATTCACGCTCAGGATCAATTACCATGACCTCGGTGCCAAACATGAGTGAGCGCAAAATCTCAATTTTTGTGGCGTATGACTTCCCCGCTCCCGAAGTTGCAAACGTCACGGAGTTGTAATTGGGTAGTTTAAATCGATCAAAGAGCACCAGTGAGCTGTTGTGGCGATTGATACCGTAGAGAATGCCGGTGTCCTGCGTGAGATCAAATGAGGTAAATGGAAAAAAACTTGAGAGTGGCGAAGAGTTGAATTTACTATGCACAAGCAATTTATCTGTGGCAGTCGGGATAATACTTTTAAAACCGTCTTCTTGCTGAAAAAGAGCGGGCTTAATATAGACTAGGCGTGCGTCAAGGATACTTTTAATTTCATGTTCGGTTTTTGCAAGTGTTTTTTCTGAATCTCCATAAATTGCAATATAGAGCCCGACATCAAACAATTTTTCCTCAGCTTGTTGTAATTTATCTCGAAGTTCTTCAAGGTTACGGTATGCAGCGTCAAGCTGTGGATCGCGCACCATGCCCTTATCAGCACGCTCGTTTATCTGACTCTCTACCTCAGCGACCTTCTTTTGAAACTTTTTGAGAGTTTCATTTGTATCTATCGGGTGAATAATAATAGATACATCCATTTCTCGTTCAAGGTTAAGGATTGGACTGAGCCACTCATCATTGAGATAGCGTGGGTACGATACTGCAAAGAGTATACGTGAGAGACGACCACTCACATTTAATGAGCGGGGTTCAATGTGTATTGCTGCAGGAGCAACGATATCCGTGAGTGACATGGTCGCTCCACCTAACGCCTCGCGAGACGCAACTTCTTTTTTTGAAAGAATATTGTCAAATATGCCCATACTATTGTGATTTTGGTGCCGTTGATAAATCTTCTGGATTGAAAATGTGGTAGTACAACTCAATAAGTTGTTCAGTTGTGAGCGGTGAGGTGCGTATGCCAATACGCATAAGACCCTGTTCTACAATAGAGAGTCGCTGTTCGAGTTGTGTTCTGTCTTCAAAGAAGCGGTCACTCTTGGGAGTGGCGTCATCTTTGTTTGCTTTGAGAAACTTTCCAATACCTGCAATTTCAACGTGGAGTGGTGTATAGGGGACAACAACAAAGAAATTTTTTGACATAATATCAACTTGGCTGGTGAAAGTTCTAATAAATTCCATATATTCTTGTAACTGTACTTTCATGAGGTCATTTTCTTGGTACGATTCACGCTCTTGAAGTTGTGCCATGTAAGGGCGAATATCAAATCGACGTGACTGGATGTATATTTGGACCGTAAAATCTATAGCATTCAAAAATGACTGAAATTGAGAAAGGATTGCCTGTTGCTCATCGGATGATTTGAGGGCAAAGTTAATTGAGGTAGCAAGTAAGACCATACACATTTGTCCATCTTTAAGAATGACCACATCATCATGAATATCTGCAATGGGTACAAATTGTTGTGAAGCGTTGGTAGTTGCCATACTATTCTGTCTTGGAATTATGTAGTTCAAGATTATGGGAAAGTTTGTGAAGTGTCTTTTGATTGGTGTATGCGAGCGACACATTGGATGCCGAGGTGTTGTTTGATTGCTCAATAATGTGCTGTTGCTCTGTTTTTCGCCATAAGTATAACTTCTTCTTAATGACGTAATTAAACACGGATTCGAAAAATATTGAGATAGGACGATTATTTATTTTCTGGAATGCAAGTGCTCCCGCGATGATAAAGAGCGGGAAACCAAAGATAAGGAATACAAAAAAGGGAGCGGAGAGAAAAAGTATCACCAATACTCCGACACCACCCGCCAAATAGACAAACTGCTTCCATGTAAAGGGTCCAATAATTTTTGCTTCCACTTCAATAAATTGTGGTACTTCAAATCGCATACCTGTATTGTAACGCATGTGGTGTGATTGTGAGGAGAGAGGTGCGGATTACTTCATGTTCGCAGGTTCTTGCGGGGTGGTATTTTGGGATTGCGCATTTTGTATATTCGCGATATCGCCCTGCATGGTTCGTTTGGGGACAAGCGCGCGCAAAACTTCTTCTCGTGTGAGTGGTCGAGTTGGATCTACGGTCTCTTCCTTGGTGGGGACTTTTGAAATCTCGGGTTTTAAAAGCAATTCTTCTTTAAGTTCATTTCGCGCTTCGGGTATGACGCGCGCTTTTTCGCGCGCTTCTTTCGCGCGCCTAAAAAACGGCTCAAAAGTAGCGAGCATCTCCTTCGCCTTCTCTTCCGTGATTTCAAGCTCTTTTATCGCGCTTGCTATAAATTGCGTTTGTGGAATGAGTCCGAGGATGACGTCACCAATAATGTGGGTAAAGGTAAATTGACGCGCCTCTGAAAAACAAAGCGTGCGAGTAAAGCCGAGAATAGCGGCGCCCAAGTCAAGGTCTCCGTAGATGTCTATGATTTCTTGACTTGCATTTTTGCGTGCCTCTACGCGCTGTGGGTTGTTGTGTGTCATATTGTATATGCTGATCCTTCGGGGCTTGCGAAGAAATTATTGTAGGCAATAAGTTTTGCTTGATTAGGATTTGGAGGTTGTGGTGCTCCGGCTACCTGTACCGCAGGTTGCTCATAATGGGCAAGAATTTGTTTTTTGATTCTAACGCGAACATCGTTAAGATCGGGGTTTGTGGTCGCCTTTTTGAGTACATCAAACGTAAAGCGTCCAACCGTCTGCGCGTT
>DASUDI010000003.1:0-24862 GCA_036275695.1 Minisyncoccota bacterium | reverse complement strand
GTTCGACTCTGATAGCTGGCTCACAAAAATGTAGTCACGGTGAGCCAGATTAGTGAAGGTGGTGGAGTTACCACCGTTCGGGGAACGGTGGTAAAGATTTGTAACCCGTAAACAAAAGTTTTCTGACTGCATTCGTATCCTGCACCTATGTATACATCCGTTCGGCTACTCATTGGTCAGTAGGTCATCAGTTCGACTCTGATAGCTGGCTCACAAAAATGTAGTCGTCAAAATTAGTGCGCTGGTGTCGGGTATTATACTAATCTCCTTTTATAAAAAAGTTCCCGTACTTTTATTGAAAATAAGCCGTAATAAAGGTATACTCTTTGCAACATGGCAAAACATTCACACCTTCTTCCATATGCGACACGCTCTGATTTTAAAGTGGGACGTGCGACAGAACTTTCAGGTAAGGATAAATATTTTTATCGTTTTCTTGAAATACTTCCTGGTTTTGCTTCGTGGGCGTCACTCGCGCTCATGGTACTCGCATCTATGTACGCGCCATTTTTTGCCGCGTATTTTATTATCGCATTCTCAGTATTTTGGGTCCTTAAAACCGCGTTTCTTTCGTACCATCTTCGTCATAATTGGAAGCGTCTGAGGCACCATCTGTCACTTGATTGGGAAAAGATGGTTGAGCGTTTTGAGTATGGCCACCTCTACCAACTCATCATCCTTCCTTTTTATAACGAATCTGAGGAAGTTATTGACGCTTCACTTGCGTCACTAGCACGCGTAAAATACGATAAAAAAAGTATGATTATCGTTCTTGCGCGTGAAGAGCGTGCGGGCGAAGGTGCGCGTATGGTGGCAGAGCGTATGCAAGAGAAGTGGGGTGAGGTGTTTGGGGCGTTTCATGTTTCAGCACACCCCGCAGATATAGAAGGAGAAATTGCGGGGAAGGGTTCTAATGCGACGTGGGCAGCTGAGGACGCGCGTAGGCGCGTACTTGACCCACACGGTATTCGCTATAACCACACACTCGTGTCAATATTTGACATTGACACCGTCGTGTACCCTGACTATTTTAATTGTCTCGTATGGCATTTTATGACTGCGGCACGCCCTCTTAAAAGTTCGTTTCAACCTGTGCCCGTATTTAATAACAACATGTGGGACGCGCCCGCGCTCGCGCGCGTGGTAGCCATGTCCTCCACGTTTTGGGAAATGGTCCAGCAAGAGCGACCTGAGCGCATGGCGACTTTCTCTTCGCATTCGGTTAGTTTTCAAGCGCTCTATGAGATTGGGTATTGGCAGACAAACATGGTGAGTGAGGATTCACGTATTTATTGGAATCTTCTTCTCGCAAATGATGGTGAGTATGACGTGATTCCACTTTCGTACCCCGTATCAATGGACGCTAATGTGGCGAAATCATTCTGGGGTACTATTAAAAATATCTACAAACAACACCGACGATGGACCTATGGAGTTGAGAATTTTGTCTATATCATGTATCACTTTACTAAGCAGAAAGCGATACCCCGAAAACGGCGTATTAAAATCGCACTGCAACAAGCAGAAGGGTATTGGTCTATGGTGACGAATCCTATCATGCTCATCATTCTCGGATGGGCACCAATTTTCTTCGGTGGACGCGTGTTTCATGAGACGGTACTTTCTTATAATCTTCCCATTGTAGTACGCGACCTCCTTATTCTTGCCATGTTTGGACTTGTGGTTTCCTCTATGATTTCACTTACGCTTGTACCCGAGCGACCAAAACATAAAAGTAGATTTACCTATATTGTCATGGCGTTACAGTGGATACTCGTACCTGTAACAATGGTGGTATTCAGCGCGCTCCCAGGACTTGATGCGCAGACTCGCCTTATGTTCGGTAAGTATATGGGCTTTTGGGTTACCCCAAAGCACCGGCCCGAAGCATAGTGTCGCGCCGAGTGTATTTTTATTTCGCGCCACTATGCATATGTGGTATGCTTATATTCACAAAATATGGAACCAGTTATTGAAATTAAGCCACTTTCACGAACGAGACGCACATTAGTTTTTTGGGGCGCGTTATTTGTATTTTTGAGTGTACTCCCATTCCTTTACATGTACGCGACAGGGTATCGATTTAACATCAAACAGCCAACTAACTTGGTGAGTACAGGAGGCATCTATATTGCCGTTGAAGAAGAGGATGCTGACATATATATCGATGGTGTATTTAAGAATGATTTACGCACGTTTAGAAATGCTTTTTACGCGCAAGGTCTTGATGTGGGGACACACCGTATTCACATACAAAAGGAAGGATTTCATACGTGGGTAAAAGAACTCCCCGTATCACGGCATCTGGTGAGCGAGGCAGAAGCATTCAATCTTCCATTGGTGCCACAGGTGAGGATTGTTGCTCCCTACATGACCGCAACGGGTACCATGGTAGTGTCGCATACACCATCAAATGCTTCTTCCACTAACATACTGTTCGCAACAACCACAAAAAAGCATAAGACATTCATAAAAAATCTTGAGTATGAAGAATTGTTAAAATTATTCGCAACAACAAGCACTTCAACGCAATCGGTGGGACGGACACAACAGATCAAAGAATTTATACTTGGAGGTGGAAGCTCTACCTCAACTGATGATGTTATGGGGGGTGATGAGGCAACTTCAACAAAACACCACAACAATGTGAAACTTTTTGAGAAAGAGGGTGAGGTATTTGCCACATGGACAGGTTCCTTTGATAGTATGCCGTACTACTATTGCGCGCCAACATTTGAGCGATACAGCACTACATCACCAGCGGTTGCGACAACCACTGACGACACTCCACCAATACGTCTCATTCACAAAGAGGTTTTCGAGGAAGAATATATTGCAACTACGTCAGTACTGCATCCCGTGCAGACACTGACAGAAGATGACGCATGCGATCCAACGATTCGCATTGGTGCAAATAATCGCACCATTCGCGCGTTTGATTTTTATCCAGGAAGTAACGATCTTGTTGTTGTGCTCCTCGATGATGGTGTGTACGTTACCGAGATAGACAGTCGCGCGTGGCAGAATATGCAACCACTTTTCCTTGGCGATGGTCTCGAAATGATGGTTACTAACGGTGTTATATATATATATGATGGGGTGCTTATATTTCAGATAGTACTCAGTAACTCATAATAATTATGAAAGGACACCAACATCCCATTACTCAAATGATTTCTGAGGTCAATGCCATATTTTCTGAAATTGGTTTTGTGTTTGCCGAGGGTCCCGAAGCGGAGCGTGAATACTATAACTTTGATAGACTCAATGTTCCAAAAGATCATCCGTCTCGTGATATGCAGGACACTTTCTGGTTTCAATCTACTGATGTGCCGAAGCCTACGGTGCTTCGCACCCACACTTCGCCCGTGCAAGCACGCTATATGGAGTCACACACACCGCCAATGCGTATCATTGTGCCGGGTAAAGTTTTTCGCAATGAGGCAACCGACGCCACACATGAAGCACAATTTTATCAATTTGAAGGACTGTGTGTTGATAAAGGGATAAGCCTCGCGGATTTAAAGGGTGTGCTCCAATTCTTTTTCGGTCGTTTTTTTGGAGGCGATGTCGAAATTCGTTTTCGACCAAGCTTTTTTCCATTTGTGGAACCAGGGGTTGAGGTTGATATGCGTCTCAATTCAGGAAATTCAAAACTTGTGGGACGATGGATTGAAATTATGGGCGCGGGTATGGTGCACCCAAATGTACTCCGTGATTCAGGAATTGATCCAGAAGTCTATACTGGTTATGCGTTTGGTATGGGGCTCGATAGACTTGGGTTTATGAAATATGAGTTTGATGATGTTCGTACGCTCTATAATGGAGATTTACGTTTTATAAATCAATTCTGAATATGAAGGTAAGTTATCTTTGGTTAAAGGAATATGTAGGTGAGACGATGCCACCAGTTGAGGAATTGGAGACACTCCTCACGTTTCATGCGTTTGAAATTGACGGTATAGAGCAGGTTGGCGATGATGCCATACTCGACGTGAAAGTGCTTCCTGATCGCGGAGCAGATTGTCTCTCGCATCGTGGCATTGCGCGTGAAATCACCTCGCTCATTGCTTCGACACTGACGTATGATCCCTTTTATACAAGTACGCCAGAAATTACATCAAGTGAACGTGTCCGCGCGCATATCGCTGACACGGAGCAGTGCGCCCGTATTTCATTCGCGCTTATGACCGGTGTTACCATAGGAGAATCACCTGCGTGGCTGAAACAGAGACTTTCCGCGATTGGTCAGCGATCTATCAATAACGTTGTAGACGCAACCAATTATGTCATGTATGCGCTCGGCCAGCCACTACATGCCTATGACGCAAAAAAACTTACTGAAAAAAATGGCACCTACGCGCTCGGTGTTCGTATGGCGCGCGAAGGAGAGTGCATCACGACACTCTCCCAAGAGACGTATACACTCAACGCACAGACACAACTTATTGTCGATGGACACTCTGATGTACCATTGAGTCTCGCGGGCGTTAAAGGTGGTGCACACGCGGAGGTGGACGCTACCACTACGATGATTATTCTCGAAGCGGGAAACTTTAATCCTCAGACAACCCGAAAAACAGCACAACGATTTAAGTTGTTTACGGACGCTGCAAAGCGTTTTGAAAATGGTGTATCACCTGAGATGGTGTCGCCCGCGCTTTGTGAAGTGGTGGCGCTCATTCTTGAAATTGCGGGAGGTGTGTGTGAAGGGAAGTGCGATACATATCCGCATCCAGCGCGACAGGAAAAGGTATTAGTGAAGCACGCGCGCGTTGAGTCAGTACTCGGTATACCTGTATCGGTGGAAGTGATAGAGGATATTCTCGCGCGAATAGGGTGCCTTTTTGAGATTGTTGAGGGAGGATGGAGTGTACTGCCGCCACGTGAACGTATTGATATATGCATTTCAGAAGACATCATTGCTGAGATCGGGCGTATTTATGGCTATGAACACATACCTGCTCGTATCCCCACAGCAAAGCCCATTACTGAATACAATGCGCGTCAAGAATATAGTGAGCGCGTGAGACACTTTCTTATCGAAAAAGGTTTTTCAGAAGTTATTACCTCGTCGTTTTGTGAAAAGGATGAGGTAATACTCCTCAACGCGCTCGCGTCAGATAAAGGTGCGCTCCGCAGTTCTTTGCGTGGAAATGTTGCAGACGTGCTCACGCGTAATATGTATCACATTGATCTTCTTGGAATTCCGTATACTGCGGTGTTTGAAATAGGTACCGTCTTTACCAAAGATGAAACTAATCATGATGTTGTGGAATATACCGCGTGTGCCCTTGGCGTACGCACCAAGGTGTCGGGATACACGCCACATGATGACGTAATCTTGCGTACGGTTATTCAGGAACTCGAAGCGTATCTCGGTACAGTGCTCGGTGGAAGCATGGAGAATGGTATCTATGAATATAATTTTTCTGAATTACTCACAAAAGTCCCTGCGCCGACCGCGTACACAGCACACCCAAAACGAGAAGTGGTCACCTTTAAACCATACTCTCATTACCCACACCTCAGGCGTGATATCGCCCTCTGGGCATCTACCGATATGTCTGATGTTGAAGTGCGTTCATGCATTGAGGCATACGCGGGAGACCTTTTGGTACGCATGGATCTCTTTGACACGTTTACTAAGGATGGTAAGACCTCATACGCGTTTCGACTCGTCTTCCAATCATCTGAGCGTACCCTTACCGATGATGAAATTGCAGAGACTATGCGCGAACTTGAGGGTGCGCTCAAAGAGCGTGGGTGCGTCATACGTTAGGGATTTTTAATCCCGGTATTTTTCAGAAAACAGTGGAAAAATAACGTTTTTTGCGTAGGACAAATCGTGCGTGATTTGCTATAATGAAGCGGTAAGAGCGCACGCTCTCGATATTGTTAGGTAATCAGTTTTCAGAACGACATGGCTACAAAAGGTTCATACGGAGCAGATGCGATTCAGGTCCTTGAAGGACTAGAGCCCGTGCGCAAGCGACCAGGTATGTACATCGGTACAACAGGTCCCGATGGTCTCCACCACCTCATTTGGGAAGTTTTCGACAACTCACGCGATGAGGCGATGGGTGGATATGCAAATCGTGTAGAGGTGGCGCTTCTTCCAGGAAACTACATTCGTGTTGCTGATAATGGGCGAGGTATTCCTGTTGATATACATAAACACACCAAGGTTTCCGCGCTTGAAACCATTATGACTGTGCTCCACGCGGGAGGAAAGTTTGGTGGTGAAGGATATAAGGTGTCAGGAGGACTTCACGGGGTAGGCGTTTCAGTTGTTAACGCACTCTCGACCCACGTTATCGCAGAGGTGCATCGTGATGGGGGTTACCACATCCAGGAATACAATATTGGAAAACCAAAAGCGAAGGTAAAGAAGGTTGGCGCGTCAAAACTCCAAGGTACTATCATTACATTCCAAGCAGACCCCACTATCTTCAATGAGATAAAGTACGACTTTAAGCGTATTGTGGCGCATTTGCGACAACAGGCATATCTTGTAAAGAGTATGCGTATCTCTGTTATTGACGCACGAGATATATTGAGCGAGACAGATAGTGCTTCTGAAAAAGAGATACAAAAATTTATGGGAAGTATTGCAGGGAAGCAGTATCTTTCTGATGAACATTTTGAGGTACCGCATCAGCATTTTTATTTCCAAGGTGGACTCAAATCACTTGTAGCCTTTAACAATCAGTACCAAAAGGCGGTTCATAAAAACATCTTTTATGTAGAGAAAAATGATGTAGACTCCGCAGTTCTCTCAGTTGAGGTGGCACTGCAATATGTTGATGATATATCACCACGTATCAGTGCGTTCGCGAATAACATCTACAATCCTGAACACGGTACGCATGTTACCGGATTTAAGACCGCGCTCACGCGTACGCTCAACAATTACGCGAAAAAGAATAATTTCATTAAAGAGAAAGACGGTGCTTTTACGGGCGATGACGTACTTGAAGGTATTACCGCGGTGGTGTCGGTAAAGATGCCCGAGATACAGTTTGAGGGACAAACGAAAGCGAAGCTTGGTTCTGTGGAGGCACGCGGAGCCGTTGAGAGTGTATTTTCTGAAGCGTTCAGTACATTTCTTGAAGAAAATCCTGATGATGCGAAAGCGATGATTAACAAAGTGGTCATAGCCGTAAAGGCACGTAAAGCCGCGAAGGCGGCAAAGGACTCAGTGCTTCGCAAAGGAGCGCTTGAAGGCATGACGCTCCCCGGAAAATTGGCTGATTGTCAGACAAAGAGCGCTGAAGAGTCAGAACTCTTTATTGTAGAGGGAGATTCCGCGGGAGGTTCGGCTAAGATGGGGCGTGATAGACGCACGCAGGCAATTCTTCCACTTCGCGGAAAAATACTTAACGTAGAACGCGCGCGCCTCGATAAAATGCTTGCGTCAGAACAGGTGAAAAATCTTGTGGTGGCGCTCGGTACCGCAATTGGTGATGTGTTTGACCTTTCAAAATTGCGCTACCACAAAATCATCATCGCGACTGATGCTGATGTGGACGGCGCGCACATTCGTACCCTTTTGCTAACACTCTTTTATCGTCATTTTAGACCTATTATTGATGGGGGGTATCTTTATATCGCGCAACCGCCACTCTATAAAATCCAGCGTGGGAAGGAGGTTCACTACGCGTTTACCGATGACGAAAAAATGAAAATTGTAGGTGATGAGGTTGAGACTGGCGAGGGAGAGGGTGAAGAAGAAAGTGAAGAAGTGGAAGATGTGGCAAAGGGGAAGAGCAAGAAATTTCGTATCCAACGCTATAAGGGACTTGGGGAGATGAATGCGGAAGAACTATGGGAAACTACCATGAACCCCGCGCATCGAGTACTCAAAAAAGTATCGGTTGAGGACGGTATTGAAGCAGATAAGGTATTTGATATTCTCATGGGTACGGATGTTTCAAGTAGAAAGTCATTCATACAATCAAACGCGCGGTCGGCAAATATTGATGTATAAGAGAGGTATGAATACAAAACGCCACAAGATTACATAATCTTGTGGCGTTTTGCTACCTCTTCCAAGGATTATCGAACGTTTCGCGTTAGAGTGTCTCCATTATTTCCTATATATGCATCATTTGAAACTTTCGCAATTACTTCAAAGGTAATCTGACTGTTTCGTGAATAGAAATCAACGGGAATTGGGAATACGATATGTTCGCGCGCGCGGAGGGGTGCTTGTGGTGAGGAGGTATAAAGTACGTGTCCGTGTGCGGACACTTCAAATGTCCAAGATCCAGAATCTCTTCCTCCGTTGTTTACCATTTCTACGAGCACGTACATATCCGCTTTCGCATCGTATGTCTCAGTATAATGAAATGCGCCACGCGTGTCATAGGTTCCAATGCCGTGAATGGTTGCGGCTATGTCTGCGTATGAAGGTAATGTGTGGATATATGGTGTGGGTGTGGGTGCCACGTACGTCGTGTTTGCTTTTTTAGGGGTGTGCGCAGGTGGTGTGGTATTGTTGTTTTGATTTTCAGGAATACCGTTCACAGGAGTTTCTTGTTCAGAGGGTTTCTCCTGTGACGTGCTTAATTCTTCCTTTTCACGGACAATATCCGCGAGCTTGGTAAATATGCTCGGCGTATGCGCCACTGCGTACAGCAACACCCACACAATAAATAGAAGGGTCGCTGAAAAGCCAATTATAGTGAGTATTTTAATAAGTAGTGAGCGTGTGCCTTCTCGTATCATAAACATACACTACACCACCACGAGCGTTTGCGTATATTGACAAATATGAAAAATATAGTATTATGAATGCGTTATATTTCACTCATAATTATGCAACAGAAAACCTCATCTCCCGATAGAATGCGCGAAGGAATTACCTTTTTCTTCGTGGCTGTGGGTATTATTACGCTTACTCTCGGGTTTTTTAAACTTATCGATTTTCTTCCAGAAAAATCTGCCAACGAAAATAAGTCAGAAACGGAGGAAATATCAACCGAGACCGACAAAATTTCTGATCCAGAACCAACATCACTCATTTCAACAGAAGCATATCCTTCTCGTATAGTGATAGATACACTGGAACGCACGATTCCCGTACTTAACCCGGAATCCAGTGATGTGGCAACTCTCGATAATGCGCTCCTTTCGGGCGCGGTGCGTCACCCTGATTCCGCGGATTTTCAAAAAACGGGTACGATATTTATCTTGGCACATTCAAGTTACCTACCCAATGTAATGAATAAAAATTTTCAAGCATTCAATGGTATTCAAAAACTTGCGTGGGGAGACACTGTTCGACTGTTCTCAAATGACATGGAGTATATCTATACCGTAGATAGGGTGTACGAGGCAAAAGCATCAGACGCGCAGGTACCACTCCAATATGATGAGTCGAAATTGGTACTCGCTACGTGCAACTCATTTGGCACAAAGGATGACCGATATATCGTAGAAGCGACACTTGTCGCGAAGCGACCACTCACAGAGAGTGATACATAATGGCACAACAAAGCCATTTTGGTGCCATTGACAATGTAGAGTATTTCATGGTAAAATATAAACAATATTGTTCTCATGGTATATATGGATATATACCGTATCGCAGACTAAATTAAGGTTCGTACTTTTGTGGATAGCGTTTTTAAGGAGAGTGAGTTCATCACATTCTTCTCTTGAACGCTGTTCGCAATGGTGCGGACTGTCGGCACGAAGTGCCGAAGAGTTCTTTGAAACTGGAGAAAGAAAGAAATGAAGAAGTCATTTTTTTTCGCCGTCCTTGCGATGGTGCTCGTCAGCAATTGTTGGGCAATTGAGCCCAAGAATCTGTCATCGTTCCAACCCTTTGCTACCTTTGGCAAGGGCGAGGGTGAGGCGTACGCTTTTTCCTACGACACTGACAGGACGAAGTCTGATATTGTGGCGATGATTCGCCACAACAGAGGACTTCGCGTTGATTGCCGCATTCTCGTGCGGCAGTTGGCGGAGGTGCACAGCCTTCCATTTGAAGGTTGTGACGGGGCAGCCAAGGTGATTGAAAGCGACCCCGACTTCGAGGTCGTGGCTTGTACCAACGAGATGTTGGCGGGTCGTGATCTCGGTCTCACGGATGGGACCGGGAAGCGCTTTGGAACCTGGGACCGATTCTGTATCCCAGGCGAGAAACTGCTCACCTACAAGGATGAGCCAGTGCTTTCTACCGCCTGTCTCAATCCGGTGGTTCCGAAGGAACCGCTTAGGATTGAGATAGTTAAGGGCATGGAGACGCGCCCTATCCAGAGACCCTTTCAGGGTATGGGTGGGTGCGACCTCGGGAGGGAGGGTCGCTACCTTCAGGTGGCGATGTTTACCCCTCCCGCAGCGGAGCATGCATGTGCGGTGAAGCACATGCACTCCGCTGATGGGCGAAATCGGGGAGGTGACCCAACCTCTTGGAATCCGGGGGGAAAGTCCTTCTCTGAGAAGTGTGGGAGGACTTTCGCGGAGGAGGAGAAGTCGAGACGCCTTAACCTTTCGCAGTCACACCATCCCGTGGAGGTGATCGTCGAGGACGGCGAGTCCGAGACGGTTGTTTTTGAAGGGAAGTTGGTTGGTGACCAACTCATCCCATTGGGAGATGGGGTTGAAATCATGGGGAAAGATGGAATTCTCATGATTCCCGAGACCATCACCTCGGGAATGGTCGTGGTGCGGTTCGGAGATTATTCCCGTGTACGTACCCCGACTGCGTCGGGGATCGGGCACCCTGTTGAAGGGTTTCGGCACGGGTGCCACGTGAAGAGGTTTACCGCCATCGAGCGGTAGATCTCAATCTAGGGTGCGAGGAGAGGGTATACACCCTCTCCTCGCCACCTTTTTATTTTATTGAGAATTATTGCATATGAGTGTTACTCATAATCAATCTATTCTTTGTAAATACAAGGAAATATTTTACATCAAGATAGTTTATCTTATTTACACATTATGAAATCGTATAGAAATATTATCGTTGGAACCATCGCTACATTAAGTGTGCTTTTTGTGACTCAGGTACATGATGTGTATGCTTACACTACCGACTACGGTGGTAGCGACTACACGTACAACTACGAACCTTACACCACTGACTACGGTGGTAGCGACTACACGTACAACTACGAACCATACACTGATAATTGGGATGATTATGAACCTTATGAACCATATATCTACCAACCTTCCTATAATTATGGTTATTCATATATCCCTTCCTATGATTACGACTATGATTACGACTATGATTACGACTATGAATATGAGTATGAGCGCCCAGACACTGATAATGTCTCCTGCGATTCATTCACCGTTTCAGACACTCGCGTTGAAGATGGTGATTACGTAACTTTGAAGTGGCGCACTACTGATGCAGATCGCGTATCAATCAATCATGGTATCGGTCGTGTCGCTGAGGATGGAGAGAGGCGCGTACGTATTACCGATGACATCACCTTTACCCTTACCGCAGAAAATGGCAATGATGAGGATACGTGTCGTGTGTCGGTAGAGGTTGAGGAGGAAGATCGTCCAGATTCAGAAGATGTCTCCTGCGATTCATTCACCGTTTCAGACACTCGCGTTGAAGATGGTGATTACGTAACTTTGAAGTGGCGCACTACTGATGCAGATCGCGTATCAATCAATCATGGTATCGGTCGTGTTGCTGAGGATGGAGAGAGGCGCGTACGTATTACCGATGACATCACCTTTACCCTTACCGCAGAAAATGGCAATGATGAGGATACGTGTCGTGTGTCGGTAGAGGTTGAGGAGGAAGAGAAAAAGAGGGATGATGATCTTCGATGTCGCCTTACCATATCTGATACCGAAATTACTCAAGGACAGAGCGTTACCCTTACGTGGAATAATGTAGATACCGATCGGGCAATTCTTAAAGATAGTCATGGAAAAGAATTATTTGATACTCATGATGATAAGAAGTTTGATGAAGATCATGGATCAATGTCGGTGAAGCCCACTAAGAATACCGATTACACTATGACGGTATACAACGGAAGAGATCGTGAGGAGTGCGCGGTGGGAACAAGGCTTGAGGTGGTAGGTACACGATACATTCCATTGGGAAATGTTCCGTACACAGGATTTGAAGCAGGCCCAGTGCTCACCTTTATATTCTACAGTGTTGTTGTGGTGTGGGGAGGTGTGGCATCGTATGCTCTCGTTATGCGCAACAGGGTTCCCCTTGTTGAGACAGGCGAAATACTTGCGCCACTCATAGGTACCTCTATGGCTGGTGTAGGTGGTGATGCGGACACATATGCGCAGGCATTTAGCACGCCGAGCAATCTTCCGGTTGATGTCTCAGATATCGGAACAGAGGCGGAACTCTCTTCACTTGAAGCACAAGCGCATGCACAGTACGCACTTGTTTCAAGTGACGCGCTACACTACGTGTACACACTGGGAGGTACACCAGAAGAACGTGCTACAAAACTTGGGGACATTATTGCTCAGGCAAAAACACAGTTCCCCAAAGAGGGCGATTGGATTGTTATCAACAAGGAGCGCGTTATGCAGGTGGTGGAGTAGTTGAGAAATGTGCATACACAAAAACCGCCTTTGGCGGTTTTTGTGTATGCAACAATTTTCACCTATAACTTCTTAGTTTCAATTTCCGCGAGGAGATGATTTCCAAGTACTTCAAGGTCGAGTGTTTCTGATGTGCCCTTGCGTGATTCAACTGTCACCGTTTTGTTAGCAACTTCCTTATCTCCCACTACAATGAAGTAGGGAAGTCGCTCCTTTTTGGCGTTGCGTATTTTCTTTCCCATTGACTCTTTGCTGTCATCAAGAGTTGCGCGGATACCGACACCTATGAGTGCTTCATATACTTCACGCGCGTATGCGTTGTGCGCGTCTGAAACGGTGATAATTCGGATTTGTTCAGGAGCGAGCCAGAGTGGAAAGTTGCCACCAAGGTGCTCAATGAGTACCGCGGAAAAGCGTTCGAGTGACCCCGCGATGGCACAGTGAATCATGACGATACGCTCACGCATGCCTTGCTCGTTGATGCAGATGAGGTCAAATCGCTCAGGAAGATTCATATCGAGTTGAATTGTGGCAACTTGATGTTCGCGACCCAGTGAGTCTTTTGCCATAAAATCAAGTTTAGGACCATACATTGCTGCTTCTCCGGGCGATTCAAAATAGTTTGAGTCGCGCTCTTTCGCAATATCACGCAGCGCGTTTTCCGCAACTTCCCACGTCTCGCGTGTGCCAAGATATGACTCAAACGAGTCGGGATCGTGAAATGAGAGCCGTACACGGAGGTCGAAGCCAAAGGTACCGTAGAATGTGTCAATCATATCCCAAATACGAAAGAACTCATCTTTTATCTGTGACTGCCTACAAAATACATGTGAGTCATCTTGGGTAATGGAAAGTACGCGCGTGAGGCCACCAAGTTCACCTGATTGTTCATCTCGATACACCATGGTGGTTTCTGCGTATCGCTGTGGCATTTCTCGATAACTGTGAGGACGTCTATCAAACAGTTGCGTGTGGTGAGGACAATTCATGGGTTTGAGCGCGTACTCTTTTCCTTCACGTGTGGTGATGCGAAAGAGTTCATCAGCAAATTTTTCCCAGTGACCTGAGCGTTCGTAGAGATCACGCTTGGTGATATGTGGTATGGTAACACGCGTGTACCCATGACGACTTCGTAATTTCCATATGTATTCATCAAGAGTGTGTCGCACGAGTGTGCCACGAGGAGTCCATAAGGGAAGTCCTGAGCCCACTAAATCAGAAAAGGTAAAAAGATCCATTTCTTTTCCAAGTTTTCGGTGATCGCGCTTTTTTGCTTCTTCAATTTGAGTACGGTACGCGGCGAGGTCTTCTTCGGTATGAAACGCAAGACCATAGATACGTGTCAGCATGGGGTTTTGCTCATTGCCACGCCAGTAGGCTCCCGCGACAGAATTGAGAGAGAACGCATCTACTGATATGTCATCAGCAGGATGCGCACAGTGTCCTCCACGGCAAAGATCCGTGAATTCATTTTTTCCTTCGCCGACAGTATAGAGTGTGATGGTCTCGCCATTTTTTTCAAGGTCATCGATAAGCTCACGCTTAAATTGATTGTGTGCAAAATGCGCGCGCGCCTCATCCGCGGTTACTACGCGGTGCGTGAATGTTTTCCATGACGCGAGCGTTTTTTTCATCGTTTTTTCAATTTTTTTTAACTCGTTTTCGGTCGCAACCGCACCCTCACTAAAATCAAAGTCATAGTAAAAGCCATTATCAATTGCGGGTCCAATGGTTGGTTTTGCATGCGGAAAATCCTTTAAGACAGCAAAGGCGAGGAGGTGGGCCAGTGTGTGGCGCTTGTGTTCAAGTGAAGGTGTGCTCATGTAGTGTGGGTGTTATGGTGAATAAAACGTAAATCGCCCGAGTACTCACGCATACATATGCGTGAGTACTCGGGCGATGTGATGACCGCGGTTCCACCGAGATTCTCGCGCGTATACGCGCAAGCACTTCATTTTGGGTTCCAGATTAGGGAAGTATTAACTTCCAGTACGACCTTGACGTTTGGTGAGCGTCACAATCTCTGAATATATGTATCCTACCGCGCTCTCACTGAATGTCAATCAGGACGATAGATGAATATGCGAAGATGTGCGAAGGGTCACCCTTCGCATTACAAAGGGTGACCCTTTGTATCTTTGTATGTTGTAACCTGTGTATTTTGAGAGTTTTGTAATGGTTGAATTGAAAGTTATGCCGTGGTATCGAGTGATTTTACCCTGTCGAGGATGATGCTTGGCTCCTCATTTCGTATCGACATGGTGCCCTTTATCGCGATACAAGAGCCGGTAGCAAAGAGTGATTGATGTGTTTTGTATACTTCAGGAAATGCAACCAGGTCAATTGTATCTAGGCCATCACTCAATGTGACAAATGCCATACGGTCGCCTTTTTTAGTGAGAAGTTCTCGTACGACTTCCACCATACCTGCTGTCACTACGGGCACACCATTACGTGTTTCATTTCGTATGGCTCGTATCTTTGGTCTTTTTTCAACTTCAGTCTGATACGTATCGAGTGGGTGTCCTGATACATAAATCCCGAGTAACTCTTTCTCCCATATAAGTTTTTGCGTTTTGGGGGTTGGTTCTGCTGGTGTGATATTGAGTGTGTGTATGCCTGAGTTACCGAATGCTCCAAAAAGTGAGTCTTGCGCAGCCTCCTTTCCTTGTGATATTTCCTTGTTAAAGGTGAGGAGCGTGTCGAGGTTTGCAAGTAGTGTTCCGCGCTCTTCAAAACTATCAAACGCGCCAACCATAATGAGTGCTTCAAGCGATTTTTTGTTGAGGTTTTTATTGGTAACGCGCGTGAGAAAATCTTGCACTGAGGTAAAGTTCCCGCGGGCTTTGCGTTCTTCAATAATTGCGTCCGCGATACCTTCGCCAAAATTTTTGATGGTAGTGAGCCCGAAGCGGATTTTTGATGGCTCAGCAGCACGCGCGGATACTACTGAGAAGGGTGCAAAACTTTCGTTGATGTCAGGTGGAAGTACGGCAATCCCCATGCGTACGCACTCATGAATAATTTCCGCAATTTTTTCAGTGTCGCCCGAGTCGGCAGTAAGAACCGCGGACATATACTCTACGGGAAAGTTTGCTTTCATGTACGCGGTTTGGTACGCGACACGACCATAACTCGCTGCGTGTGCTTTATTAAAACCGTACGCCGCGAACGGCTCAATAAGTTTCCAGAGCTTTTCAGCTACGTGAGGAGATAATTTTCCATATTCGAGAAATCCCTCCATCAATTTTCCTTTTTCAGCTTCCATAACTTCGGGTATTTTTTTTCCCATAGCCTTACGAAGTTTGTCCGCATCGAGCCACGAATAGCCCGCAAGTAATATAGATATCATCATGACATCATCTTGATAGGTGATGACGCCGTATGAGCGATCGAGAATCTCTTCAAGGCGCGGGTCAAGATAGGTAACGAGCGCAGGATTGTGTTTGCGCTCAATATATTGTGGAATAGATTCCATTGGTCCAGGGCGATAGAGCGCCACCATCGCGTTAATATCATGGATATTGGTTGGTTTGAGTTGCTTGAGAAATGCAGTCATACCTGAGCCATTGAGCTGGAAGAGTCCCATGGTTTCTCCTCGGGCGAGCATGGCAAATGTTTTTTCGTCATCAACGGGAATACGTTCGATGTCAATTGAGATGTCGTGAAGTCGTTTAACGCGCGTAACGGCGTCAGCAAGAATAGAAAGGTTTTTTATTCCAAGGAAGTCAAATTTAAGAAGTCCAACACCATCCTCTCCCACCGAATGCATTTCGTATTGCGTGATAAGCTTTCCTGATTTTGGATCGGGCTGTACTGGTACGAATTGATTGAGTGGGGCGGGTGCTATTACTACTCCCGCGGCATGTACCCCAAGGTGTCGCACCCGACCTTCAATTTGACGCGCAAGATCGATAACTTCACGCGCTTCTTGATCCTTCTCATACATTGTCTTGAGTTCGGGTTCAATTTCTATTGCTTTGCTGATGGTCATCGGAAATCCTTGACTTCCCATGGGTATGAGTTTTGCGATACGATCACCGGTGCCGTAGGGGTGACCAAGCGCGCGCGCGACGTCACGTACGGCGGCGCGCGCCATCATAGTCCCAAAGGTACCTATTTGGGCGACATTTTCACTACCATACTTTGCGCGCGCGTACTCAATAATTTCATCACGTCTATTGTCGGCATAATCCATATCGATGTCGGGAGCTGAAGGTCGCTCTGGATTGAGAAAACGTTCGAAGGGGAGATTGTACGCAAGTGGGTCTACGTTGGTGATGCCAAGTACATAGGTGGTGAGGGAGCCCGCGACCGAACCACGAATTGTTGTGAGAATACCTCGCTCACGTGCTTCCCGAATAAGATCACCCACAACAAGGAAATACTTAGCATACCCTTTCATCTTTATAACATCGAGTTCGTAATCGAGTCGTGACCTTACGCGCACATCATCGAGCGAGAGCCCACGCCACGGCACCCCTTCGTACGCCATGGCGCGTAACTCTTCATCAGGAGTATTTCCGCTTGGTATAGGATATTCGGGGAAGTGCCATACTTGGCCAGGGGTCATGGTTACGGTGCACATGTCTGCGATACGAACGGTGTTGCGTAACGCCTCTTTCTCTTCGTCAGTAATGAAAAACGAACGTGCTTGGTCTTGTGAAATGAATGAGAAATTTGGCGCGCGTTCAGGGTCGATGTCCTGCGTATCTACGACGCCACCGGTTTGTATTTTTATGAGCGTCTCGCGGGCAAGATAATCCTTCGGATCAAGGTAGTATGAATCGTGTGCGGCAACAAGAGGAGTGTGTGTTCTCTGCGCGAGTAATTTGATTTCGTCCTGAGTCTTTGTGTGACCTTCTATTTCAGGGTGGTGAGATATTTCAAGATAACAGTCATCGCCAAAGACGTCCTTATACCAAGCGAGCTCGGCCTCAGCTTTTTCTTTGTTGTGTTCTTTAAGAGCAAGTGTGGTTTCTCCACTGAATGACGGTATGATGCAGACGAGGTGGTTGCCTAATGTGTTGAGGAGATCATGATCAATACGTGGGCGATAATAAAAGCCATTCATCCATGATTCAGTGACCATCTTGATAAGATTCACGTAGCCCTCGTTGTTTTTGGCGAGTAAGACGAGACGTGCGCGTGGTTTGTCGAGTCCCGCATCCTTATCAAAGCGTGTACGTGGCGCGAGGTATGCATCAATGCCGATGATTGGCTTGATACCTTCCTTGATTGCTTCTTTGTAAAAATTGATAGCGCCATAGAGTGCTCCGTTATCGGTGAGCGCGAGTGCGGGCATTTGGTATTCTTTTGCGCGTTTAACTAATTCCCTTGGTGTTGGAAGGGCATTGAGTAGTGAATAATGCGAGTGAACGTGGAGATGAATGAAGTCAGTCTGCTTTGTGTCGATGTCACTCATAGTATGGTTATTGTATAGTAGATGGATGAAAAAGAAAATTATTCGCTATGAAATTGGTATCGATGAGGCGGGAAGGGGTCCGCTCGCAGGTCCGGTGGCGGTAGGGGTGGTGATGGTACCTATTGATTTTGATTGGAATCTCATTGAGGGAGTAGGGGATTCAAAGAAGGTGACGCCCAAAAATCGCGAAGCGATTTTTGGGCGCGCGCAAGCACTTCAAAAAGAAGGCATACTGAGGTATGTGGTAATTCTCGGAAGTGCGCGAAAAATTGATACCAAGGGTATTTCTCAGGTTGTGTATGCGTGTGTTGAAAAGGCGCTCGCTTCGCTCGCGCCACCAACAACATGCTCACTCAAACTTGACGGCTCACTCAAAGCACCTCCACAGTATCGCAACCAACAGACCATCATTCGAGGTGATGCGCAGGAAAAAATCATCGGTCTCGCGTCAATTCTTGCCAAGGTGACGCGTGACCGATACATGGTGCGCATTGCGAAAAAGTATCCACAGTATGGGTTTGAGGCTCATAAAGGATACGGCACGAATACACACCGGAAGCTTATTAAGAGATACGGTATCTCTCCGGAGCATCGGGTGACCTTTTTATCGCGAATCGTGTAATGCAGTAGTTGTCTATTGCTACTGACACCTGTTTAGTATAGGATAATTTTTCCACCATACTGATGGTTGGTGTGGTGTTTTACGTGGGGAGTTATATGGGTAACGAGCATGAAGAGACCGGGGATGAGTATCCCCAGCTACGTGTACCAGTCAAGACGCAGGAAAGGCAAGTGAAATTCGTAGAGTCGTTTGTTGATTTTTCCAGTGATGACGTTGGTCATTTGTCTGACAAACGGCATCGTCGACAGAGTCCTCTTACAGAGGACAGTCGAAAGAAGAGGTGATGATAAGGTCAGAAGCCTGACAACCGTATGTAAAGCCGAGCGCTTCGCGCTCGGCTTTTTTTATACACTTCATTATTGTTTATTCATAATTTTTGTGGTATTTTAAAAAGAGGAATTTTGTGTTTTTTTGACCTAGAATAAAGGGGGCTACATGTCGTCACTCGCTCACATTGTGGGAAAACCAGGTGTGGAACAAGAAAGGATTAAACGCGCTATGGGAGCGTGTTCAAACTGTTCGCATTGGGTAAAAAGAAACGATGCCTATGTTGAGTCGCGGGGTCTGCACATTGTGGTGAAGATAGTGTGCAAACTCCATGATTCACTTCGTCGCAGGCATGGTGAAGGTGTGCATGGCACCAAGGAGGAGCACATCTGCTGTGCCTCAAATGTGCACGACGCACACGATTGTCCGAAAGTGCGCGCATGGCGGGCGATGCGAGAGAAATCTCGACAACAGCGCCGGTAGCGTTGTTGGAATAAAAATAATTTTTTTTACTATAAAACTGCGTTCTGCGCGGTTTTTTGTTCCCTGAGACTTATGTACATCTTTACGATGATGGATGTGACTTTTAGTCTATAAATCAAGAAATTTTAAAAATGAGTAAACTAAATAAGCCCCCACGCACTCAATCTATTGCGTTTTTTATAAAATCTGATATAGTCTTGCCACTATGGTTATACGCATGCGACATACGCGAGCCCATACGGGAAATCGTCGTTCACACCACGCACTGAAAGAGGCTAATCTCGCGACGTGCGCGCATTGTGGTGCTTCTCATCGTCCGCACCACATGTGTCTTTCTTGTGGGTACTATAATGGACGACAGGTCATGGATCTTACATCCATGAAAGCAAAGCGAGAGGCGCGCATGAAGGCGAAGCGTGAGCGCATTAAAAACGAGATTGGTGCGCCCGCTGACACAGGTGTGGCACAGACCGAGGCGGTCTCAGAGGCAAAAAAACTTCCCGAGGCGAAGAAATCTGAAAAGAAAGCAAAAACTCCCAAGGTGGCACCGAAGCGGGTTGAAAAGCATCGAGAATCAAAAGGTTCATAAAACCTTTCCACATCACCTCCCCATACGGGAGGTGATGTGTTTTTTGTATATGGTATAATATAACGCAGTTGTTGAGTAGTTCATTTATTTTTATGGCAAATAGACACCTTTCACGTTCCATTGTTCTTCAAACACTCTTTGAGTGGGATTTAAATAATATTGAAAAAGAGAGGGTTGCTGACGCACTCAACCGAAACATAGAAGAATTTGCACCACATCGTTCAGACGCGGTATTCATGGAACGACTTCTTGACGGTATTCTTCAAAAGCACTCAGAACTCGATATGGTTATTGAGAAAGCAGCGCCTGAATGGCCACTTGATCGTATTGCTCCGGTAGATAGAAATATTTTGCGCCTCGGTCTCTATGAGTTACTTTTTTCAGATAGGAAAGACGTACCCGCAAAGGTTGCCATCAATGAAGCAATTGAACTTGCAAAGCAGTTTGGTGGCGATAATTCTAGTCGATTTGTAAACGGTGTGTTGGGTGCGGTGTATAAGGAGATCGGTGAACCAGGAAAGGAAGAGGTCTCAAAAAACAAGAAGAAAAAAGACGTCCCCTATGAACAGATGGAAGTTGAACGACTTGCCGGGTCGGTTGTTTACGCGCTCGATAATGGTGTTATGTATCTCGCACTCGTGCATGATATTTTCGGACATTGGACACTCTCGAAGGGGCGTGTGGCAGAGCAAGAAAGTGTCCAAGAAGGCGCGCGTCGCTCGCTCAAGGAAGAAATCGGTGTTCTTGCTGATGTTGAAGATGAGTTGGGAAAAAATGAATATATTGCGAGTCATCCTGAGAAAGGAAAAATCCGTAAACAGGTAACATATTTTTTGGCAAAGGCACCGTATCAGGATTTGGTATTGGCACAGAAAGGTGGACTTGATGACGCGAAATGGTTTAAGGTTGCAGATATCCTTGAACTTAATTTTTATGAGGACATTCTTCCTATTGTTACAAAAGCGGTCACTATATTGGTTAGTAGGCGATAGTCGCGTATACGTGTGACGTTGATTTTTGGTTGATTTTTGGTAGTGTATCACCATGAAAGATGAAAATCACACATTTGATTTAGAGGGACTTGAGCGCATTATCGGGGTGACGTTCACTAACAAGATACACCCACTTACTGCGGTCACGCACCGTTCGTATCTGAATGAGCATCGCGAAGCAACGCAGGACCACAATGAACGGTACGAGTTTCTCGGTGACGCGGTCCTTGAACTCGTGATTACTGACTTTCTTTTTCACAAATATCCACAAAAACCAGAGGGAGAACTCACCGCAATTCGTGCAGCGCTTGTGAATACGGTGTCGCTTGCGGATGCGGCGACGCAGATGCATATAAATGAGTATCTCCTTCTCTCAAAGGGCGAGGCAAAGGATACAGGGCGTGCGCGTCAATATATCCTTGCGAATACGTTCGAGTCAATTATTGGCGCGGTGTATCTCGATAAAGGGTATGAGGAGGCACGTAATTTTATTGCGACGCATCTTTTTGAAAAGACAGAAACTATTGTTCAGAAACGCTTATGGCAAGATGCAAAGAGTCGTTTCCAGGAACTTGCACAAGAACACATGGGTATTACACCGAGTTATGAGACCTTGAATCAAGTGGGTCCTGACCACGACCGCACTTTTACCGTTGGCGCATTTCTTGGGAAGGAACGAGTCGCTGAGGGACATGGACGCTCAAAACAAGAGGCTGAACAAGTCGCGGCGGAGCACGCAATAGAGGCAAAAGGGTGGCTTGCGTAAATGAAGGGTATGCACAAGAGGCGGAAAAGCATTGCTTTTCCGCCTCTTGTGCATGATATACTTACCGTTATGAGTACAAGAAAAACTACCTCAGGATTTACATTGGTTGAGATACTTGCAGTTATTGCAATTATCGGATTACTTGCAAGTGTGGTACTTTTTTCGATGCAGGGTGCGCGCGAGAAAGCAAATGACACGCAACGCAAAAGTGATATTGATCAGTTAAGAATAGCGCTTCGTATTTATCGGGACGCAGAGGGGGCCATGCCAACAGGTGACTTAGACCAAGCTGACCTTAATACACTCCTCGCACCATATCTTAGTGGAGATGTGAAAGATCCGCTCACTACATCGGGTTATGGCTACGAATACAGTGAGTCATCAAAATGTGGTGGTGGCAAAAGAATTATTTACGCAAAGAGTACACAAACAAATATGGGTAATTGGAGCAGTGTCTGTACTGAATCAGAACCTGGAACGGATACGTACGTGTTGGCTATATAACATGCATCTTAAAGAACTCACCATTAACGGCTTTAAGTCATTTGCGCGTAAAGGAGAACTCGAATTTTCGACACCCATTACCGCTATTGTTGGTCCCAATGGGTCGGGCAAATCAAATGTCGCGGAAGCGTTTCGCTTTGTGCTTGGCGAACAGTCGATTAAGTCGATGCGTGGCAAAAAAGGTGAGGATCTAATTTTTAACGGTTCTGTGAGTGTGTCCCGTGCTAACAGAGCATCGGTGCTCATAAAACTTGATAATACACCCAAACATGGGAAACGAGTATTTCCCCTTGATTTTGATGAGATTTCTATTGAGCGCGTGGTACTCCGAGATGGGGTAAATGAGTACGCTATCAATGGCTCAAAAACTCGCCTCAAAGATGTGCAGGAGTTGCTCGCGGCTGCGAATATTGGACCAACAGGACACCACATTATTTCACAAGGAGAAGCGGATCGTATTCTCTCAGCAAGCGCGCGTGAGCGACGCGAAATGATTGAGGACGCACTTGGACTCAAAGTGTATCAATTTAAAAAAGCAGAAAGCGAGCGAAAATTAAAAAAGACGCGGGAAAATATTACCCAGGTTGAAGCACTTCGGAGAGAGGTCGCGCCACACTTAAAATTTCTTGAACGACAGATAAAAAAGCTTGAGCGCGCACGGGAATTACGCGACGAACTTTCGCGCGTGTATATTGAGTATCTTAAACGTGAAGACACTTATATTGCGTTTCATTATGATAGGCTCAACGCGCTACGCGCACCACTCATCGAGAGACGAGAGATGTTGGGTAAAAAATTGGAAGAAACAAAAGAACGCCTTAAGACACGCGCGCGTGACGTGACCAGTGACGCGCTTGTTGCGCTTGAAAAGCGTATGCGCGAGGTACGCGAAAGGCGGCAACAGGCCATGCGCTCGATAGGTAATATTGAGGGGCAGATTTCATTTGTGGAGCGACAAATACACGAATACGATCGCGCGATTGAACGAGAAGATGATACTCCTATCCCGCGTGAGGAGTTTAAGAAGGCGTTTAACTCTATTGAGCGAACGGCCCTCGACGCGCTTCAGGGTACTGATGTTAAAATACTCGCGCACGCATTGCGGGGTATTGTGAAGTCATTGAGTGTGCTACTCTCTCATTCATTTGAGGAAAGAGAGGATACTAAACGCGAACAACTTGCACGAGAACATACGCGTCTTACTACTGAAAAAGAAACGATTGCAGAATCAATGACCAGTATGCTTCATGAGGAAGAGGAACATACTACTACCTATGAACAACTTAAAAAGGAAATTGAGGCAAAAAGTGAAGTGAATAGGGAGACGGAACGCGAAGTCTTTGCCATTATGCACGAGCAGCGTGAAGTGGAACAAAAGATAGATACTGCTGAGCGCGAATTGTACGTGCTCGAAAGAGACAGACAGGATTTTAAAAATGAACTTCAAGAAGCAGTCTCACTTCTTGGACGAGGTATGGGTTCATATTTTGAGCACGAGGTTTTAGATGGAGAAGGGAAGCCTGAGACACCTGAGGGTGTGGTGTGTGAGGATCGTGCGGTGCAGATAAATCGTAAACGAACTCTTGAGCGTATGAAAATCCGCCTTGAGGAATTAGGGGTGGGTAATACGGATGAGGTATTTAAGGAGTACAAGGAGGTCAAGGATCGCGATGAATTTTTAGTGCAAGAAGTTGCGGATCTCACCGATTCAGTTGCAAAACTCGAACAACTTATCGGGGAACTTACCAAAGACCTCAACGATCAATTTATTACGGGTATACAAAAAATAGATGCGGAGTTTAATCGTTTCTTTACGCTTATGTTTGGAGGAGGAACCGCGCAATTACTCAGGGTTAAGCCAAAAGTACGGACTAAACATGAAGACGAGGTAGACGATGTGTCTGAGGAAGAGCGTGAAGAGGATCAGGAGGAGGGTATTGAGCTTGATGTAACATTACCAAATAAGAAGGTGCGTGGACTCGATATGCTTTCAGGAGGTGAGCGCGCGCTTACCTCTATCGCGCTTATCTTTGCAATGAGTCAGGTGAACCCACCACTTTTTGTTATTCTCGATGAAACTGACGCCGCACTTGATGAGGCAAATAGTAGACGTTATGGTGATATGATATCAGCTCTCGCAGAACGTTCCCAACTTATTCTGATAACTCATAATCGTGAGACTATGAGTAGGGCAGGAGTACTGTATGGCGTGACTATGGCTGGCGACGGTGTTTCAAAACTTCTTTCCGTGAAATTTGACGAAGCGGTCGCGGTAGCAAAATAAAAGACCTCAGTAAATGACTGAGGTCTCTGCGTGGCAGTGATTAGCGTGTGCCGATGGTCATGGTGCAACTGAGACATTCCACCGATGTTCCCTTGGCGACGAATTCGAGTATTTCTTTGATGTCTTCGACGTCGAGGTATGTATTTACCGGTGAAAAATACAGTTCGATTTCTTTTTTCCCAGCTCTCTTTGTGCGTTCATGTTGGTCATGCATCACATGGGGACACGTGATCTTAAAGTCACGTATGACGTGAGGAATATCATCCGTGGTCCCAGACAATTTCATTGTAAAAAATTTACCGAGCATTGAGGTATCCTCACAAGCAAAGAACTCATCGTACTATACAATATTTTTTACATAAAACAATATACTGGCTT
>DASUDI010000002.1:0-9064 GCA_036275695.1 Minisyncoccota bacterium | reverse complement strand
GTATGTGATGGTACAACCAATAATATTACGCTCCGTGTTGCGGGTCTTACCTCATATAGTACGAGTTGTAATGCCACTACGGGTGCGTACAGTATAGGTAACGTGGCGTATAGTCCTGGCGATATGTTTGTGGTGTATATTGATGGTGAGACCGAGAAAGGCGCAACTGTCTCAGAAGATCCCATATCGAGTGTTGCAAATATGCATATCTATGAACAGCGTGTCATCGCGCGACATGAGGGAACTGATCCGCTTTCAATTGCCGACATGTCTGTCTGGGACTCAGCGGATGATGGTGATATTCCGTATACCGCGGTTACCGGAAGCCCTGACACGCTCACCTTGCCCGCAAACAGAAAACTTATCGTATGGAATAGTAAAGAGTTTGAGCCTGTTGGTAACGTTACCATTACAGGCAACGGTGGAGGCGCTGCACATGATGGAACTTTAGAATTGTTTAGCGGATCGCTATTCACAGGTGGTAACGGAGAGTCACATACTATTGGAGGGAGTCTCGTGAGTGGAAGCGGTGCCACGTTTGATTCTGCTGACAGCACGTTTACATTTACCGCAAATGGTTCAGGAAAGACTATTGATACGAATGATAGTGACTTTTACAACCTCACCATGAACGGTTCAGGGACATGGAACGTAAATGATGCAATACTTACGGTTTCTAATGATCTCACCATTTCCTCAGGTACGCTCACGCTTCCCACCGCAACAACCACCATTGGAGGGGGTCTTTCAGTAACGAGTGGTAGTTTCAACGCAAACAATGGAATAGTAGTGTTCACGAGTGGGTCATCTGAAAATATACAAGCAGGCAATTCTGCATTTGCGCAATTACGCATTAATGGAAGTGGATCATTTACAATGCTCGGGACCAATGCTACCGCCACTCGCGATGTTCTCATAAAAAGTGGCTCACTGACGAGTGTTTCAGGTACTTTTACCATAGGAAAAGAGTTTATCGTTGATGACACCTTTGTTCATAACGCGGGCACATTACGTTTTACCGCGACATCGTCAGTACGTATCACTGCAAGTAGTTCTGATTTAGGAACGGTACGCACTGCGGGTGTGGGAACGTACACCTTTACCGATCATGATGTTGCATTGCTGGGCTCACTCATTATCCAAAGTGGTACCGTAAATCTTGCGACGGGTACGATGGCGATTGGTGGGTCGCTCAATAACACGGGAGGAAGTTTTACTCACGCGTCAGGTACCATTCTTTTCAATTCGACTGATACCGGTGAGACGGTTCAAACCAGTGGAAGTGTCTTCCACGCAATCATGTTTGGAAGTGCGACTGGTGGTTGGACTATTATCGAAAATGCTACGTCTACATCGCATGTCACACTTTCAACTGCGTCTAGTTTTACGCTCGCGTCAAGCACCACACTTACCGTACAGGGAGTGTTTACTAATCTGGTGGGAGGCGCGCAAACTACATGGACGGGAAGTACGCTCCGTATTCTCTCGGGGGTTCCGTATACAATTAACTCAAAAACTGTAGGCGGTGATACATATAATAAAGTTCTTGTCGGTTCAAGTACCGCACTTCGAATGTGGGACAGTTCTGCTGCCGTCACCATACTCGATAGTCAAAGTTCGCTGTACGCGCAAGACTACGGGGGGGTAGCGGGCGCGCTCAATATTTATGGCAATTACTCACGTAGTACGGGGGCTGACTATTGGAGTTACGCTACTGATTTTGATGGTACCGCACTAGGTGGCTCTTCACGACAGGTAACGGTGTATCATGCCGCAGGTGCAACAACTACACTGAGTGGCGGGTCTCTCAATATTGTGGGAGCAGGTGGTAATGATACTACCATCACTAACCAAGGGACGGGAACATACACACTCCGTGTACTTGCGGGTACGTTTAACGCGCTCTATTACGCGTTCTCCAATCTTGGTGCGAGTGGTCTTGTACTCAGTGGCACACCAACAATTACCTCACTCTCAGAAGGCAACTTTACGCTTGCGGTTAATAATGGCTCACTCATAACACTCGCTTCAACGACACTCAATCACAATGCTGGATTAGTAAGTAGTAATAATAGTTTTGCCACAACGTCAGCAATTACTGGTAAAAACATTACCCTCGTGGGTACGACTCCTAGTTCGTGGTATTTCACCAATCACACAGGCAATCTCGATGGAGAGTCGTTTGATGTCGATGGGGGAGACGCGTGCGGTTCAGTGCGATGGTCAGATAGCTCCTGCCTTTTGACACAGCAATCTGCATATCGATTTAGGCATGATGATGGTGGAGAAGGAGTTCCGAATAGTGAATGGTACGACCAAAATTGGAGTAAACGAAAAAGAGTGAATATTACTAACAGTGATCCGACCACATACTCAAATACTGCCATCAAGGTACCCGTTACGTATGACAGCGACATGCAGTCAGATTTTGATGACCTCCGTTTTACCGCGAGCGATGGTGTAACCTCTCTCGACTATTACATTGAAACATTTAGCGCAAGTACCAATGCGGTAGCGTGGGTGCGTATACCATCACTTACCGCGAATACTAAGACAGAAATATACATGTACTACGGTAACGGTGCAGCCATTGATAGTAGTACGAGCACAACGTTCTCTATGATTGAAAATTTTGAAGATGGAAGCATGAGTGGCTATGCGGGTGATGGCACAGGTGAGTTTAGTGTTACGACATCGGGAAATGTTCATGAACGCGCGTATTCACTTAAAGCATCTGATCCCAACAATGGACGAACACAAAATGGTGGTGTCTATAATAGTGGATACGCAGTCGCGCAAGGACAAAAATTGCGTTACTTTGCGTATGTAGATACCACTTCTGGTTCGGGCGATGAGATGTGTACACTTTTTGGTACGCAAGGTAATGATTCGCAAAATTACGCAGTATGTCTAGAGCTATATGGAACCGACCGTATTTCCCTGGTAGAGAATGCGCTTGATAATGACACTAGTGGCACGATACTTTCATCAACGACTGTTTCATATAGTACGGGTTGGTATGAAGTCGAGGTGGCGTGGGGAACTGATGATTCAATATTTGTGACACTTATGAAAGATGGCTCTGTTGTCGCTACAACAAGCGCAAATGATGGTACCTACACATCAGGTGGTATCGGATATTCATTGTGGTTTTATCATGGCGCATGGGACATGTACACCGCACGACCTCTTTTGACGAATGAACCATCCGTCTCGTTTGGATTCGAACAGGTATCTGGTGGTGCGTCATGGAAAAGTGCGCGAAATACACCCGCAACAGGCGTACAGGTTAATGATGTGGTACGTGTCCGATTTCTTGTTGAAAACACAGGACTTGCGGTAAATAATCAAAATTATGAAATTGAATATGCACCGAAGGGTAATGCACCAAGTTGTGAGGCAGTCAATTACAACACCTATGTAGAAATTCCCAACCAAGCAAGTTGCGGTACGAGCGACCTCTGTATGCAGAGCACGACGTATATAAGTAACCTTGCATCGACAACTGATATTTTGGGTGGTTTAGGAACATATACGTATGGTCAATTTGTAGAAAATGCAAGTAATAATTCGGGGAATATAAGTGTTCCCAATAATTACTACACTGAACTTGAATACGCGCTTACACCTACCGCAAATGTCACCGACTCAAATTTCTGTCTCCGTGTCACAAATGAAGGAACTGAGTTGGATTCATATACTCATGTGGCGGAACTTGAGCTTATCTTTGCACCAACCATCACCGCGCTCTCACTCAATGGAGGGAATGATATTGTGCTTACGGGTGGCGCCACCACGACGGTATACGCGACAGGTACCGTCTCAGACCTCAATGGGTATGATGATATTGAGGGCGCAACGACAACGATATTCCGCAGTGGTGTAGGCGAGTCTTGTGGCGCAAATAATAATAACTGCTATGTTGCGGGTAATTCGCAGTGTGGTATGCAAAATTGTTCAGGTTATACCTGCGAAGTTTCTTGTTCTATTGATATGTACTACCACGCAGACCCAACGGACATAGGTACTTTTGCAGCAGAGACATGGCGTGCACTGCTTCGTGTTAATGATGCGGGAGGTTCCGTGGCGACCGCGACCGCACCATCTATTGACCTTCTCACGCTGCGTGCGATTGCAGTTGATAGTTCAATAAACTACGGTTCACTTGCGGTAAATGACGATACTGGTTCCTACAATGCCACAACCTCAGTTCAGAATATCGGCAACGACTCACTTGATATTGCTATTGAGGGAACTGATCTTACTGATGGCGGTTCGTCATCAATCCCCGTAAACGAACAAAAATTTGCAACCTCAACGTTCACTTACGCATCGTGCGTGTATTGTAGTCAGCTTGCTACTACAACCACTAATATTAAAATGGACCTCTCCAAGCCCGCAGCCACAACTCCCGCGGTTATTGACCAACTCTTCTGGGGGATTGCAGTGCCACTCGGTGTTGCGGGTACCGTTCATCAAGGCGCTAACACTTTTTATGCCATCGGTGATTTGCCGTGATGTTAATAACATAAAAAAAGATTATGAGTATGAGTGGTAAACTTTATGCATACGTGATGACATTATGATACGCTCATTCGCACTTTTTTTTGTAGCACTTGCACTTGTGATTCAGTATGCACCTGAACTTAATCGCGCGCGCGCGGCAGATGCAGTGGCACCAGACATCACAAACGTCCAAGTTTCAAATGTTTCAAATGACTCTGTAACCATTACGTGGGAGACAGATGAAGAGGCTGATTCAACGGTTAATTATGGACTTCAGGAGGATTACGGTATTGTGCGCGTTCCTGTTGCAGACAAAAAACTTCACAGCATCACTATTGATAAGCTTGAGACGGGACGCACGTACTATTTTCGTGTTGTATCATCTGACAGTGAGGGTAACCAAGGGATTTCAGCAAACTACAAGGTGGTGACTGAGGGTACGGCACAAAATGGGGAAGGACAGCAATCAAGTACTAACACTGACTCAAATTCTCAATCAGATTCACAGTCACAGTCAGACACTACCGCGCAATCAGAGACGAAGACAAGTGAAGAAATTATTGAACAAATCAAACAAATACAGTCACCTGAGACATTACAAGAAATACTCAATGAAACCGTAAAAGCAATTCAGGGAATTACGGAGGATCTTACCATCGTAGGTCCACCCACGGTAATTCCAGAGACAACCTCTGCGATTGTGAGATGGACAACTGATCGACCTGCTTCATCTGAGGTTGTATTTTCACCTTCACAGAGTTTTGTGGAAGGACAATACCAGTACTCACAGGCAAGTACAGGTGGTAATACAACTGACCATGAAGTACGCCTTATTGGTCTCGAACCATACACTGAGTATCATTTTCAAGTTAAATCTAAGGACGAATACGGTATTTCTGGCGTGAGTCGAGATTTTACATTCAAGACAAAAGCGTCATTACCTGATATTCGAAATTTGAGAATCGTGAAAGTAGAAGAGAATTCAGCAACGCTTGCGTGGGATACGACAGTACCCGCCAAGGCGCTCATAGACTACCAAGATATGCGTACAGGTGCTCAAAACACTATTGGTCGTCCCACGCTTGCGTCCACACACCAATTGCGTATCGCTGACCTAACTCTGGGTACACGTTATGTAGCCTTTGTAAATGCTGAAAACGCCGGCGGAGATCGTGTGCGCAGTCAGCCTATTACATTTGTGACCGTCAAAGATGAGGCGCCACCTATCATTAGTAATGTTACTAATGAATCAACACTTTTCCCTGGGGGAGAGTCACGCATTCAGACCATAGTCGAATGGCTCACCGATGAACCAGCACACTGCTCACTTACCCACCGTGAAGGTATTTCTGGTGGTGTAGAGCCAACGGTAATAGATTCAAAGGAAAGCGGTTATACAATGGATCATGTTGAGGTGATTGTGGACTTTGCTCCCGCGACTGTATATCAATTTTGGCTTGACTGCGCGGATGAGTCGGGCAACGCGGTGAAATCAGAAAATTTTGTACTCTTCACTCCGATTCAAGAAAAAAATATTATTGACATTATCATCGAAAACTTTGAATCAACATTTGGGTGGGTTAAGAATATCGGTGGATAGTGTAGAATGACAACATGGCAAAACCACTCATCATTTGTAGAGACCTTGCGGTTATTTATAATAAAGGAAAATCAAATGAGTATCGTGCGCTTCAAGGGGTAAATACTGACATATACGAAGGTGAGTACATTATTTTGTTCGGCCCTTCTGGGTGTGGAAAGTCCACACTCATGTACGCGATACAAGGGTCACTCCCTCCAGGAGATGGTACGCTCCTCATTAGAGGTGATGATATTTATTCGTACCCCCCTGAGGAGCGCGTATATTTTCAACGTTACATCATGGGCATTATTTTTCAGTCCTTCAACCTCATTGGTTCACTTTCGGTGCTTGATAATGTCGCACTCCCCATGATCTTTTGTGACGCAAACAAAGCAAGTCGCGAACGAAGGGCACAAATGCTTCTTGATAGATTTGGTGTTGGTCATGTGTCTCATAAAATTCCATCAATGCTCTCAGGAGGACAGCAACAACGTGTTTCTGTCGCGCGTTCAATGGTCAATGACCCACAAATTCTTTTGGCGGACGAACCCACTGGAAACCTTGACTCAATTTCCACGCAACAAGTGATGGATAAAATCGACGAAATTAACACTTTCGACAAGCGCACTATTATTATGGTGTCGCACAATGCGGCGCACCTTTCATATGCACACCGTGTATATTATTTAAAAGACGGGAGAATCGTCCGTGAAGTAGTAAATCCGCAACGTAAGCAGATAAAGCCGGTGCGAGAAGGGGAGACTATTGTGACTGAGCTTGAGCAGCTTGCGCGTATGTTTCCGTATGACTCAGTTGATACATTGCGCATTAAGAGTCTTACCAATTTTCTGACACAAGCATATACATTTGATCAGCTTATTCGCATTGAAAAAGCAATTGGACTCCTTATTAAAGGAATGATTCATCGAAAACAGTTTATTTCAGCTTTAGTTAAAAAATATGATGAGGGGGGAGCGGGACTCGATAAGCGTACAGCTGAGTCAATGGCCGATGCGTCTATGGCTATTGTCAATCAGGCTCTCGATATCAAGCGTTTTAGAAAAGACAATGAATCTGATGCGGTATTCTTTGCGCAGCATAAGTTTGCTGAGCGTGTGCGTGAATATCTTCGTGCGTACCACGACATACCGTTGAGTAAAGCAAGTGAAAGCAATCTTGATACCATAATTGCAGATAGACTCTCGGGTGTGACTGATGGTGATGGTTTTCATGAAATGCTTATCACTCCAATTAAGGATGGTGGCATTGCCTTACGAGAAAAAGTTGCAGACGATATTTCACGGTATCTTGAAAAAATCATAGCGATTGGTGTTGATGTAAGCTACAAAGCATAGGTGCTCATCCTATACAAGACGATAAGTTATACAGTTTAAAATATTTCTTTCATAGCACATTGTTTATACAATAGTGGTAATGCAGTTAGCTGATTTAGCTCGCCTTTCAACGCGTATGTTTAAGACAAACCCCATGCGTACATGGCTCACTATTTTGGGTATGGGTGTGGGTACAGGTGCGGTTGTGGTGCTTGTGGGTCTGGGATTTGGGCTTCAGAAAATAATTCTTGAACAAATTGTCTTTGGCGATAGTCTTCTTTCACTTGGTGTGTCCGCGACTGGCGCAAGAAATCTCACTATTACTGATGAAACTATCAAGGAGTTTGAGTCTGTTGAAAATATTGAAGACGCTGCTCCCCTTGCTCGTTTTCCAGCGCTTATTACCTACAAAGGATTAACGGGTAACGTGTTTATACAAGGCGCTGAGCCTGCATACCTTCGGTACGCTGGAATTACAACATCTGAGGGTGATGTATTTATTGACGAGGATATATCTAATGTGCATGAGATTATGCTCTCACCTGCGGTTCTTAAACTATTCGGAATAGAAGACCCTAAAACATTTATCGGTCAAGAAGTATCTCTCCGTATTTTGGTACCCTCTGAAGAAAATAGCGATCTCATTACTGAAATCAATATCGAGAAGAAGTATCGAGTAAAGGGAATTACTAAAGAAGAGGGTGTTTTGAATGTCCTTATGATGCTACCAGAACTACGTAATTATGTTGGAATTGAGGAATATGACCGTGCGCAAGTGAAGGTAGTTTCTAATGAATTTCTTAACTCAGTTGAAACAAAACTCATTGAAGATGGTTTTCGAGTTACCGCACTCTCAAAAACAGTTGAGCAGGCTTCTAAGATATTTCAAGGTATTCAGGTTGTACTCGCAACCTTCGGAGGCATCGCGCTTATTGTGTCAGCAATTGGAATGTTTAATACGATGACCGTTACCCTTTTGGAGCGTACTAAGGAGATTGGAATTATGCGTACATTGGGGGCTTCACCACGTGATATTAAGTTTTTATTTGTTTCGGAGTCTATTGTTGTAGGCTTCTTGGGTGGTGTGAGTGGAATAGTGATGGGGGTAACCTTGGGATTTGCTGTGAATATCATGTTGAATGTTGCTGCAAGTCAATTTGGTGGTAGTTCGGTATCGCTGTTTTCATTCCCACTCCCTTTTCTCACTTTTATAGCACTATTCTCAGGTGCTGTCGGCTATTTGACAGGTATTTTTCCAGCGCGCAGAGCAGCACAACTCAACCCGCTTGATGCTATTCGTTATGAATAGGGTGTGTATAACTCGTGTGTATCGGACATGTGTATATCGTACAATATAGGTGTCTTATTAGTTTTTTATTCATATGTCACATCACACAGACCATTTACGTACGGCAGGTAAAATTACTGTGTACACAACGTTTCTTGGCATCATTGTGTTTGCTTTTATTTTTGTTTTCAATATAGGTGAACAAAGCATTAAGCACGCTGACGCGCAAGATACCGCAACGACGTCCGTTACCGTCTTGAATACACCTCCACTATGGACATCTGATGCGCGTGAGGTAACCGAATCATCATCAAATAATCCCACTAATGCTGGTGATACTGTTTCTTGGAATGC
>DASUDI010000001.1:0-12377 GCA_036275695.1 Minisyncoccota bacterium | reverse complement strand
AACTTTGTGCACCCACCAGGACTCGAACCTAGAATAACAGTTCCGAAGACTGCTGTGATATCCATTTCACCATGGGTGCGTTGCACCATCATACGGTTAAAGACGGGATTTTGCAACGATTTTCTGCTATACTAACCACATGATTACACGAAGCGACATTCCCAAAGAGGTGCAATACGTCGCGGACACCCTCGAAAGTCGCGGGTTTGAAGCGTACCTTGTAGGTGGATGTGTCCGCGACCTTATGCTTGAAAAAACCCCGAAAGATTGGGATATTACCACCGACGCACATCCTACCGAAATTGAAAGTATTTTTCCTGAAACATTTATCAATAACGATTTTGGTACTGTTGGCGTGGTGTCTGAGACATCCGATCCAACCCTTACCGTTATCGAGGTGACTCCTTTCCGTACCGAATCGACCTACTCTGATGCACGTCGCCCCGACTCTGTCTCTTTTGGCGTCTCGCTCGAAGACGACCTTAAACGACGCGATTTTACGGTAAATGCTATTGCGTATCGTCTTAAAACTGAAGAAATAATTGATATATACGGTGGGGAACGAGACATTGCAAAAAAAAGACTTTGCGCGGTGGGGGTGGCGCACGAACGATTCAGCGAAGATGCGCTACGCATGATGCGCGCGGTACGTCTTGCGGTAGAACTTGAATTTGTTATTGAGAGCGACACCATGCATGCCATACTCAAAAATAGTAATAATCTAAGCCGTATTTCTAAGGAACGTATTCGTGATGAGTTTACGCGTATTCTCAACTCAAAACACCCCATGCAGGGCATTATTTTCCTTGAAAAGTTCCAACTGCTTCAATTTGTTGCACCCGATCTCTTGCGAGGTATTGGCGTAGAACAAAACCAAGCACATGCGTTTGATGTGTACGAGCACCTACTCCGCACCATGCAACACGCTGCCGACAAAGATTGGGATTTTGATATTCGACTTGCGGGACTTTTTCATGACATTTCTAAGCCAGAAACACGTCGTTGGTCCCACGAAAAAAAGGACTGGACGTTTCACGGGCATGAGGTGGTTGGTGCAAAAGTGGCAAAAAAAGCACTCAATGATCTCAAATTCCCTAAGGAAAAGATTGAGCGCATTGTAAAACTCATTCGCTGGCACATGTTTTTCAGCGACCCTGACACCATTACACTCTCTGCGGTGCGCCGTACCATTGCCAATGTGGGCGAAGAAAATATCTGGGATTTACTAAAATTACGCCGTTGCGACCGAATTGGTACTGGAAGACCAAAAGAACAGCCATTTCGTCTCCGGAAATACATTGCCATGGTGGAAGAGGCACTCCGTGATCCTATTTCGGTAAAAATGCTTTGCATAGACGGAACACGAATTATGGAAATAACAGGCGAAAAACCTGGACCAAAACTGGGATACACGCTTCACGCACTCCTTGAAGAAGTACTCGACGACCCCACCAAAAACAATGCCACGTACATGGAAGAACGTGCCACGACACTTATGAAACTACCCATTCAGACACTGAAAGAACTTGGTGAAAGCGGAAAAGAGAAACAGGCACTTGAAGAAAAGGAGGCCGTTGCTTCACTCCAACGCAAACATAAGGTCAGGTAATCATACAACACACCCCCACCTCGTACGCACAACACCCACAACTGTTTTGTACATCAGTTTCATAGACTTAACGCTGTGAAACAGTCACGAAATACAATCATGAGTGTGTGAAGTGTATGATTAAAAAAACACAAGTGAATACTACAAAATAATAAAAGCCCGTGGGATCGACTGCCGAATGTTCGGCTCCCGATCCTACGGGCTTTTGTATGTGGTCTGAGTCATTGTTGTGGAACTTTTGTTCCGGTGGATGACATAGTCATGTCGAATCCAATTTTTGACTCATTAAGATTTGATGATTCCTGCTGTGAACCCAAGTGGCTCATGCAATCCTCATCTAGTGATGTACTAGAGTTTTATTTGGAGGTATTAACTCAATTTTATAATGAACACTTTAAGGGATTACCTTGTGGTTATCCGCTCGCCCTTTCTGGGCCTGCATATATAGTATGTCCTTTATAAAAAGGTGTAAAGGACATGAGTGTGGATATGTGTGGAAAACTCACACCATATGTCTTTTATAAAAGACATATGGTGTGAGTATGGTATTTTACGGCTTAAAATATACAAAATATCAAGACTCTACACAGAGCCTTGACATATCTGTATTCTGTGTGATTGTTTTTTCACTAAAAATTTCATCCGATATTGTAATGGAAACAGGGCAGTGGTCACTGCCGTACACATCTGCAAAGATGTACGCGCGTGTTATATACGACGCAATGGATGCAGATACAAAAATATAATCAATTCTCCACCCCACATTGCGTTCACGCGCACCTCCCCAATGGGACCACCACGTGTAATTGCCGTTTCCCTTTGTGAACATCCTGAAGCTATCAACAAAATTAGTTTTAATGATGTTATCTACACCCACACGCTCTTCAGCGGTAAATCCCTTCTTGCCAACGTTTTCCTTTGGACGCGCAAGGTCATCCTCGGTATGCGCGACATTGAGATCACCGCAAAATATGACTGGCTTTACCTTTGCGAGCATGTCCATATATGCAAGAAATGCGGGGTCCCATTGAGTGCGCATGGGTATTCGCGAGAGATCATCTTTTGCGTTTGGCGTATAAACACTCACAACATATACCTGTTCAAATTCGAGCACAATGACCCGCCCCTCTTTGGTAGTATCTCCATATGTATCATGGAGTGTATATTGTTGCGCGATGTGCTCAGGAATCCCACATATGACTTGAATAGGCGGTATTTTGGTGAAAATAGCGGTACCTGAATATCCTTTTTTCTCAGCCGAGCACCAGTACTCTGTGTATTCTGGAAGGTCTATTTCAGACTGATCTTGGTGTGCCTTGGTCTCCTGTAAACACAGAATATCAGGTTGATGGCGCTCAATAAACTTCATAAAATCACCTTTTTTGTGTACCGCGCGGATACCATTAACGTTCCACGAATAGATTTTCATACAAGGAGTATAGCATGCGTATTTTCGGCACGCGTGCATATTTAATCAAAATGCGCTAGTCTAAGTCACCATGTCACGACAAGCGGGAGTTATCACTTTCAGTGATGTTTCATTTGAATATAATCACAATAAACCCATTCTCATTGGGGCAAATTTTGTTGTGCGACGAGGGGCAAAACTTGCGCTCATGGGTCAAAATGGGGCAGGGAAGAGCACACTCTTCAACCTCATTACGGGAACATACCAGCCACAAGCAGGGAGCGTTAATGTACTTCCCCGTACCAGTATTGCAATCGCACGCCAAGTCATACCCAGAAATGAACTTACACTCACGGTACGCGCTTTTTTTGAGCACTGTTTTTCTGAAAAGGTATATGATATTGACCCAAAAATAGACGAGGTGCTTGGTATTGTGGGTCTCCGCGCATCAAAAGATAGGGTCATACAAACATTTTCTGGCGGACAACAAGCTCGCCTGCTCCTTGCATCGGCACTCATACAAAATCCCGACGTACTCCTTCTCGATGAACCTACCAACAACCTCGATACCGCGGGCATAACCCACCTCACTGAATTTCTTAGATCCTATAATAAAACAGTACTTGTCATATCGCATGATGCGGAATTTCTAAACGCTTTTACGCAGGGAGTGCTCTACCTCAATGTGTACACCCACACCGTAGATCAACACGATGGAAATTACCATGATGTCGTGCGCGCAATTAGCGCGCAGATTGCGAAAGAAAATCGTCAAAATGCTCAATCTGCGAAAGAAATACAGGAAAACAAGGAGAAGGCGAACTACTTCTCACACAAGGGTGGTAACATGCGCCTCCTCGCGAAACGCATGCGTGACAAGATTGAGGATATGGAGGAACACATGGTCAGTGTCCGCAAAGAAGATAAAACCATTCGCCCATTCACCATAACAGTTCCCGAAAACCTACCGCCGAAAATACTTACTATCTCATCATACTCCATTATGAAGCGCGATACCGTGGTGACCATTCCTTGCGAGGTAACCCTTACCAAAAACACACACCTCCAACTCGTAGGTCCCAATGGTATTGGCAAGACAACACTCCTCGAATCACTTGCTTCGGGTCATGCGCGCGGTGAGACAGTCGCGCCACAGGTAAAGATTGGCTATTATCGACAGGATTTTTCTACACTTGATTTTGATCTGACTGTGTATGACACCCTTATGCGCGCCATGGAAAAGAAAATTGAGGAAGATATGCGTTCTTGCGCGGCAGGTTTTCTCTTATATAGTGACGTCATGAAAACAAAAGTTGGCAATCTCTCCGAAGGTCAAAAAGGGCTCGTCGCTTTTGCCCAACTAACCCTCATGAAGCCGGGACTTCTCATACTTGATGAGCCTACTAACCACATTAATTTCAGACACATTCCCATTATCGCGCAAGCACTTCATGACTACCGAGGCGCCATGATACTTGTATCACATGTACCTGAGTTTATTGCACATATACGCATTGACGAGGTCCTAGATTTAGAAAAGGGGTTAACAAAAAAGAAATAGGGGGGCGACCTTTGGTCGCCCCCCTCTTCTCCTCGTTACCTATACCTGCTACTATATCTACTATATAAAGGTATAATCATACATACACACACCATGAGTACACTCAAAATTGGAAAACTAGCACCAAACTTTACACTCACAGACCAAAATGGCACGGCTCACACTCTTAAAAATGATCGTGGTAATTGGGTACTTATTTATTTTTACCCAAAAGACAATACTCCCGGCTGTACAAAACAAGCGTGTGCCATTCGTGACGAATTTCCAAAATTTAAGCGCCTCAAATGCCTTGTGTATGGCATCAGCGTTGATTCCGAAAAAAGTCATAAAAAATTTGAGGAAAAATTTAATCTTCCCTTTACACTTCTCGCGGACACTGACAAAAAAGTAGTTGAATCATATGGGGTGTGGCAAGAGAAAAAGATGATGGGGCGGACATATCTTGGCGCGGTGCGCACCTCTTTTCTCATAAATCCAGAAGGAAAAATTGCAAAAATATACACCGACGTAAAGCCTGAAACGCACGCTGACGAAGTGCTTACTGACCTTAAAATACTCACCAAGGCTACAAAATAGTGGGTAAGCGGAATGTTTGTCTCCAAAGGACAGGAACATTCCGCATTCTCCACTTCCGCACTTAACCGTAGCATGGTACGCTAGAGTACAATTTATTTGTAGCAATTATCATACATAATATTATATGGAAGAACAAAATACCGGACAAAACACAACACCCGCAGAATCTTCAACAACCGAATCAGTAACTACCCCTATTGAAACGGCTCCATCACAACCCTCTGTTGAAATTCCTGTAGCGAAAGTCGCGTGGTACAAAAATAAACAACTACTTACGGCGGTTGTTGTTGCGCTCATACTCATCGGTGGAGCGGGCTACTACCTCTATGACTCAAAATATAAAGATGGTGGCGTTGTGGCAATTGTAAATGGTGAAAAAATATACAAAGTTGCACTTGACGAAAATATCGCGCGCATGCAACAAGCCGCTACACAACAAGGAGTCGACATCTCAGACGCAACCATTCAACAAAAAATTCAGGATGAGTCACTGCAAATACTTATTGACAACATTATCCTTATGAGCGCAGCAGAAAAGGAGGGGCTAGCCGCAACTGAAGAAGAAGTTAAGGCAAAATACGACGAATTGGTGGCGCAGGTTGGCGGGGAAGAGGAATTTAAGAAACTTCTTGAAGAGGCGCAACTTACTCACGACGAACTCATGAAGAATATTCGAGAACGTGTAATCATTGATGCGTATTTTGCAAAGGTCACTGACATTGAAAATATTACCGTTTCAGATGAAGAAATAACTGAATTCCTCTCGGCCTACCCCAAGGAAGACCTTCCTCCACTTGAAGAAATCAAGCCACAAGTTGAGGCACAAATTCGTAACCAAAAGCAACAAGAATTAATTACAGGCATACTTGAAAAAATGAGAAGCGAGGCATCAATTAAAAAGAACATATAGCACTAGCAGGCACGTATCAAAAGCCTCGACCATCGAAGATGGTCGAGGCTTTGCATTTGTAAGAAATATACCTATAATACCGTCACAAGTAATATGGTAGATAAAATACGAAACTACACACATCTTCGCCCTAAAACACGCAAATGTATTGGTGTATTTTTTGTAATATTTGGCTTTGTAACACTTGTTACACCATTTACCCCAGGTGGCATTCTATTTTTTGTTGGCCTTGAATTCCTCGGTGTTCGCCTCATTGATGGCGCACGGGTCAAACGTTTTTTTGCGCGAAAGCCAGCATTAGAACACGCACCTGTTGAAACAATGTCATAAATTTCACTATGCGTTCTGTACGAAATATACTCCTTATCCTCCTCGCAATCATTGCCATATCTCTCATCTATACCGAGCATCAACCATTATTTCGCTACGACAATCGCCGCGACAACACAGACATTGCCTGCACCATGGACGCAAAAATATGTCCTGACGGAAGCGCGGTGGGGCGAGTAGGGCCACACTGTGAGTTTGCACCTTGTCCTGATAATGCAACCACATCAGAAACACTGGACCCTCTCATCGTCATTGACACGCCTCAGACAGGTAGCATCATTACTTCACCAGTTACTATTACGGGCAAGGCGCGTGGGCCGTGGTTCTTTGAAGCAAGTTTTCCTATTTCTATCGTAAATTGGGATGGGCTGATCATAGGAGAGGGGATTGCTACGGCAAAAGGAGATTGGATGACTGAGGATTTTGTGCCATTTTCTGCGACCATTTCATATACCATTGCTTCAAACACTCCCTACGCGCGCGGTGCAATAATACTCAGAAAAGACAATCCTTCAGGACTACCCGAACACGATGATGCACGCGAAATTGAGGTTCAGTTCAGTGAAGTCATTACATCAGATACACAATCTAGATAATTTGCTATACTTTCTGTATGAGAACATACATCATAATCGCCGTAATATGCGTCGGGGTACTTGTACTTTTTTTCGCCATTCAAAAACAAGAGACGCAGGCACCGGCACTCGACAACACCTCACCACATCCATCTATCGAAGAAAAACACGACAGTGACGCAATCGAGCCAAAGCCTGAAGAGGCACTACCCGTTGCTGAGCAGCCAAATGATGTTGGTATGGAATATCCAATACCAGACGATGTGCCGCCGAGTTCACTCCCTACTGATGGGAGTGACTCAGTCTACTGCACCATGGACGCAAAAATATGTCCTGACGGAAGCGCGGTGGGGCGCGTGGGGCCACACTGTGAGTTTGCACCTTGTCCGGGGGAATAGGTAAATAACAAATTACTTTCTACAATGTCCACGTTGCTACGGTAGCGTGGACATTTCATATACATCACAAACATGAGACACACTACTTTCTCGAATGAAATTTTTTATGAATGTCGCGGAGGTGTTTATCGGTGACGTGCGTGTAGACTTGCGTTGTCGCGATATGAGCATGACCAAGAAGTGCCTGTACCGAACGAATATCAGCACCATTTGAGAGTAGGTCAGTTGCAAAACTATGCCGAATAACGTGTGGCGTCACCTTGCGCGTGATACCCGCGATGGTCGCGTACTTCTTAATGATGCGTTGGACACTTCGTGGCGTGAGGCGGATATCGTTATTTTTTACCTGTTCATTCTTGCTATTTCTTCCGTATTGAATAAACATCGCATCATCAAAATCTTTACGCGCGCGCAGGTACGCGCGCACCGCCTCACGTGCGGTATCAGAAAGAAAAACAACACGCACCTTATCACCTTTTCCACGCACTGAAAACTCATCACGCGTGAGATCCACATCCTCTTGTGAAAGATTACAAAGTTCGGATACACGGAGACCGGTAGAGAACAGGAGTTCGAGTATCGCGCGATCCCGCAATCCTTGCTCAGTGTTACTATCGGGGCCATCCATAAGTCGTCCAAGTTCGGCAGGGGAAATGAGGTCAAGAGAACGATCAGGCACCTTTGCAAGCTCAATACGCTCCGGATTAAGTGATTCAACACCCCGCTTTCGTGCGTATTTGAGGAACGCCCGCAATGCGATGAGGTAATAGTTTTGCGTTTTACGCTTAAGCGTATCAGTAGTTCGTCCCACCTTCGTACCTGGCTGACGATTTAACCAAAGACGATATTCGCGCACCATACCTTCAGTAAGAAGTGCGGGGTCAGTGACCTTCGCATAATTAAGAAAACGTGAAAGGTACCGATCATAATTTTCAACCGTCTTAATAGAACGCCCCTTTTCAATTTCGAGATATTCGAGAAACTGTTGTTTCAATTCATGCAATTCCATACCTATACTATATATAGTATATATCACGAACTCTGATAGAGATACTGGGAATTTAAAAAAAATAATTACCTATATTCATTATAGAGACACTCCATCAGAGGTTATATGCAGAGGTCAGGGGCACATGATGCGCACGACATACAAGAAATTGCGCAATTTGTCAATCTGTGCTACAATGAAAGCAACCTTCGCAGGTTATAACTCACGCATAGGGAGACGCTATCTACGTCCCGTATACGTGTTCACGAATATATTTATGCTCACAAAACGAAAGAAAGAGAACGCGATAAAGGAAGTACGTCGTCACGACGTTGATACCGGTTCACCTGAAGCACAGGTTGCGATCCTCACCAAGCAGATTGACGATCTCTCAAAGCATCTTAAAAAGAATGCGAAAGATTTTCACTCACGTCGTGGACTTTTGCAAATGGTTGCTGATCGCCGTAAACATCTTAAATACCTCGAACGAAAAGACGAGAAAGCATATAAAGCACTCGTTAAAAAACTCGGGCTTAAGAAGTAAGAAGGATGGGAGAGTGCGGGCGACCAAAGGTCGCCCGCATTTTTCTTTACCACGCATATAGGTTTGTTATACTTAACGAGGAGTATTTTAAGAAGTTTTTTAACACATAGTATTTTAATGTCAGTCATTAAGCATGAAGAACAGCGTGTTGCGGTTTTTATTGACACGCAAAATTTGTACCACAGTGCAAAAAATATATATCACGCAAAGGTAAACTTTGGAGCCGTAGTAAAAACAGCCATTGGCGCGCGGAAACTCATTCGCGCCATAGCGTACGTAGTGACCACGGAGACAGGAGAGGAGCGTTCATTTTTTGAGGCACTTGAAAAAGTAGGTATTGAAGTAAAGACAAAAGATCTTCAAGTATTTTTTGGAGGAGCGAAGAAAGCCGACTGGGATGTTGGTCTCGCAGTCGATGCGATTAAACTTTCAGAAAAAGTCGATGCTATTATTATCGCAACTGGCGACGGTGACTTCATTCCCATGGTTGAGTATGTCCGCTCGCACGGGTGTCAGGTAGAGTGCATCAGTTTTGGAAAATCAAGCTCAGCGCGATTAAGAGAGTGTGTCGATGATTTCATTGATATGGATGAACATCCACACGAGTTTCTTATTGGCGCGCGGAGCAATCCGAAGTTAAAGAAAAAAATGAAGCACCCTGCACGTCTTTCAAAAAAAGAAATTGATCGCGAGTCGATGTAACGTCATACATGTCTCTCAGTAATCACCACGCGCGCGCCCAAAGGGCGCGCGCGTGGTGATATACATCGACACCATTTCTGCTACACTACGTATGCGCGCTTTTTTAGAGCGCGCATTGACAACGAGCGTTTCGGATTCATAGGTTTCAATCGTGTACGATTTGAGATCTACCATCCGCAACGCTCATCACATAACTTTTTATGGAAAAAAAAACATACACACTTGATATCGAGGGGAAGACGCTTTACGCACACTTCACCAACCTTACCAACCAGGCGCATGGTTCCGTCATGCTCCGCATGGGCGAGACGGTCGTTCTCGCAACCGCAGTTATGAGCGCGCGGGAAGCAGTCGGACTTTCATACTTTCCACTCTCGGTAGAATTTGAGGAAAAATTTTACGCCGCGGGAAAAATACTCGGTAGTCGATTTCAGCGTCGAGAAGGACGCCCGAGTGACAGCGCGATACTGTCCGCGCGCATTGTTGATAGAACCATCCGACCACTCTTCAATCATGCAATACGCAATGAGATACAAGTAGTCATCACCGTTCTCGCGCAGGGCGAAGATGATCCCGACGTGCTTGGTGTCATCGGTGCGTCACTCGCGCTCTCGGTATCTGATATTCCGTGGAACGGTCCCGTCGGAGCAGTGCGCATTGGCAAGCGTCGTGACACAGGCGCCGTCGTACTCAACCCAACCTACACGGAACGTGAGGATGGGTTACTTGACTATGAAGTCCTCGCGTGCGGAAAGGGCGGTACCATCAACATGATTGAGACCTCAGGAAATGAAGTTGCGGAAGGCGTCGTCGTAGAGGCACTCACACGCGCATCTACGATACACACGTTGCTTGAAACATTCCAAACACACATCATCTCAGAAATAGGAAAACCAAAACGAAGCATAGCGCACACACCACCCAATGAGACGTTACACACGTTTTTCAAGGATCAATTTCACATACGCCTTAAAGACACACTATTCTCAAACCGCTCAGGCAAACAACACCTCTACGCGTTAAAAAAGGAGTGGAGTGACGCTTGTGTGTCACAGTTTCCCGAAACACCCACGGGACTTTTTGATGATCTTTTTGAAGAGGCAATCAATGACACACTCCACCAGGGCATCATCCACGAAAAAATTCGACCCGATGGGCGTGGGCTCGATGAAGTCCGCCCACTCTTCGCGCAAGCAGGTGACATATCCCCCGCACTCCATGGAAGCGGCATATTCTACCGTGGTGAAACACACATTTTCACCGCGCTCACACTCGGAGGGCCTGCGGACTCACAGGTGCTTGATAGCATAGAAGATCATGGGACCGAACGTCACTTTATGCACCACTATAACTTCCCACCATTCTCAGTGGGAGAAACAGGACGCGTGGGTGGACAAAATAGACGCATGATTGGACATGGCGCGCTTGCGGAAAAAGCACTTATTCCTGTCATTCCACCCAAGACCCAATTCCCATATACCATAAGACTTGTCTCTGAGACTATGGCGTCAAATGGGTCGAGCTCAATGGGCTCAGTCTGCGCATCCACGCTCGCGCTTCTTGATGGTGGCGTACCTATTACGCGACATGTTGCAGGCATCGCTTCTGGACTTATGATGGAGGCGCACGATACTTATCAACTCATTACCGATATACAAGGACCAGAAGATGAACATGGTGACATGGATTTCAAAGTCGCAGGTACACGTAACGGCATTACTGCAATACAGATGGATGTAAAAGTTGCAGGGATTCCAATTTCGATTCTCGCGGAGGCACTTGAAAAAGCACGGATCGCGCGACTACATATCCTTGAGACACTCGAAACAGAAATACCTACACATCGTGCGGACATATCACCGCGCGCGCCGAAGATTGTAGTGCTCAGTATTTTGCCAAGTCAGATAGGACTCGTGATTGGTAGTGGTGGAAAAACAATAAACAGCATCAAGGAGGAAACAGGAGTTGATGAAATAACCATTGAAGATGATGGAACGGTATACATTACCGGAAAGGGTGATGCGCCCACAAAAGCACACGCGCGCATTGCCGCACTCACCAAAGTTTTTGAAGTAGGTGAGCGACTTACCGTAGAGATAACTCGCATCGCCACCTTCGGTGCGTTTGCAAAAATGAATAGCACGCAAGAGGGACTCATTCATATTTCTGAAATCGTACCGTGGCGTATTGAATCACTCGATGGAATTTTGAGTGTCGGTGAAACAGTCGAAGTAGTTGTGTCAAAAATTGAAGATGGGAAGATTGGGCTTTCCATAAAAAAAGCAGACACTGATTTTGTGACACGGAAAGGTTTGCGCGCACCGGAGCGTGGATAGACGTATCCCACATTGCGCAAAAAATTACGCCCACATCTGTGGGCGTAATTTTTTGCGCAATGTGCGATACTATACACTATGACAAGCAACAATTCTGCACCACAAAAGGAGGGATCTATCATGGGGGTCTCATTCAGTGACGTGCATTCAGATGAGTTGCACGAAAGTGTACTGCCCGAAGGAACCAACAACCCCCAACGCACATCGGGCACTCATTCACAAACGCAAGCTAAAAAAAACACCTTTGATGTAGGGAACGCTCTTGATCGTGAGTCAATTGAAGAAGGTACGATAGTCACTGATCGTCGGAGAGTACGTAAATCATTTGGCGCAAGTCTTAAAAGTGCCTTTAATGAGTGGCTTGAAGGCACCAAAGTGCGGGTAAGTGATATACAACAAAAAGTTTCTGAAATTGCAAAAAAAGAAGAAGCAACCATTGC